>QMMC01000489.1 GCA_003647065.1 Deltaproteobacteria bacterium | reverse complement strand
CGCGATGACGGGTCTGGGCCCATGATCGTAGCCCACCGGCAACGGGTGGTGGTGATCAACGGTCCAGACCGGGGCCTCGAGTGCGAAATTGAGTCCACGCGGCTCTCCGTGGGCACCTCGTCCAAGAACGACCTCGTGCTCACCGACAAGACCGTGAGCCGGCGCCACTGCGAAATCAGCGTGCGCAACGACCGGTACTTCCTCCACGACCTCGAGTCGACGAACGGGACCGAGCTCAACGGGACTCCCGTCGTCGAGGCGTTCCTCTCGCCCGGGGCCCGGGTCCGCATAGGGGACACCGAGCTGCTCTTCGAGCCCAAGAAGAAGTGGGAGCGCATCTCCGACGAGAAGACCGGCCATTTCGGAGCGATGTACGGCCGAAGCCAGGTGATGAGCGAGGTCTTCGCGCTCCTCGGCAAGGTCGCCCGGACCGACCTCTCGTGCATCCTCGTCGGGGAGACCGGGACCGGCAAGGAGCTCGCGGCTCGGGGCATCCACGACAACAGCGACCGCGCCAAGGGAAATTTCATCGTCATCGACTGCGGTGCGGTCAGCAAGACCCTCATCGAGTCGGAGCTCTTCGGTCACGAGAAGGGCGCTTTCACTGGGGCCGACCGCCAGCGCATTGGCGCCTTCGAGGCGTCCGACGGCGGGACCATCTTCCTCGACGAAATCGGCGAACTCTCGATCGATCTCCAGCCCAAGCTGCTTCGGGCCCTCGAGCGTCGCGAGGTGAAGCGCCTCGGGTCGGTCCGGCACCTCGAGATCGACGTCCGGGTCGTCGCTGCCACGCACCGTGATCTCCACGAGATGATCAAGAAGGGCGAGTTCCGCGAGGACCTCTACTACCGCCTCGCCGAGGTGGTGGTCGAGCTCCCGCCGCTGCGCGCTCGCCGCGATGACGTCGGCGTCATCGCCCAGCGCATCTTCGAGGAGTTTTCGACCGAGGGCGGCGGGGCGAGCTCCATGAGCGTCGAGGCGGTCAAAGAGCTCGAAGCGCGGCTCTGGCCCGGCAACGTGCGCGAGCTGCGCAATGTCTTGCGCCGCGCCATGGCCATGTGCGTGACGGGCACCATCGAGGTCGCGGACCTCAACCTGCGCGGCGCCGAGCGCATGAGCTCTCGGCCCCCGCCTCCCATCGCAGCGGGTGCCGGCGCCGCAGCCGCCCCCGGTGCCCCAGCCCCCGACGTCTCGGACAACCTGCCCATCAAAGAGGCGCGCGAGCGCTGGGTCGCGCCGATGGAGCGCGCCTACCTCGAGCGCCTCGTACGACGGTGCCAGGGAGACCTCGACCGGGCCGCGATCGAAGCGGGCATCCACCGCAAGAGCCTAGAGCGCCTGCTGCGCCAGCACGGCCTCAAGGCTAGCGATTTGAAGTAGACCGCCGGCGCCGGAGGGTGCCGGCGAGGGCCAGGGCGACCAGGAAGAGTGAGGTCGCGTTGCCGTTGCTGGTAGGTGTCACCTTGCACGCGCAGCCGCTGTCGCCGACGGGGGCCGGGGGGCCGGGGACCGAGGTGTCGGCGGGCGGGGTCTCGGCGTCGCCGGTGGCGGAGTCGGCGGTGCCGCTGTCGGTGCTCGCGCCACCGTCGGGGGTGCCGCTGTCGGGGCCCGTGCCGCTGTCGGTTGCCGCGCCACTGTCGACCGTCCCACCGTCGGGGGTGCCGCTATCCGCCGGCGCCGGTGACCCGCAGGTGGCGCTGCAGGTGCCAGCGGGGCCGTTGTCGTCGCCCTCGTCGCAGGTCTCCATCATGTCCACCACCCCGTCACCGCAGTAGGCGCTGAGACACGCGGTACGGCAGGCATCGGCGGCCGTATCCGAGTTCGATGTGCCGTCGTCACATTCTTCCGGCGCGTCGACGACGCCGTTGCCGCAGTTGGTGGCTACGGTGAAGCTCAGGCCGGTGAGCACGTTGGGCGCATCGCGGACCGTCGACCGCGCCCGAAAGCCGATGTGCGTCGCCCCGGCGGCGAGCAGTGCGGCGACTTCGGTGCGCACGTCGTAGCTGAACGTCACCCGGCTGTCCGATGGCGGGGCGTAGGAGACACTGCCGAGCACGACCGTAGGCCTGTTGAAGTCGTCGAGGGTGACCGTGCCGTCGGCGCTGTAAATCGAGAGCTCGACCGTCCGAGTCCCCGTGTCGAGGGCGTTGTTGACCGCAATCGCACCCTCGAATACGGCCCGGTCCACCACCGCACCGGCCGCTGCGGTCACGTCGTACTCCGCAAAAGCTCGCCACTCACGGCTGGCCTGCAAGCTGATGAAGGGAGAGTCGATGACTGTCTCGGCGGTGCCCCCGAGGGGGTTGTCCTGGACCGAGTCGACGGCGCTTTCCGGTGTTGCCAGCACGATCTCCTGGGCCGAGGCGGCCTCGGGCAGAGCGAGAATCTGCGCGAGTCCGAGGGGTAGAACGAAGCAGAATACGAGGCAGCGGGCGACGGTATGGTCCATGGGTAGTCTCCATGGTGTCCCCGTTGGGGGCGTCGCGTCTACCGGTCGTCCTTGAGCATCGGCGCGAGCTCGGTGAGCAGCTGGTCGATTCGCTCGATCGAATCGCCGTCTTTTTCTTGGTCTCCGAAGCGGCGGGTGAGCTTCATGGTGGGGCTCAGCTTGAGGGCGCCGCCGCTCGCGGCGATGGCGCTCATGACCTTGGCCGGGTCGAGGGGGGTGTCTTCCTTCAGGTGCAGAGTGACGCGCGTCGAGGTCGCCTCGCAGCCGAGGGCGCGGAGGGCGCGGAGGGCGGGCTTGAGCGCCATGGACCGGAGGAGCGCCGTCGCCGGGCGCGGGGTGCGCCCGAAGCGGTCCTCCATCTCGGTGCCGAGCTCGTGCACGACCTGCTCGTCCTCGGCCGAGGCGAGGCGCTTGTAGAAGGAGAGGCGCAGGCCCACGTCGTCGATGTATTCCTCGGGCAGGTAGACCTCGAGGTCTACGTTGATCTCGGGGTCTACCTCGTGCACCACGGGCTCGCCCCGGAGCTGGGCGATGGCCTCCTCGAGCATGTGCAGGAAGATGTCGAGGCCGACCTGGGTCACTGCGCCGCTCTGCTCTCCACCGAGCAAATCCCCGGCGCCGCGGATCTCCATGTCGAGGCTTGCTACGTGGAAACCCGAGCCGAGCTCGGTGAAGCGCTCGAGGGCCTCGATGCGGCTCCGGGCTTCGTCGGTCATGCGGCTCGGCGGCGGCGTCAGGAGGTAGCAATAGGCGCGCTCCTTCGAGCGGCCGACGCGACCGCGGATCTGATAGAGCTGAGACAGGCCGAAGATGTCGGCGCGATCGACGATGATGGTATTGGCCCGGGGGATGTCCAGGCCCGACTCGATGATCGCGGTCGCGCAGAGCACGTCGAAGCGCCCCTCGACGAAGTCGGTCATGACGCGCTCGAGTTCGCCCTCTTTCATCTGACCGTGGGCAACACCGAAGCGCCCCTCGGGGAGCAGCTGTTGGAGCTTGTTGGCCCGCTCGTAGAGCCCTTCGACGCGGTTGTAGACGAAGAAGGCCTGGCCCCCCCGGGCGAGCTCGCGGCGGAGGGCCTCGGCGATGACTCGATCGTCCCACCGGCTGACGAAGGTGCGCACGGCGCGGCGGTCGACCGGGGCTGTCGTGATGAGGGAGAGGTCCCGGAGCCCGCCGATGGACATCTGCAAGGTGCGCGGGATCGGCGTCGCCGAGAGCGTCAGCACGTCGACCTCGGTGCGCAGCGCCTTGATGCGCTCCTTGTGGGCGACGCCAAAGCGCTGC
Organism: Deltaproteobacteria bacterium; assembly: GCA_003647065.1. Lineage (GTDB taxonomy): Bacteria > Myxococcota_A > Polyangia > Polyangiales > B10-G4 > B10-G4. The sequence continues at coordinate 2,466 of QMMC01000489.1, read as the reverse complement.
TCCTCGTCGACGACCAAGAGCCGGAGGTCTTTGAAGTGCACGTCCTTTGAGAGCAGGCGGTGGGTGCCGATGATGATGTCGGCGGTGCCGTCCTTGAGCTTGGTGAGGTTCTCGGCCTGGAGCGTCTTGTCGACGAAGCGACTGAGGGTCCGGACCTCGATGGGGTAGTCGGCGAGGCGGTCCCGGAAGGTCTGGAAGTGCTGCTGGGCCAGGACCGTCGTGGGACAGAGCACGGCGACCTGGCCGCCGTTCATGGCGACGCGGAACGCCGCCCGCATCGCCACCTCGGTCTTGCCGAAGCCCACGTCGCCGCAGACCACCCGGTCCATCGGTCGGGGCCCCTCGAGGTCGCTGAGGATTTCGTCGATGGCCCGGGCCTGGTCCGGCGTCTCCTCGAAGGGGAAGGTCGCCTCGAACTCGGCGTAGTCGCGCCCGGCCGGAGGTAACGGGTCCCGGCGAGCCGCCGCGCGCTGGGCGTAGAGCCGGAGCAACTCGTCCGCGAGCTTCCGGACCCGCTTCTTCACCCGGGCCTTGGTCTTGGCGAAGCTCTGGCCGCCGAGCTTGTCGATTTTGGGCTTCTTGCCCTCCTTGCTCGCGTACTTCTGGATCTGGTTCAGGCGCGTGACCGGGAGGAAGAGCTTGTCCCCGGTGGAGTATTCGACGACCAGGACCTCGACCTCGGCGGCCTTCTTCCCGTGCATGCGGTCGAGCTGGCTCTGGCCGAGGGCCTTTCTCTGGAGGCCGATGTATTGGCCGATGCCGTGGTCGATGTGCACCACGTAGTCGCCGATGCTGAGCTCCCGGAGATCTTCGAGGAACGCCGCCCGGTCGGCCTTCTTGCGGCGCTTTGGTTTTGCGCGGTGAGCCCGAGAGCCGAAGACCTCTTCCTCGGTCACCACGGCGAGGGCCTCGGACGAAAGCACGAATCCGTCGCCGAGGCTGCCGATGAGGATCTCCACCTTGCCGGTGGGTTTGCCCTTCAGGCGCTCCGGGGTCAGGGGCACGGCTTTCGCCGTGGCGACGTCGTAGCCGGCGAGGACCTTGCCGAGGCGCCGGGCCTGGGTGTCGGTGCGCGCGGCGAAGACGACCCGGAGGCCGGCCTCGAGCCAGCCGCGCGTGCGGGTCGCGAGGGGGGCGAGGGCGTCGCCGCCGCCCTTCATGCCGCGCCGGGTCTTGAGCTCGATGATGAGGCCCGCGTGGTCGACGCCGCCGAGGTTCATCACCGCGTCGAGGTCGACGGTCTCGAGGGCCCTGAGGGGGCCGGCCTCGTCGTCTTCTTCGTCGGCGGGGGCGCCGCCGACGGCGAGCCGATGCACGACCGCGAGGGGCCGTTCAGACAGAGCCTCCATCAGGTCGCCGCCGTCGAGGTAGTGGGCTCCGACCTCGAAGGACGGTGAGCCGTCTTCGTGTTTGGCCCCCCGGTCCCCCTTGGCGGCTTCGCGCTCTTCGACCACGGCCCGGATCACCGCCGTGGGGTCGAGGATGACCGTCGGTGTTTCGGGAGCGCAGTAGTCGAAGAGGGTCTCGAGGTTCTCGTGGAACGCGGGCAGGAAACCGTCGATGCCGTAGAATGCCCGCCCACTCTCGATGTCTTCGATGAGGGCCCGGGTCCGCGAGGTCGGCAGGTCCACGGCGTCGCAGAGGTCCCGGACCCGCTCCCGGGCGAGAGCAATTTCGTCCGGGCCGAGCATCGTATCCCGGACCGGGTGTACGAAGATCTGGCGAACTTCTTCGATGGTCTTCTGGTCGTCGGGGTCGAAGTGCTTGATCGAAAGGACCAGCCAGTCGTCGAGCTCGATACGCGCCGGGTACGAGGCGTGGGGCGGGTAGACGTCGAGGATGCCGCCGCGGACCGCGAAGGTGCCGGGGTCCTCGGCGACGGGCACCCGGAGGTAGCCGCCCTCGGCGAGGATGCGGATGAAGGCGTCGCGGTCGAGCTCTTCTTCGGCGGTGACCACCGTGGACCGGGCCTCTACCGCGGCCCGGGGGGCGACCCTGCGAATCAGAGCCGCGGCCGGCACGACCAGGAACTTCCAGGGCAGGCCTTGGGCGAGGTGGAAGAGCACGGCGAGGCGGTCCATCGCGGCGCGGCGGTCCGGGGCGACGTCGAGGTACGGCGTGATGTCCGACGAGGGATAGAGCAGGACCTGGTCTCGGTCACCGCCGAGGAAAAACGCGAGGTCTGCGCAAGTGCGTCGGGCGGCGTCGAGGTCCGCCGTGACGACGATGGTGCCGCCACCGTTGTCTGGGGCGGCTCGTGCGAGGAGCATCGCCGCGGCCCCCGGGGGCAGCCCCGAGAAGTCGACCCGTTCCTCCTCGGCGAGAGCCCGGAGGGCCTCGGGAAAACGCGCGTTCGCGCGGGCGAGGCCCTGGGTCAGGTGATGAAGCGAGTCGTCGACGCCGGGCACCGTGCGCATTTAGTGCGGATGGGGGGCGGGTGCAATCGGCGCGACGAGGGGTAGAGGG
>QMMC01000488.1 GCA_003647065.1 Deltaproteobacteria bacterium | reverse complement strand
GCTCGGCGTTGCGGATGATGTCTTCGAGGGGGTGCACCATGGTGGTCTCTCTTCTCTGCGGCTCACTCGAGGCGCTGAATCACGTGGAAGCCAAACTCGGTCTCGACAGGCTCGCTGATCTCGTCGACCTCGAGGCCGAAAGCTGTTTCTTCGTAGGCCGCCGCGAGGCGGCCCCGGCCGACCTCCCCCATGTCGCCACCCCGTTCGGCCGAGCCGTCTTCGCTCTTCTCCCGGGCGATAGCAGCAAAGTCGGCGCCGTCGGCGATGAGCTCGCCGCGCACTTCGCCGACGAGAGAGAGGGCTTCGTCGCGGGTGCGAGTGATCTCTTCGGGGGCGTTGCGTGCGCCCTCGAAGCGGATGAGCACGTGGCGCGTATGCACCTTCTCGACGGGACACCGGCGCATGACGACCCAACCGTAGGGCGCCTCCACCACCTCCGAGACCTGGCCGACGGACAAGTTGAAGAGCCCATCCCGGATGGCGAGGTGGGGCGCGGGCCACTCATCGCGCTCGTAGGTGCCCATGAGCCCGCCCCGGGGTCCCGTCGACGAGGCGTCGGACTCGGCCCGGGCGATGGCCGCGAAGTCTTCTCCGCCATCGATGCGCGCGCGCAGCTCCTCGGCCTTCACCCGGGCTGCCGCCTGGTCGCGAGTGATGTCGTCGGACGCGTACTCGGCGCCGCTCCACGCGACGACGACCACCTCGGCGCATGCCTCGTTGGCGTTCGCGGGGGGGGCTTCTTCTTCGGGCTCAGCTTCTTCCGGCGTCGCCTCGGGTTGCTCAGCAACGACGGGGTCGGCCGGAGCCGCAGGCTCGTCGTCACAGGCCGCGAGGGTCGAAAGCACCAGGAGGATCGTCGCCGAGGTTCGCATGGCGCGCAGCATACCGGTTCTGGCGAGGGCGAGGGACCACCCGGGTGACGGACCGTCACGGTCCTTCGCGCAAGACTTGCCCGGCGTGCGATGCGGCCCCCCTTCGAACCCGCAGATCCACGCGGAAACACGGCGAACGCGATTGGCACGCCGCTCGCTGTACCGCCGGCCCAGCACGAACAAACGGTCATCCACCGCGGCGTCTGACCGCGACCCGGGTGGCCCCTACCGCATGCGGCGCAAATGCCAGCGTGCCCGAAAGCGGAATAACGACATGATCTACGGAATCACCCTCATCCTCCTCAGCATCCTCGCCGTCCCGTCGCTCATCCTCGCCAAGCGCCCCGACGCCAAGGAACTCCTCGACAAGGTCGCTCCCTACCAGGGTTGGATGGGCCTCGCGTTCTGCTTCTGGGGCCTCTGGGGAATCATCAGCGCCGTGATGAACATCAGCCTGCTTTCGGCCTTCCCGATCTGGTGGGCAACCTGGGTCGCCGCCAGCCTCGTCGAAGCGGTCCTCGGGTTCATGCTCGGCTACGGCGTGATCAACCAGCTCGTCCTATCCAAGAACGAGGCCGCCAAGGAGAAGGGCGCCCAGCTCCTCGCCAAGCTCGCACCCATCCAGGGCAAGCTCGGCATCGCCGGCATCGCTGTCGGCGGCTGGACCATCGTCGCGAGCATCGTCTTCTCCTGAGGGGAGCGCCCCCGCTACCGGAGGATGTTGCGACCGGTGCTCCACGGTCGGTCCTCAGGGGGGTACACCCGTCGGCCGGAGGGGCGCCGTCAGAAGTCGACGCGAACGTGCTTTACGGGCACCTTCGTCGACTCGATGTGGCCGCCGAGGCTGAACCACTTGAGCCAGCCCATGACCGGGTCCGGAGGGGTCTTGCCCGCGACGAAGACGTCGGTGGCCGCCTCGACGTAGCGCTCGAGGATCTTGGATGCGAAGACCTCGCCGGCCCGCGGCGTCGCGAAGGCGGGGCGGCCCGTATAGGCGGGGAACGGACGCAGCTCCGGCCAGCCCAGGGCGTCGGCGGCGAAGCTCATCTCTTTGGCCGTTTGTTTTGCGCCGAGGAGGCCAACCACCTTGGACAAGAACGCCACCGAGCCCACGCGGCCGAACGGCGGGCAGGGTTGCACTTCGTCGAGGCGCCCCGTGACGTGGCTCTTCGCGTAGTGCAGCGCCAGCGACGTCTCGAAGAAGCCGGCGTGGAAGTCCATGCGCAGCCCATCGATCATCGCCTGGCGGTGCTCCTCGGGGACCTCGGCGAAGGCGTCGCGGTAACGCTCCGCGTCGAGGTCGACCATCTCGCGGAGCACGATGTGGAACGGGGCCAGCGCCGGGAGATTCGCCGCGCGGAAGAGGTCGACGCCGTCCTGGATCGCGAGGTTGTGCAGCGCCGATCCGTGAAAGGTATTTAAGACGGCACGCTGGGCTCCGAGCTCGATGAGCGCGCGGCAGCTCTCCTTCACGATGGCGCGCACATTGCCAAACTTCAAACGCCGCGAGCCTGGGCCGCTCGTCGGCTCGACGCCGCACTCGACCGGCTCGGCGAGGAGGATCTCGCAGTCGAGTTCCGCCGCGAGGTGCTCGGCAAAGTCCCGCATGAGGCCGTGGCCGATCAGCCGGTCGCAGCCGAGGGGCAGATGCGGGCCGTGGAACTCGACCGGGTCGAAGCTGAGGAAGACGAGGGCGCCGTCGCCGAGCTTCTGCCGGGCCTCGTGGTGGGGAAGATCGAAGAGCCTAATCACGCGCGCATCATGCCACCGGCCGACGCCAGGTGAACAGATACACGGCGCTTCGAACGCGCTATCGTCCCGCGCTAAAGGGAAGGTTGGAGCATGCCTGATTCGTTTTTCTCTCGGATGGCGTCGGCCCTCGGCGTCAACGGCAATGGAGATATGCGCATGGAGGCGCGCTCCCTCGTGAACCGCGCCCTCAAAGGCGACGAGGTATCGAGGCAACATCTCCGCGACCTCATCGACGGCTCACCGGAAGATCTCGAGGTGGCACTCCGAGAAGCATCGAAGGACGCCGGCATGCACAACCGCGCCCGGCGCTCGGCGGTCCGGACCCACGCCGCCACGGCAACGGCGACCGCAACGGCGCCGGCGCCGGCGACGGGCATCTCCCCCCACTGGGAATCACGCGAGACCTACGAGGGCGACCAGGACGTGGTGGTCATGCAGCCCCTCAGGCTCTACGAGCCCGAGACCCTCGATGACCTGGTCTTCATCGTGAAGAAGGCCGAAGAGCTCGGTCATACGGTCAAGGCCCTCGGCGCCGGATGCTCCTACTCCGGCGCCAACGCGACGTCAGGTTTCCTCGTGGACATGGAAGGCCTCGACGCGATGCTGCCGATCGACGCCGCCGCGCTTCATCCCGGCGACCATTTGGCCCTGCGGCGCTTTCAGGGAGGCGCCCGCCTCGATCAGATCAGCGAACACCTGAAGCAGGACGACCTGGCCCTCGAGAACATGGGCGGCCTCCTGCAGCTGAGCTTCGTCGGCGCCGCGACCACGGGCACCCACGGCTCCGGGGTGCGCCTCGGCAACATGGCCAGCCAAATCGTCTCGATGGTCGTGGTCGGCTCCGGCGGCACGGTCTACCGGGTCGAGCCGACGCACGGCATCACGAATCCCAGCGGGTGGGACGAGCCCCTCGTCGATCACCTGAAGCAAAACGACGAACTCTTCCACTCCCTCAGGGTGAGCGTCGGGGCCCTCGGCCTCATCTACTCGGTCACGGTGCGCACCGTACCGCTGACCAACCTCCGCGAGGTGCGCTGGGAGATGGGCTGGCAAGAGGCCCGGGAGCGCCTGCAAAACAGGACCGATCTCGACCACCAGGACATGGTCGAGATCTACGTGAACCCCTACCGCACGCGGGACGACGGGGACCGGACCGCCTTGGTCACGATCCGAAAATCGACGAAGAAGGAGCCCGTGGGTTCCGGAGGCAACCGGCGGTGCCTGGCGGAGATGCTCGAGCGTTTCCCCGTCGCGGCGGACCTCGCGATGCTCTACCTGAACCTCTTCCCCGGACGCACGCCGGGGTTCATCGACACGGCCCTCCGGGGCCTCACCGACGCCGAGTACATCGCGCCGCGGTACGAGGTCCTCGCCGACTCCGAGCACTCGAACGGCTTCGCGATGGAGCTGGCCTTCTCCATGAAGGACGACAGCTACCTCGACCACATCGACGAGATCCTCGACCTCCTCGAGCGTCACAGCGGAGAGGGCCAGCAGTACGTCAACATGCTCTCGGTGCGCTTCGTGGCGGCCTCCGACGACTACCTGTCCATGCACTACGACGCCGACGGCCACGCGAGCTGCACCGTCGAGTTCCCGACGCTCTCGGCCACCACCGGGGTGCGCGAATCATTCCGGCGCATCCAACGCACGATGCTCGCCCGCGGCGCACGCCCCCACTGGGCGATGGAGTTCGGCACGTTGACCGGCAACGGCGGGCTCCTCGACGCGATGTACCCCGAGCTCGAGAAGTGGAAGAACGCCCACCGGCTCTTCGACGCGACCGGCGTCTTCGCCAATGGCTTCACCGACCGGATGGGCTTCACGGTGCCGGCATACAGCCGGGACTGATGCTCCCAGGACTGGTGCTCCAATGGCGTCAGGCGTCGCGGCGCGCCTTGAAGTGGTTGATCAGGCCGTTCGTCGAGGCGTCGTGGGACTCGACGGCCTCGGCTCCCTCGAGCTCCGGGAGGATGGCTTTGGCGAGCTCCTTGCCGAGCTGAACGCCCCACTGATCGTAGCTGTAGATGTCCCAGAGGATCCCCTGGGCGAAGATCTTGTGCTCGTACATGGCGATCAGTCGCCCGAGGGTCTGGGGGGTGAGGCGGTCGAACATGAAGGAGTTGGTCGGGCGGTTTCCCGGAAAGACCTTGTGGGGGACCAGGCTTTCGAGCTCGTCGCCGGCCATGCCATCGGCTGTGAGCTCGGCGCGCACCTCAGCCTCGGTCTTGCCCTTCATGAGCGCCTCGGGCTGGGCGAAGTAGTTCGCGAGCAAGATCGCGTGGTGGTCCCCGAGGGGGTTCTGGCTGTGCACCGGCGCCAGGAAGTCGCAGGGGATGAGCCGGGTGCCCTGGTGGATGAGCTGATAGAAGGCGTGCTGGCCGTTGGTCCCGGGCTCGCCCCAGATGACCGGCCCTGTCGCGTAGTCGTCGATGCGGTCGCCCCCGCGGGTGACGCCCTTGCCGTTGGACTCCATGTCGCCCTGCTGAAAATACGCGGCGAAGCGATGCAGGTACTGGTCGTAGGGAAGGATGGCGTGGGTCTCGGCGCCGAGGAAGTTGTGGTTCCAGATGCCGAGGAGCGCGAGGAGGACGGGGATGTTCTTCTCGAAGGCCGTGCCCCGGAAGTGCTCGTCCATCTCGTGGGCGCCCCCGAGCATCGCCTCGAAGTTGTCCATGCCGATGAGCAAGGCGATGGGCAGGCCGATGGCGGACCAGAGCGAATAGCGGCCGCCGACCCAATCCCAGAACTCGAACATGTTCCTAGGGTCGATGCCGAACTCGGCCACCCCCGCGGCATTGGTGGACAGCGCCACGAAGTGCTTGGCGACGGCGGCGTCGTCTCCGAGATGTTCTACGAGCCACGCCCGGGCGGACCGGGCGTTGGTCATCGTCTCCTGGGTGGTGAAGGTCTTCGACGCGACGCAGAAGAGCGTCGTCTCCGGGTCGACGCGCTTCAGAGCCTCGGCGAGGTGGGTGCCGTCAACGTTGGAGACGAAGTGGGCATCGAGGCCGTCTTGCCAGTACGGGCGAAGGGCCTCGGTGACCATGACCGGCCCGAGGTCGGAGCCTCCGATGCCGATGTTGACGATGTCGGTGATGCGCTTACCGGTGTGGCCCCGCCAGGCCCCGGAGCGCACGGAGTCCGAGAACTCGCGCATGTGGGCGAGAACCGCGAGGACCCCCGGCATGACGTCCTCGCCGTCGCATTTGATCGCTTTGCCGGAGCGGTTTCGAAGCGCGACGTGAAGCACCGAGCGCCCCTCGGTGCCGTTGAGCTTGGCGCCGAGCCACATCTGCTCGGTCCAGTGGCGCAGCTGGCTCTGGTTGGCGAGGTCGAAGAGCAGCCGAAGGGTCTCGTCGGTGATGCGGTTCTTCGAGTAGTCGAAGAAGAGGTCGCCGGAGTTCGGCGACTCGAACTTCAGCGACATGCGTTCGAAGCGCCCCGGGTCCTTCGCGAAGAGGTCGCGCATCGGCACGCCGGCCATCTCCTCGGCATGTTTCGCGAGGTCTTTCCAGGCGGGGGACTCGGTGACCTTGGACATCGTCTGCTCCGATCTGCGGTCGGGACTATTCCGACCCTT
>QMMC01000487.1 GCA_003647065.1 Deltaproteobacteria bacterium | reverse complement strand
GGCTTCGTAGATGGCGAGGTGCTCCCGAATGGTTCGCGCCGCGTCTTGCTGCCCGGTCTCGGTGACGGCGTCCATCACCCGGGAGAGGCTATTGAGGACGTCGATGGCGGGCCACCGGCCCCGGGCGCCGAGGTCCCGGTCCAAGATGATATGGCCGTCGAGGATGCCCCGGACCTCGTCGGCGATGGGCTCTTCCATGTCGCCGCCCTCGACGAGGACGGTGTAAAACGCGGTGATCGAGCCCGTCTTGGCCGAACCGCTGCGCTCGAGGAGGCTTGGCAAAGCTGCGAAGACGCTCGGCGGGTAGCCGCGCCGCGCCGGGGGCTCACCGGCGGCGAGGCCGACCTCGCGCCCCGCTCGGGCAAAGCGCGTCACGCTGTCCATCAAGAGCACGACCCGCTTGCCCTGGTCACGGAACCACTCGGCGATGGCGGTGGCGACGTAGGCGCTCTTGAGGCGCACCAGGGCGGGGGCATCGCTCGTCGCGCAGACCACGACGCCGCGTTTTTGGCCCTCTTCGCCGAGGCTGTCTTCGAGGAACTCGCGCACTTCGCGCCCGCGTTCGCCGACGAGGGCCACCACGAAGACGTCGGCGTCGGCCTGGCGGGCGATCTGGCCGAGCAAGGTGCTCTTGCCGACGCCGCTGCCGGCGAAGAGGCCGACCCGCTGTCCTTCGCCGATGGTCATCAGGCCGTCGATGGCGCGCACTCCGAGGCCGAGGGGCCGGGTGATCCGCGGGCGCTCCATCGGGTTCGGCGGCGGGCGCATCACGTCCCAGCGTTCGCCTTCAATCGCCGGGCCGCCGTCGATCGGCTCACCGAGGCCGTTCAATACGCGGCCGAGGAGCGCCTCGCCGCAGCGCACGGCGAAGGGCTCGCCGGTTGGCCGGACCGGGTCGTCGGGGCCGACGCCGTCTGCGGTGCCGAAGGGCAGGAGCGTCGCGTCGTCCTCGACGAAGCCCACCACCTCGGCGAGGAGCGGGCCGTTGCGACGCTCGATGGTGACCAACTCGCCGACGCATACGCCGGGGATCGCCGCGCGGATGCCGAGGCCGGTCAGCGCCTTGACCCGGCCCTCGACCTGCACCGAGTCCACGCGGTCGAGGGCATCGAGCATGTTCGACAGATCGATTGCCACGATGTTTCCCTCAGTCGAAGAGCGCCTTGAGCTTTTCGAGGAAGCTCGACTGTTGCGGATGGGTCTCGATGCCCATCTCCGCCGCGAGTTCTTCGATGAGTTTGCGCTGGGTGCGGTTGATCTTCTCGGGCACCTCGACCATCACCTGCACCAGTTGGTCGCCCTTGCCGGCGCCCCCGAAGACCGGGATGCCTTTGCCCCGGAGACGAAAGGTGCGCCCCGATTGAGTCCCCGGGGGGACCTTCATCTTGACCTTGGCTTCGAGGGTCGGGACCTCTACCTGGGCCCCGAGCACGGCCTGGGGGAAGCTGATCGGGACCATGCAGTGAATGTCGGCGCCCTCTCGCGTGAAGAGGGGGTGGTCGGCGATGCGCACGGTCACGTGCAGGTCGCCCTTGCCTTCGGCGGTCTGCTCGCCCTCGCCGCGGACCGTGCGCACGGCGCCGTTTTCGACGCCGGCGGGGATGCGCACCGTGAGCTCTACGTCCTTGGGCACCATGCCGGCGCCCCGGCACGGCTTGCACGGCTTGTCGATCTTCTTGCCCGAGCCGTTGCAGCTGGTGCAGGGCCGCGCGGTCGAGAAGAAGCCCCGCTGCTGGCGGACCGTGCCGCGGCCGCGGCAGGCCTCGCAGGTCGTGGGCGTGGTCCCGGCGGCGGCGCCGGAGCCAGAGCAGGTGTCACACGGCGCCGGGCGAGTGACGGTGATGTCTTTTTCGACCCCGGTCGCCGCTTCGACGAAGGAGATGTCGAGGTCGTAGGCCAGGTCTCGAGCGTTGCGGCCCCGGCGCCGGCGGCCGCCGATGACGTCCCCGAAGAGCCCCTCGAGGATCTCCGCCATCGAGCCGAGGTCGACCGGGTCGAAGCCCGCCGCACCCGGCCCGCCCATGCCCTCGTGGCCCAGGCGGTCGTAGCGCGTGCGCTTGTCGGCGTCGCTGAGGATCGTGTAGGCCTCGCTGCACTCCTTGAAGGAGTCTTCTGCTTCCGGGTTGTCGGGGTTCCGGTCGGGATGGAACTCGATGGCCTTCTTGCGGTAGGCGCGTTTGATCTCGTCGCCGGTCGCCGTGCGCTCGACCGAGAGCACCTCGTAGTAGTCGCGCTTGATGGTGGCCATCGCGGGGGAGTGTTGCGGGGATGGAACGCCTGGGCAAGGGGCGCGAATGGCCCGAAAAAGCCGCCGTCCGTGAGAATCAGAAGGTCGTTGGTGGGGCGGTGCTGGACAGGCGCCGGATGAGCGCGGCCTGACGCTGCGTCGTCTGGTAGACGACGACCGCCGCGAGGACTGCGGCCAGCGCACCGACCGAGTACGAAACGTAGGCGAAGCGGGTGGCCGCCAGCATCTGCGGGAGTGTGTCGAAGTCCATCTTTGCTTCGAACCGGGTCACGCCCCTCGAGAGCATGATCGAGGTCCACCATGCGTACATGACGAAGGGTGCTTGGAGCGGAACCGTGTCTCCGATTCGGCGCTGGGGATTGCTCGCGCAATAGATCTCTTTGACGATCGTGAAGGGGCGGTAGAGGTTCAAGAAGGGCACGAACCACGCACCGATGGACCAACCGACGCCGTGTTGCCGTTGGTAGTGGAATGCGGCGAGGTTGCCGTAGGCTCGGCGCACCCAGAAGAGAAAGGTGAACGCCGACACGAGGATGATTCCGAGCTGCAGGAAGGTGAGCAACAGTACGCGCTCGTCGTTGGCTTCGGCCGCGAGGTTGCTGACCGTGGCGCCCACGCGGAGCAACTCGAGGAACTCTATGTGCAGCAGATTGCTCCAGATTTGCGCCAGCGATGTGAGCGCGCTGAGTCCGAGGAGGCCAGCGAGGACGCGTCCGAGGGTCGCGATAGGACGAACCTCCCCCGTGAGGCGAGGGATGGCGCGCTCGTAGTCTTCACGTGCGTCATCTTCTGGCGCGTGGTCCGCTCGCGGCAGTTCGTCCAGCCCAGCCTCGTCCCGTGCCCGGTCTTCGTCCTCTCGGATTTCCTCGCGCAGGCTCGCTTCGATATCATCGTCGAGATTGGACACCTTTCGAAGCGTCGCACGGTCCGGCGGCTTGGTAGCCATCCTTCTCGACAAACCCGGCCCCGGGCGGAACAATGAGGGGGTGAAGCCAAGCGAGTGCGTCGCAATGCGTCTGGAGTATCGGCTCTGAGCGCGGCCCTCATCTTCGAGGTCGCCCCCACCGAGTCGGGGCGCCGACTCGACGTCGTCCTCGTCGCCCGGGTTGAAGGCATGAGCCGCGCTCGGGCCCGACGCCTCGCGGCGGAGGGTAAGATCCGGGTCAACGGCCACCTCGCCCGGAAGGGCAAGACCGTCTCCGCCGGTGACTCCGTTTCGCTAGCCGAGGTGCCGCCGCCGACGAGCTTCGCGGCGCTGCCGGACCCCGAGTTGGCCCTCGACGTGCTGCACGAAGACCCGCACTTCGTGGTGATCTCGAAAGCCGCCGGGGTGCCGAGCCATCCCCTCCGCGCTGACGAAGTGGGAACGGCGGCGAGCGCTCTCCTGGCGCGTTACCCGGAGATGGGCTGGATCGGGTACTCGCCCCGGGAGCCCGGCATCGTCCATCGTCTCGACACCAATACGACCGGCGTCTTGCTCGCGGCGCGTGACGCCGAGACCTTCGAGGCGCTTCGGGACACCTTGCGTCGAGGCCACATCGACAAGCGCTACCTGGCCCTCTGCCAGGGTGAGGTGGCCGCCCCGGCGGTGATCGAGGCGCCGATCGACGCCCACCCCTCGGACCGCCGTCGAGTACGCGCCCACGCGAAGGACCACGCCTACCCCCTCGCGAGCGCACGCCATGCGCGCACCGAGATCGAATCGGTCGAGGCCGCCGGGCCGATGAGCCTCGTCCGCGTGCGCGCTCGCACCGGCGCCCGCCATCAAGTGCGTGTGCACCTCGCCTTTTCGGGCCACCCCCTCGCCGGCGATCCGCTCTACGGCGGTCCCATGCTACCGGGCCTCGGCCACCACTTCCTCCACGCCGAGTCGATAGCCTTCGTGCATCCGGTGAGCGGTGAAGACGTCAAGGTCGTGGCGCCGCTGCCGCCGTCGCTGCAGAAGATCGTCGACCGCCTGAAGCGCAGTTAAACGGTGTCGGATGGAGCGTGAGACACAAGCGAGGTGGTCGCGGTTCCGAGCAGCCCGCGGAGCCTATCTTTATAGGTGAGCCGGCAGCGCAGGAAGCGGGGCGAGATCGCGCCGTGGATCGCGGTCCAGGCGATACCGTTTAGAGTGAGCCGAGGGGCACGATGTAGGCGGCGTCGGCGCCGCTTGCACCGATCGCCATGAAGTTGCCACTGAAGGAGGCCGAAAACCCGTAGAACGCGGATGCGGTTCCGTCGCTCGCGGTGAGCGTCGTGGTCGTGGTCCACGTGGTGCCCGTGCGCTCGAGCAAGTAGGCCGCCCCCGCGTTGTCGGCCACCGTGTCGTTGCCGACGGCGCCGACGACGGCGCGCTCGCCGGCGAGAGCGACGGCGCTACCAAAGTTATCTCCGCCGGTGGCCTCGTCGCCGAGGAGTTGCTGCTCCTCGGGCCAGGTGGCGCCGCTGCGAACATAGACGTAGGCCGCGCCCGCTCTCGACCCATTGGTGTTGGTTTCTGCCGGCGATCCCACGATGGCGGTGTCACCCTCGATGTCCACGGAGTTTCCTTCGCGACTCGCAGCGGTGGCCGACTGGAGGGTGGTCACCTGGTCCCAACTCGTCGCACCCCGGGAATAGATGTAGGCCCGGCGCGCGGCGCTGGCGCCGACGATTGCGGTGTCTCCGTCGAGAGCCACGGCGATGCCAAAGCGCCCGTTCGTGGGGCCGTCGTGAACCAGCTTGGAGGCTGCCGACCAGCTGGTTCCCGTGCGCTCGAAGGTGTAGGCGGCCCCGTTGTTGTCGTTGGCAAAGGCGCCGACCAAGGCCGTGTCCCCGGAGATTGCGACCGCGAAGCCGAAGCGGTTGAGAGTCCTCGGGTCACTGGCGGAGAGCTTGCTTTGCTGGGACCAGGTGGTGCCGCTGCGAACGAAGACATAGGCAGACCCCGCGCTCGCGCCGCCGGTATCGTCGCCCGGCGCTCCGATGATCGCCGTGTCGCCATGGAGCGCGACGCTGTTGCCGAAGTAGTCCTGGGCTGCCGAGTCGGCGGGCTGGAGCCTCGCCTCTTCGGTCCAGGTGTCTCCCGAGCGCACGAAGACGTAGGCGGCCCCGGCCTGGCCGTCGTGGAAGTGCGAGCCCACGATGACGGTATCGCCGTCGATGGCGATGGACCATCCGAAGAAGTCTGAGGCGGCCCCGTCGCTCGGGAGGAGCTTGGACACCACCGTGGAGTTGGGGAGAGAGGCGTCGGCGGCCCCGTCCGTCGCAGCATCGGCCGCGGAATCGGGGGTATCCCCATCGGTCGAACCGCTATCCATGGCCACCGCGGAGTCGTCGGCGCCGGAGTCGAGGTCGGTGCCGGAGTCGAGGTCGGCGCCGGAGTCGGTGGCGCCGCTGTCCGCGGTTCCGGAATCGACCGGTGCGGAGTCGTCACCACAGCCGACGGAGGTGACGGATGCCGCGAAGAGGATGACGAGGATGACCAAGAGGGCGAGAGGTGACGCTATTCGGTGGAGCACGCGGCGACGCTATCACGACGACTTGATGGCGCCGAATACGCGTGCGTCGCGACGAAAGGCCCTGGTTGAGTATTTCAGTCGGTTTCCTAGAATCCACGCCATGTCCCGTCGAATCGTCGCGCTCTGTGGGCTCTTCTTCTTCGGAGGATCGCACCTCGCTTGTACCGGTGGGGTCACGGGCACCCCTGGCGACGATTCCGGTGTCGCTGGTGACGGGAGTGTTCCCGGTGAGGACACGGGCTCCCTACCGATCGACGATGGGGGGGCAATCGACGCCGACGCATCGCCCCGCGTGGATGGTGGATATCCAACCACCATCGTCGACGCACTCTTCGGTGCCGATGCGGATTTCGGAGACAGCTTCATCGACGTCGATGGGAGCCGTTTTGGGGCCGAGGGGGATGACCTGGGCCCGATCGGGGGCGGCCCTGGCTACCTCGGCGGGGTAGAGACCTCCGCGTGCGATGTCACGGTG
>QMMC01000486.1 GCA_003647065.1 Deltaproteobacteria bacterium | reverse complement strand
GGTCGAGGAACGCGATTTCCGTCAGGTCGCGCATACCGAGCATGCCCTCGATCTCGACCACGTCCTGGTGTTCATCGAGCCCCAGCTCTGCGGCGAGCATGCCCCACTGCTGCGATGCCATGCCCTTGTTGACATTGAGACCGACGACCTGGGCGAACTTCCGGTCCCTGAGCTCGGTTTCGATGAGCGAGAGCAGGTCGTCGGCTTGCTCCTCGTCGCGCTCGACGTCGGCGTTCCGGGTCACGCGGAAGAAGCCGCACTCGACGACGTGCATGCCCGGGAAGAGCAGGTCGAGGTTGTTGGCCATCACGTCTTCGAGGCGAACGAAGGTGTGTCCGTCGGCGACTTTCAAGAAACGCGGGATGCCCGAGCCGATGGGCACCTTCACCCGAGCCTGGTGCACGTTGAGGTCCTTCGGGTTGTGCTTCAACGACACCAGGATGTTGAGCGACAGGTTCGAGACGAAGGGGAAGGGGTGGGCCGGGTCCATCGCCTGGGGCGTGACCAGGGGGAAGATGTTCTGGATGTAGTGGGCCCGGACCGACTTCTGCTCGGCTGGGGTCAGGTCTGCCCAACGCTTCAGGTGGATATCCTGCTTGGCGAGGAGTTTGGTGAGGGACCGGAGGAGCGCTTCCCCGCGGGTCTGAAGCTCGCGCATGATCCCGTAGCACTCGGTGATCTGCTGTTGTGGAGTGCGTCCGTCGACGGTCAGGTCGTAGACCCCGGCGGCCTGCTGCTGCTTGAGCCCGCCGATGCGCTTCATCTCGAACTCGTCGATGGTTCCGCTGGCGATCGCCAGGAACTTCACCCGGTCGAGGAGCGGCGTCCTCGGGTCTTCGGCCTCGTGCAGCACCCGGCGGTTGAAGGCCAACCAGGTGAGCTCTCGGTTCAGATAGAGGGTTGGCTCATCGAGGTCGACCTTTGCTCCGTCGGCGATGGGCGGCGCCGGGGGCGGGATCGGTGCTTCGGTCTCCGGCGACGAGCGGCGGACGGACGTCTTACGGGCCGCACCGGCCTTCTTTGCCGCGGCCCGCTTGGTGGCCCGGGCCCGGGGGGCGCGTACGCTGCCGGCGGCGGTGGCCTGGTCTTTCTGCCCTCTTCGCGCTTGTGTCATCGCGCGGGAGGGTACCTCATCCGGGAACGTGTAGGCTGGTCGCCGTGGAGGAAGGCCCAGGGGACCAGGGAGGCGGGCAGGCGACTGGCTGGGAGGCCGGACAGCCCGGTGCCGAGCCCGGTGCGCAATCTGGGGCGGCCGGCTTCGGTGCGCGCTGCGGTACCCACCCCGAGGCTTTGGCCGCGGCCACCTGCGGCCGATGTGGGACCTACGTCTGCGAGCGGTGCATCGGCCACGTCGACCCGACCGAGTCGTACTGCCTCGCGTGCGCGCCCCGGGTGCGCTCCGTCGTCATCCCCTGGGAGAACGAAGAGCTCAGCTTCCGCCGCCGTGTGATCGACACGACGCTGCTCCTGGTCAAAGAGCCGGCCCGCGCCTACGGGCGAATGGCCGAAGGCTCGGCCATCCGGGCTGTGCTCTTCGCCGTTCTCGGGGGGCTCCTCCAGGGGGTCGTGATGGCCTTCCTCTACGGAGCGCTCTTCGGTTGCATGGCCGGGGCGACGGCTCTCGAGAGCGGTTTCGGCGAGGAAGCCGGCATCACCGCAGGCCTCGCGGTGGGCATGGTTCTCGCTGCCCCGATCATGACCATGGTCGTCTCCGTCACCTACGTGCTCTTCATCTTCGTGCCCTATCACGTGACGGCCCGGGCCCTCGGGGGCGAGGGCGATGCGAGCGCGAGCCTCCGGGCCGCGGCGTACACCCAGGTCCTCCAGTTCGTGATGCTGCCCTTCATCGTGCTGCAGCAGATTCCGCTCATCGGCATCATGATCTCCATGACGATGTTGGCCTACGTCACGGGCTACATCGCCTACGCGCTCTATAACCACGCGCTGGGCGTTCACCGCCTCGAAGGGGGCCCGGCGATGGCTGCTGCTGCTGCCCCCATCGTGCTCGCCGTCGGCGCGTTCGCGGTGGTCTTCATCGCCGCCCTCGCGTTGGTGATGAGCATGTCTCAGCTCTGAGCGGGCGAGTTCGTGCACCAGCACCGGGCCCGGCGAGCTCACCGGTCTCGTAGACCGTGGCGCCTCAGGTACCGAAGCGCGCCAACCGGCTCGGCGCTGGTCGCGGCGAGGACGCCCCCCATCATCGCGCCGATGACGCCCACCGTCGCGACCTCGGAGCCGCTGAACAAGAGCCCCGGGATAGGTGATCGCGGCCGAAGCCAGGGGTTGCCGAAGCGCTTCGGGGTGGGCTCGATGCCGTAGATCGAGCCCTCGATGGGCCGGGCGAAGTGCTGCGTCGAGACCGGCGTCGAGAGCTCGGCGAAGCGCAGCATCGGCTCGAGCGCTGGCATGTGCTCGAAGAATTGCGCGAGGAGGCGCTCTTCGAGGTCCTTTTTCTTCTTTTCGTAGGCCTCGCCGCGCTTCTTCCACGGCTCGTCCTGCCACTCGGCGAAGGACGCCCAAGGCACGAAGGTCACGACCTCTCCCGTATGCCGGACCTTCGGCCCCGGGTCGTGCTCGGGGTCTTTGAGGGACGGGAACGAGCAGTAGAGCACCGGGGCCCGGGAGCCCGGCTCGTCGCAATACCAGGCGTCCGCCTCGGAGTTCCAGGTCTCGTAGAACCACTTGTTCGCGGCGCTCGCCCCGGCCTCGCGGATGTCCCCCTCGAAGCCGAGGTAGAGACAGACGTGGGCCGAAGCGGGCCGCAGCTCCTCGACGGAACTCACCCACTCGGTGTCGGCGACTCCCTCGGGCAGGAGCCGTCGCAACGTCGACATGATGCCCGCCGCGCTGATCACCGTCGGGGCTCGAACCTCGCGGCCGTCTGCCAAGCGGACGCCGGCGGCGCGGCCCCCTTCGATCAGGATCTCGGAGACGTCGGCGCGAATCGTCGTCCACCCCCCGGCCGCGGCGACGGTCCGGAGCAGCTCTCGGGCGATGCGCCCAGAGCCTCCGACGGGATAGTGCGCACCCCACTGGAAGTGTTTCGTGACGAGGGCCTGAATCGCGAAGGACGAGTTGTGGGGGGTCGAGCCGTAGTAGCCCCACTGGGACGCGAGCACGGACCGGAGCCGCGGGTCGGTGGTCAGCTCTCTGAGGACCGCCTCGGTCGTCTCGAGGAAGTGGGCCCGGGCCTTCCACGCGAGCAAGGGGTCCAAGAGCTTACCCGCCCGGGGCGGGGCGAGGCGCGAGAGGTAGTAGGCCTTCATGACGCCCGCGACTTCGCGGACCCGATTGAGGTAGCGATGGATCGCTCGAGATTCGTTCGGGAACGCGGCTTCGAGGTTCGCCCGGAAGGCCTGGGGCGTATCGGGGAAGTCGATGCGTACGCCGTCGGGCCAATGGAACTCGTCGTAGACGGGGCCGAGGGAGGCCCACTCGAGGCGCCGGTCGGTGAGGGCCGCGAGGAGCCGCCCGGTCATCGATTTTTCGGTGACCTCGCCTACCGCGTGCACGCCGACGTCCCAGGTGTAGCCGGGGCGCTTGAAGACGTGGGTGAAGCCCCCGGGCACGTAGTGTTGTTCGAGGACCAGCACTCTCCGGCCGATCTTCGCCAGGAGGGCGGCGGTGGTCATGCCGCCCATGCCCGAGCCGATGACAATGTAGTCCCAGGGGCCGTCGGGGATGTGTTTGCTCCAGCTCTTGTCGGGCGGCATGACGGAAGCTCCCTGCTATTGCCTGACCGGTCCGGCGGCGGCCCGTCCTCAGGCCTGTCGTTCGTCTCGTTGTTCGTCTTGGAGGCGCGCCCACTCGAGGAGCGCGTTTGCCGTGGGCAGGCCGATCTCGTCCGCCACGTCCACTTCGCTGGTGGCCAACTCGAAGCGTCCGTCGGTCCAGCCGAGGACGCGGAACAACCGCGTGCGCGCATCGCCCTCGGCCCCGGCGAGCTTCACCGTGAGCACGTCCCCGTCCTTGATGACCAGGGTCGCGAGCCTCCTCCCGGAGGTGACCAGGAGGTTGCCACTGCGCCGCTCCTGGGCGACGAAAGAGAGCACGCTGGTCAGGGGGACCTGGGAGAGTTCGCCGCGGAGCACGTCACCGCCGCCGACGGTGCCGAACTTGCTTTGATGGCGGGTGAGCACGCCCCGAACCCGGGCCAGGAGCTCGGCCGGTTGCACGGGTTTGGGCAGATACTCGTCGACGCCGAGCTGATACCCGCGCAGCCGCTCGCGGTCGCCCCGGAGAGCGGTGAGAAAGATGAACGGAACGTTGGCGAGCTTCGGTCGGGCACGAACGATGCGCAGGAACTGCCACCCGTCCATGCCGGGCATCTGCACGTCGCTCAAGATCAGGTCCGGTCGCTCTTCGAGGGCCTTGCCGAGGGCAATCAGTCCGTTCTCGGCCACGTCGATGTTGGAGAAGTGAGCGCTCAGGACCTTCACCAACTGCTCGCGGGAGAGCCGGTCGTCATCCACGACCAACACCCGGGCGCTGTGGCTCACTTGGTCGAGGCCGTCGGCGTCACTCGCCATGGTGAGGGTATCGAGGAGCAGCTCTTGAATGATCGCGACCGGGACGTCTACGAGCTCGAGGCCCATGCCTTCGGGCTCGTCGCCGGTGCCGTCGCTGATGTATGCCACCCGCGCGATGCACTCGACGATGGGGCCCTCGGCGTCGCTCCCGTCGACGTCGGGGAGCTCGAGGTTGATGCGCACGACCGCCCCGAGGGCCAGGGGGGCGTCGGTGAGCACGAACATGCCGCCCTGGGAGATGTTCGAGGTGTAGGCGACGACGAAGTCGTCGAGGGTGCGGTAGCGAACCTGAAAAGTCGCCTCCACGCGTGGGTACGAGCGGCGGTCGTCGGTTTCAGCCACGGCGCCATCATACCCGAGGGCCCGGCCCCGGTGGGCGATATCTCACTCGCCCGGGCCGCGATGATCCCATGGCAGCGGATCAATGCGCCATGTGTCCTCTCGGGGGCGTGGCATTCTGTGGTTGCGGGGTGGGTACGCCCGTCCGATTCTGGCCCGAGGGAGAGACCTCCATGAGTGAGCTGAACGCAGAAGATCCGGATCTCACGGGAAAGACCATCGTCGTCACCGGGGCCAACTCGGGCATCGGTTTCGAGGCCGCCCGCCTCTTGGCTCGCCGCGGCGCGACCGTCGTCCTCGCCGGGCGAAATGACGAGCGCGTCGCGGATGCCCAGGCGCGGATCGTGGCCGACTACCCCGCGGCCCGGACCGCGACCCAGCGCCTCGACCTCGCTTCCCTCGCCTCGGTGGCCGCCGCAGCGGCCGAGCTCCGGGAGAGCTACCCGTCCATCGACGTACTCGTGAACAACGCCGGGGTGATGGCGTTGCCAAAACGGGCGACCGCCGACGGCTTCGAGATGCAGCTCGGCGTCAACCACCTCGGCCACTTTGCCCTGACCGCCCAACTCTGGCCGGTGATCACTACCCGCGTGGTGACCGTAACCAGCCTCGTTCATCGCATGGGCAAGATCGACTTCGACGACCTGATGGGTGAGGGCCGCTACCAGAAGTGGCCCGCGTACTTTCAGAGCAAGCTCGCCAACGTGCTCTTTGCCCTCGAGTTGCACCGCCGGGGCGAAGCCGCCGGGTCGACCATGAGCTCGGTTCTCTGTCATCCGGGGTACGCCTCGACGAACCTCCAAAGCGTCGGGCCGACCATGGAGAAGAGCGGCTTCTTGAAGGGCATCATGGGCTTCGGAAACGCGGCCATCGCTCAAGACGCCGAAGCCGGGGCTGGGCCGACGGTGGTCGCCGCGACCGAAGATCTCCCCGGGGGCTCCTTCGTCGGGCCCAAGGGCCTCATGGAGTTCCGAGGACGCCCGGGCCTCGTGAAGATCGCCCGTCGCGGCTACGACGAAGCCGCGGCGGCGCGCCTCTGGGAGGTCTCCGAAGAGCTCACCGGCGTGTCGTTCGAGGTCGGGACCGGCGGCTGACCGTTCGGTGCTACGGCACTTCGTGGTAATTTCGAGGGGCGACATGAAAATCAGCTCCTTCTCCGTTCCCTCGGCGCTCGCCGTCCTCTTCTTGCTTCTGGCTCCCGGGGCCCTCTCCGGCTGTACCGACGACGGCCATGGCGTCTTGGTGGACCTCAAGACCGACCTCGTCGCGGGCGAGGAGTTCAGCGCCGTCCGCGTGGTCCTCGAGGAGCGCGGTGGGGCGGTCGTCGTCAGCGACAGTGACCCCGCGACCTTCGGCCAGG
>QMMC01000485.1 GCA_003647065.1 Deltaproteobacteria bacterium | reverse complement strand
TCGCGGGATGCTCCTTCTCCTCGCGGTAGTCGGAGATGAAGCCCTCACCCTTGAGGATCTCGGCGATTGCCACCTTGATCTTCGAGTGGGGCATTTCCGTCCGGTCCAGACGGACCATGGCGGCATTCCGGATACGGGCGAGCATGTCGCTGATGGGATCGTTGCTCATGACTTCAATTCCTCACCAACTCGACTTGGTGACCCCGGGGATGTCCCCGGCCAGGGCGTACTTCCGCAAGCAAATGCGGCAGAGTTCGAACTTGCGGTAGTAGCCGCGGGAGCGGCCGCAAACCCTGCAGCGGTTGCGGTGCCGGACCTTGAACTTCGGGGTCCGATTCAATTTGGCGAACATGCGTGCGCTAGCCATCGCTTCTCTCTCTCTCTACTTACGGAACGGCATGCCGAGGCCGCGGAGCAGTGCTCGCCCCTGCTCGTCGGTCGGTGCCGTGGTGACGATGGAGATGTTCATGCCCTTGATCTTGTCGACTTTGTCGTACTCGACCTCGGGGAAGACGATCTGCTCTTTGATGCCGAGGGTGTAGTTGCCGCGGCCGTCGAAGGCCTTCGGGCTGACACCCTTGAAGTCGCGGACGCGGGGAAGCGCGAACGACAGCAGGCGGTCGAGGAACTCCCACATTCGGTCGCGGCGAAGGGTCACCATCGCGCCGATGGGCATGCCCTCGCGCAGCTTGAAAGTCGCGATGGACTTCTTCGCCTTGGTGATGACCGGCTTCTGACCCGTGATCGCCGTCATGTCGGCAACCGCCGCGTCGACGATCTTCGAGTTCTGGACGGCTTCGCCGAGACCCATGTTGACGACGATCTTCGACACCCGAGGAACCTGCATCAGGTTCTCGAGGCCGAATTCCTTCTGGAGAGCCGGGATCAGCTCGGTCGTGTACTTCTGCTGCAGTCGTGGGGTGTATTCAGACATCGCTCATAACTCCGGGTTGCACTCGCGTGGACCGAAGAGCTCCTCAGTCGATCACCGAACCGCTTTTGACGGCGATCCGGACCTTTTTGCCATCCTTGTCAGTACCCATGCGAACCCGAGTCGGCTTTTCGTCCTTGGGGTCCTGGAGCATGACGTTGGACACGTGCATGGCGGCCTCGATCTCGAGGATGCCGCCCTGCGGATTGGTGGGCGTGGGCTTCTGGTGCTTCTTCACCAGGTTGGTGCCCTCGACGATCACGCGGTCATTGTCCGCGTCGACCTTGAGGATGCGTCCGACTTCGCCCTTGGACTTGCCAGAGATGACGACGACCAGGTCGTCCTTCTTGAGACGGTGAGCCATCAGATGACCTCGGGCGCGAGGGAGACGATCTTCATGAACTTCTTGCTGCGAAGCTCACGGGCGACCGGCCCGAAAATGCGGGTGCCGATGGGCTCGCCCTGGGGGTTGAGGAGCACGGCGCTGTTCGTGTCGAACTTGACGTAGCTCCCGTCGTAGCGGCGGTAGCCGAACTTGGTGCGAACGACGACAGCCTTGGCAACGTCGCCCTTCTTCACCTTGGCCGTGGGCAGCGCCTCCTTGATGGAGACGACCACGATGTCGCCGAGGCCCGCGTAGCGGCGGCGCGAGCCACCGAGGACCTTGATGACCTCGACCCGCTTGGCGCCGCTGTTGTCGGCGACGTCCATTTCCGTCTGAGTCTGAATCACGGCTAGACCTCTTCCGGACGGTCGAGGAGCTTGATGACGACCCAACGCTTGGTCTTGGAGAGCGGACGGCTCTCTTCGATCTCGACGAGGTCACGGGTGCGATACTCGTGGTCTTCGTCGTGGGCGTGCACGCGCTTACGCTGCTTGACGTACTTGCCGTAGAAGGGGTCACGGAAGCGGCGGACGACCTCGATGGTCACCGTCTTCTTCGCGCGGCCAGGGGCCTTCGTATCGTTGACGACCCGGCCCACCAGCTTGCGCCGGCGTCCGCGGGTAGTTTCCTTCTTGGGAGTGGCTTCACCCATGACTTATCCCTGCTCCGAAGCGTTTTTGCGCTCGGTAAGAAGCGTCTTCACCGTCGCGATTTGACGGCGAAGCTTCGGAATCTTGCTCGTATTGTCGAGCTGATTCGTGTGGTTATCGAAGCGGGCCTGCCACAGTTCGCGGGCGAGATCGCTTTCCATGTTGCGGAGCTCCTCGTCGGTCTGCTCCCTGAGTGTCGCGGTCTTCACAGTCCTACTCCTCGAATGCGGAAGGCCGTCGGGAGCGGCAGCTTGATCGACGCGCTACGGAACGCCGCCCGGGCCTGCTCTTCGGTGACACCCTCGATCTCGTAGAGAATCTTGCCGGGGCGCACGACAGCGACCCAGTGGTCGACGGCGCCTTTGCCCTTACCCATTCTCATCTCGAGGGGCTTGGCGCTGACGGGCTTGTCCGGGAAGACCCGGATGAAGAGCTTGCCCTGACGCTTGACGCTCCTCTGGATCGCCATACGCGCGGCTTCGATCTGCCGGGCGCTGACGCGACCACACTCGAGGACCGCCAGGCCATAATCGCCAAAGCTGACATCGGAGCCGCGGTGCGCGAGACCGCGCATACGCCCCTTCATCTGCTTACGGAACTTGGTTCGTTTCGGCTGAAGCATGACTACCTCTGTTCAGCGAGCCCGCGGAGCGGGGGCATTCACGCCACGGCGACGGCCCTGGACGATTTCACCGCGGAAGATCCAGCACTTGACGCCGACGGTGCCCGCCTTGGTCTTGGCGACCGTCTCGCCGTACTGGATGTCGGCACGGAGGGTGTGGAGCGGGACGCGACCTTCGCGGTAACCCTCGACGCGGGCGATCTCGGAGCCGCCGAGGCGGCCCGCCGCACGGACACGGATGCCCTTGACGCCGAACTTCATCGCCGTCGAGACAGCCTTCTTCATGACGCGCCGGAAGGCGACGCGACGCTCAAGCTGAGTCGCGATGTTATCGGCGACGAGCTGGGCGTTTGTCTCCGCCTTTCGGATTTCCTGGATGTCGACGAAGAGGTCGTTTTTGGTGAGCTTCTGAAGGTCGGCCTTCAGCTGCTCGACGCCAGCGCCGCGCTTGCCGATGATGATGCCGGGCCGCGAGGTGTAGATGACGACCTTGACCTTGTTGGCCGCACGCTCGATCTCGATGTCGGCGATGCCCGCGTGGGCGAAGCGCTCGCGGATCGTCTTCTTGAGTTTCAGGTCCTCATGAAGCCAGGTCGCGTACTGCTTGTCCTCGTACCACTTGGACTTCCAGGTTTTGATGACGCCGAGGCGAAACCCATAGGGGTGTGTCTTCTGGCCCACGGTCTTACTCCTCGTCCGAAATGACGATGGTCAAATGGCTCACGCCCTTCACGATGCGGGTCGCACGACCCATCGCTCGGGGACGCCAGCGGCGCATGTGGCGGTCTGGTGCCTTGTCGGCGAACGCCGTCTTCACCACCAGGTCGTCGAGGTCGACGTTTTCGTCCTGCTGGCGGGCGTTGGCGATGGCGCTGTCGAGCAACTTGGCGACGAGCGGCGCCGCAGCCTTCCGGGTGAACCGGAGCTGCGAGGCGGCGGTGGCGACGTTCTGCCCCCGCACCATGTTGAGGATAATCCGCGCCTTACGGGGGGAAATCCTCTGAAATCGGGCCTTTGCAATGGCTTCCATGAATCTGTCCTCAATCCGCTCAGGCGGAAGGGCGGCGGATCTAGCACGCCGACCTACCGTCCTCAAGCGAAGGTCTTCACCGTTTGCCGCTCTTGCGGTCGGCCGCGTGGCCGTGGAAGGTCCGGGTGGGAGCGAACTCGCCGAGTTTGTGCCCGACCATGTTCTCCGTCACGTAGACGGTGACGAATTTGTTGCCGTTATGGACGGCAATTGTGATCCCGACGAAATCGGGGGTGATGGTCGAACGCCGCGACCAAGTACGGATGATTTTGTGGTCACCGGACTTCATCGCCGCTTCCACCTTCTTTTCGAGGTGGCCGTCGATGAACGGACCCTTCTTAGTCGAACGCGGCATTTACTTCTTCCCTCGCTTTTTCACGATGAACTTGTTGCTGGTCTTGTTGGTCCGGGTCTTTTTGCCCTTGGCGAGCTGGCCCCAGGGGGAACACGGGTGGCGACCACCCGAAGTGCGACCCTCACCACCACCCATCGGGTGATCGACCGGGTTCATCGTCACGCCGCGGTTGTGGGGACGGCGACCGAGCCAACGGGTCCTCCCCGCCTTGCCGAGGGTGATATGAGCGTGCTGGGAGTTGCTGACCTGGCCGACCGTGGCGCGGCACTTGAGGTGCACCATGCGGACCTCGCCCGAGGGCAAGCGAATCTGGGCGTAGTCGCCGTCCTTGGCCATCAGCTGGGCGGCGGTGCCGGCGGACCGGACCATCTGGGAGCCCTTGCCGATCTTGAGCTCGATGTTGTGAATCACGGTGCCCAGGGGCATGTGCTTCAGGGGCATCGCGTTGCCCGGCGTCACATCGGCGTTCCGGGAGGAAATCACCGTGTCGCCCTTCTTGAGGCCGTCAGGCGCCAAGATGTAGGACTTCGAGCCATCCACATAGTGGAGCAGCGCGAGGTGGGCCGTCCGGTTCGGGTCATATTCGATGCCGGCGACGTTGGCCGGGACGCCGATCTTGTTCCGCTTCCAGTCGACGGTACGGAAATGGCGCTTGTGGCCACCGCCGCGGAAACGGACCGTGATGCGACCGTTGTTGTTACGACCCGCCTTCTGCTTGCGCGGGGTGGTGAGGTTCTTCTCGGGGCGCTTCTTCTCGAGGTTGGAGTAGTCGTAACCCTCCATCCCGCGCCGAGCGGCCGAAGTCGGCTTATATCGCTTGATGGCCATCGATCAGGCTCCCTCGAAGTAGTCGATGGTCTCGCCGTCTTTGAGCGTGACAATCGCCTTCTTCCAGTTCTTCGTCTTGGCGCGGCTGCGGCCCATGCGGCGCATGCGTCCACGCATGATGAGAGTGTTGACGTCTTGGACCTGCACCTTGAAGAGCGCCTCGACGGCCTTCTTGATGTCGATCTTGTTGGAGTCGGCGTGCACCTCGAAGAGGTACTTGTTCTCCTCTTCGCGGAGGATGCCACCCTTTTCGGTGAGGATCAGGGGCCTTTTGATGACTTGTTCGGGCTGCATCTGACTACTCCGCCGCGGCCGCGCGGCCGGTGCAACGAGCCTCGAGGGCAGCGACCGCGTCCTTGGTGAGGACGAGGTGCTCGTGCCGCAGCACGTCATACAGGTTGACGCCCTCGGGGGGCAGGAACTGGTGACTGTCGAGGTTGCGGACGCTCATGCGAAGGTTGTCGTTGTCCTTCGAATCGACGATGAGCGAACCAGAGAAGACGTCGAGGGTGCCGAGCACGCCGGCGAGCTTCTTGGTCTTGATCTCGGCGAGCTCGAACTTATCGACGATGAGGAGCTTGCCCTCCTGCACCTTCAGCGAAAGCGCGCTGCGGAGAGCTCCGAGACGCATCTTGCGCGGGGGACGGTACGCCCAGCTCTTCGGCCGCGGGCCGTGAGCCTGACCACCACCGACGAAGATCGGAGCACGCTTGGTGCCGTGGCGAGCGTTGCCGGTGCCCTTTTGCTTGTAGAGCTTAGTGGAAGAGCCACTCACCTCAGCGCGATTCTTCGTGCTGGCGGCGCCCTTACGACGGGACGCGAGCTGTGCCTTGACGACCTCGTAGAGGAGGTCCTCGTTGACCTCGGCACCGAAGACCTCGTCCGCGAGCTCGAGCTCGCCGACGGCCTTCTTGTCGAGATCATAAATGTTTGCTTTGGCCATCTGAAATAACCGCCTTTACGACCTGATTTCGACGTCAACGCCCGCCGAGAGGTCGAGCTTCATCAGAGCGTCGAGGGTCTCTTGGGTGGGCTCGAGGATGTCGAGGAGCCGCTTGTGGGTGCGGATCTCGAACTGCTCACGCGCCTTCTTGTCGACGTGCGGCCCTCGAAGGACGGTGTACTTGTTGATCCGAGTCGGGAGCGGAATGGGGCCCGCGACGCGTGCGCCGGTGCGCTTGGCCGTGTCTACGATCTCACTCGCCGATTGGTCCAGCAGGCGATGGTCATAGGCCTTCAATCGAATACGAATCTTCATTTTCCGCTCTCTAAACTCGGGAGAAATGGGAGAGCCGGGCCCCCACGGGGAGCCCGACTCGGAACTGCTTACTTGGTGATTTCCGTGATGACGCCGGCGCCGACGGTGCGGCCACCTTCGCGAATGGCGAAGCGCTGCTGCTCCTCCATCGCCACGGGGGTGATGAGCTCGACGAGGATCTTCACGTTGTCG
>QMMC01000484.1 GCA_003647065.1 Deltaproteobacteria bacterium | reverse complement strand
TGGGTCGGGTCCTCGTTGTCGACGACAACGAGGACAACCGAGACATGCTCTCTCGCCGGTTGCAGCGGAAGGGGTACGATGCCCCGGTTGCGGAGAACGGCGCCCAGGCCCTCGAACGCATCGCCCAGGGCGACATCGACCTGGTGCTCCTGGATGTGATGATGCCTGGCATGTCGGGGGTCGAGTGTCTGCAAAAGATCCGAGAAGACCACCCCAAGACTCGGCTCCCGGTCATCATGGCGACGGCCAAGACCGAAAGCAAAGACGTCGTCGAGGCCCTGAACAGCGGCGCCAACGACTACGTGACGAAGCCCATCGACTTCCCGATTCTCCTCGCTCGGGTCGAGAGCCAGCTGAGCATTCGTGAGGAGGCCGCCGAGGCCGCCGAGGCCGCCGAGGCCGCGGGGGCTGCAGCTGCGATCGATCTGTCGGCAGGCCTCCGACAAGGCACGGTCGTCAACGAGAGCTACGAAGTCCTCGACATGATCGGCCATGGCGGCTTCGCCGCCGTCTATCGCGCCAAGCAACTCAGTACGGGGCAGATGGTCGCTCTCAAGTGCCTCTCCCCGGACCGCGTCGCCCGCGACCCGTCGTCGGTGGAGGTCAAACGCTTCATCCAGGAGATGAAGCTCATCGGTACGATCAATCACCCAAACGTCGTCCGCCTCATCGATTCGGGAAGCATCTCCTGCGCGGGAAACATCATCCCGACGGCGGGTCCCGGATGGTCCGAGTCACCCGCCGTGGCTCTGCCCGCGGGCGAGGACAGCCTCGGCGAAACGGTGTCGCAGTCGCCGACCGCAGACCGCAAGAACGAGGACGACCCCATCAGTCGTACCCGACCGTCGGCCAGCGATCAGGCGCCCGCCGCCAGCTTCGATGTGCCGTACATCGTCATGGAGTATCTCGAGGGCGGGACCCTCGCAGACCTCCTGACCGAGCGAGAGGTCCTCGACCCGACCGAAGCCGTCGACATCCTGCTCCCGGTGATCGGCGCCCTCTCGGCGGCCCATGACGAGGGCGTCGTCCACCGCGACATCAAACCCGCAAACATCTTCCTGGTCACTGACAAGAAGAAGCAGATCACTCCGAAGGTCCTCGATTTCGGCATCGCCAAGCTGGTCGAGCGCGCCGGCGAAGCCCTCACCGTCGACGACTCGTTCATCGGCACCCCGGAGTACATGGCGCCAGAGCAGGGGCGCGGAGAGCGGGATCTCGACCCCCGGGCCGACCAGTTCTCGGTGGCAGCCATTCTCTACCACGCGGTCACCGGCCGAAAGCTCTACGTGGCGGGCTCGCTCATCGGCCTCGTGCGCCTGGTCAGCGAAGGTGAGTTCAAAGCCCCGCGAGCCATCCGGGACGACATCCCGGAGGGCCTCGAAGAGGTCATGCTGCGCGCCCTCGACCGCGACCGGGACCGCCGCTTCACGAGCGTCGTGAGCTTCGGCAAGGCCCTCCTTCCCTACGCGAGCGAAGCGACCCAGCGGCTCTGGCAGGACCGCCTGGCACACCCGAGCGACCCCGCCCCGGCGCCGCGACCCCGGCTGAAGACCCGGGGAGAGACGCCGAACGCCCTAGCCCGAGAACAAGAAGTTCGGGCAAAGCGCGACGAACGAACCGAGGCGGAAGGCCCGGTCCCCACCGTTGCGCCCCCGGCGAAGCAGAGCGACCCCGCGAAAGTCCCGTCGACGCCACCGAGCGAGTCGAGCCGTCCATCGGCGGACGATACGCGCAAGGGCAAGGTCGTCGGGGCATCGCGCCCTTCGGCGGCGCCGCAGCAACCGCCCATGTGGATGTGGCTCGCCCTGCTCGCGACCCTGGCGGGGCTCGGCTTCGCCGCCGTGTCCCTCGGCCTCTGAGGGCGGCAGCTTCGCCCTCGGCGAGCGCCCGCGCTGCTCAGCC
Source organism: Deltaproteobacteria bacterium (assembly GCA_003647065.1). Classification (GTDB taxonomy): domain Bacteria; phylum Myxococcota_A; class Polyangia; order Polyangiales; family B10-G4; genus B10-G4. Next base: position 4,354 of record QMMC01000484.1, on the reverse strand, counting down.
CTCGAGGAGCGCGTTTACCTTGCCCACCAGACGTTTGAAGTCGACGGGCTTGGTATCGTAGTCGTCGCAGCCCGCAGCGAGGGCCTTTTCCCGGTCGCCACTCATGGCGTGGGCGGTGAGGGCGATGACGGGGATGTGTGCCGTCTTCTCATCGGCCTTCAGGCGCCGAGTGGCTTCCCACCCATCCATCTTCGGCAGGCTCATATCCATGATGACTAGGTCTGGCTTTTCGGCTTGGGCCTTCTCGATGCCGTCGACGCCGTCGACGGCAATGATCACGTCGAAGCTCTTCCGGCTGAGGCGGCGGGAGAGCATGTCGCGGTTGAGCTCGTTGTCTTCGACGAGGAGGATGCGGGCCACGGCGGAGGTATACCACCACACCACCGCCTTGTAAGCTGGGCCGTGACCCATCCCCTGACTGCACACCACCGACTGGCCGACGGGCGGTGATGAAGCGTGTCTCGAAAGGCGCCACGCATCCGCTTCCTCGCGGACCTCGCCCCGGGCGCTGAGCGCCTCGACCGCGTCGTGGGCAGGGCCCTGACGGGGCTCGGCATCGTCTTCTCGACGCGCGAGGCGCGGCAGTTGGTCGAGGCGGGCATGGTCACCGTAGACGGTCGGCGCGCAGATCGCCCCTCCCAGAAACTTCGCGGCGGTGAGCGGGTCGAGGTCGACGACCCGCGGCCCTGGCGAGAAGAGGCGCCGAAGCGCGTCACCCTCGACGAGGCGGCGATCCTCCACGACGATTCGTTTCTGATCGCGGTGAACAAGCCGTCGAACCTGCCGACCAACGAAACGCGGAACCCCGACCGCGACCATCTGCTCGCGGCGACGGCGCGCTACCTCGAGGAACGGGACGGCGCGCCCTCGCCGAAACTCTTCGCGGTCCACCGCCTCGACGCGGGCACCTCCGGCGTCGTCGTGATGCCCAAAGGCCGGGAAGCAAACGCAGCGCTCGCAAAGGCCTTCAGTGAGCGCCGCGTGCAAAAAGCCTACGACGCCGTCGTCTTCGACGAAGAGCAGGGCCTCCCGGACACGTTCACCGTCGAGTCGTATCTCAAGGCCCAGGGCCGCCGCTCGGTCGCCGTGCGCGCCGGAGGACGACCGTCACGAACCGAGTTCCGAGTGATCCGTCGAGCGGGCCCCCGGGCCCTCGTCGAGGCGCGCCCGACCACCGGGCGCATGCACCAGATTCGCGTGCATCTCGCAGACCGGGACGCGCCGATCCTCGGCGACCACCTCTACGGCAACCGTGACGCCCACGCACCGCGCCTGATGCTGCACGCCCGACGCCTAGTGGTCCCGCATCCCGAAGACGGCCGCGAGCTGGTCCTCACGGCGGCGACGCCCCAGGCGCTCATCGACGCCGTGGGGTGAGGGTCATTCAGACGGCATCACGGGGCCGCAAACGCAAACACGCCGATGAGCCCCAGCCATCGCCTTCCAGCATTGCCGCCGGGGATCCGGAGAAAAACCCGGGCACCGCAATGTGGTGTACCTTACGTGCGGAGGTTCCATGACTTGTCGCGCTCACAGCTCATATGCGGTTTTGCTCACGCTCTCTCTCGCCCTCGCCGGCTGCGGTGATGACAGCGGCGGTGGCGGAGACGGAAGCGTCGATACGGGCACTGGCGGCGGCGACGGGAGCATGGACAGCGGCGGTGGCGGCGGCGACGGCAGTACCGGCGACGGGAGCATGGACAGCGGCGGCGGCGGCGATGGCAGCACCGGGGACGGCAGCACCTCCGACGGTGGCGACACGGGGACCGGCGGTGTCCCTCCGAGTTGCCTCGACTATTGCGGTTCGGTCATCGGCAACTGCACCGGCGGCAACGTTCAGTTCGCGAGCTTTGCCGAATGCATGAGCCACTGCGCGACCACCGGCGGCTGGGCCGGAGGTAGCCGGGGCGACGTGACCGGGAACACCCTGGGATGCAGAACCACCCACGCCACCAACGCGGCGACCGACGCCGCCGCCAACTGCGCAGCCGCCGGCCCCTCGGGCGGCAACGTCTGCGGCACCTGGTGCGGCGTCTACTGCGACCAGGCCGCGACCAACTGCACGGGTGGCGACGCCATCACCTTCACGACCGACTGCGCCACCGACTGCGCGGCGTTCCCAGACGCAGCCCCGCCGCTCAGCAATAGCGGCGACTCGGTTCAGTGCCGGATCTATCACTCGGGTGCTCCGGCCGGCGCGGACTCGGCGCTGCACTGCCCCCACGCGGCTCCAGACTCCGACGCCTTCTGCGTGCCCGCGACCTAGGCACGCGCTCAATCGAGGACGTGACGAACGGGCGCCCCGGAGACGGAGGCGCCCGCGATGTCTAGGTAGAGCAGTCCGTCGGTCACCGTGAGGCTGAGCTTCGTATTGCGTGAGACGCCCGCTTCGAAGGCCTCGAGGAGCTCGGCCGGAAACGACCAAATCTCGAGAGCGTCCTTCTTGTGGATCGTCGCCCGGTCGACTTCACGGAGCCATGGGGTCGGGTCCTTGTGGGCGTAGACCACCACGCGCCCCACGGACTTCATGGCGCGGTGCAGGCGCTCCGGTGCCGGGAGGCCGACGTCCACCCACAACGTCACGTCGCCGCGCAGGTCCTTGACCCAAAGAGCCGGCTCCTCTGCGCTCGATACGCCGCGGCCGAAGGCGATGCCCTCTTCGTAGCGCAGGCAATAGGCGAGGACCCGGGCCACCATCCGGCGCACGCTCTCGGACGGGTGCTGGGCGACGCGCAGGTCGAGTTGCTCGTAGACCCCGCGGTCGACGTCGGAGAGGTCGATAGCGAAGCGGTGCATCGTCGCGGTGAGGGCCACGGGGCACGGTATGCCACAAACGGCTAGCCCCGAAGGCGATAACGTAAGGGGAATTGCCCAAAAACTAGGCGATCGAGGGCCGCAGCGCGGGCGCTTGGGCAAAGTACTTTCCGCCGCGGGCTCAAATCCGGACAATGACAGCCATGCTTCGTCGTCTCTTCGCCGCCACGGCCCTCGTGAGCACCCTGCTCATCACCACCGGGGCCCACGCCGAAGAGCGCTGGCTGCTCCGCGCCAACGGCGCCCTGACCCTCCCGGTCAGCGCTCCCCAGACCGAGCTCTTCGGTGCCGGGGGCGCCGTCAGCCTCGAAGTCGACCGCTCCCTCGCGCCCTTCGTCACCGCCGGTGCGCGCGTGCGCCTCGGGTTCTTGTCGGACGCGGGCAGCCCCTCGGCCCCGGGCTTCGCCGACCCCGGCGCCGCCGGATTGCTCGACCTCGGCATCGTCGTCCGGGGGCGCCTGCCCTTCTTCGGCACCGCGGACCAGCGCTCCCCCGGGCCCTGGGTCGAGGTCTCGGGCGATATGGTCGTCACCGGCGACAACGTGCGCGGCGGCCTCGGCGCCGGCGCTGGCTGGACCTTCGATCTCGGCGTGGTCGGGGTCGGACCGGCGGTCCACTGGCTGCACACCTTTCAGCCCGGCGACCAGCTCGACGGGTCCGACGCGGACCTGCTCTTCTTCGGAGTGGACGGAGTGTTCTTCGATGAGTCCCACGTCCCAGAACAAGCGCCGCCGCCCCCGCCCCCCGATACCGACGGCGACGGGATCGTCGACCCCGAAGACCAATGCCCCGAAGAGCCCGAGGACGTCGACGGCTTCGAGGACGCCGACGGTTGCCCGGACCCGGACAATGATGGGGACGGCATCCTCGATGTGGACGACGCCTGCCCGATGGAGCCCGAGGACTTCGACGAGTTCCGCGACGAGGACGGGTGTCCGGAGTGGGACAACGACGGTGACGAGATCGTCGACGCCGACGACGAGTGCCCGAACTACCCCGAAATCGTCAACGGCGTCGACGACGAAGACGGGTGTCCGGACGAAGGGCTCATCCAACTGGTAAACGACCGCATCGTCCTCGAAGACGAGATCTTCTTTGGGTTCAACCAAGCGTTCATCCGCCGCCGCGCCTACCGCCACCTCGAGGCCATCATCGAGCTGTGGCGCCAGCACCCCGAATGGGAGAGCGTGCGCATCGAAGGACATACCGACGGCCGGGGCAACTCGGAGTACAACATGCGCTTGAGTCAGAGCCGCGCCGAACACGTGATGGGGTCACTGGTCGAGCGAGGCATGCCCGAATCGATGCTCACAGCCCAGGGCTTCGGCGATACCCGGCTGCTCACCCGGGGTGACTCCGAAGGCTCGATGCAGCGCAACCGCCGGGTCGAGTTCGTCGTGCTGTCGAGGCGCCGGGTGCCGGCGGGGCAAGGGGCTGCGGCATCGGCAGACGCCGAGTCGGCCACCGCCCTCACCTCCCCCGGGGACGAGAGCGCGGCGACCCCAGATGCCTCGGATTCAGCAGAGGCTCCCGACTCCGG
>QMMC01000483.1 GCA_003647065.1 Deltaproteobacteria bacterium | reverse complement strand
GCCGCGCTCCTCCCGGCGGTCGAGGATCACCCGGACCGCGCCCGCCATGCCCTCGTCTCGCTCCATCAGTGAGCGCAGTCTGCGGGTCAAATCGGTGGTCATCGCGCTGGAGATTACCACCGGACGCAACTCGCGCCTCGCCACGCCGATAAGGCGCGACGTGATCCCCGCCTCCCGATCGACTAGCCTTACGGGCGTTTTGACCATCCCGCCGGATATCGCCGAGGATGCCGCGCGCCTCCTCGGGCCCGAGGGGCGCGAAGCGTTCGAGGCGGGGCTGTCGCCGTTGCTCCTCCGGGCCTTCGAGGGTCCCGTGGTCCACGCCCTTGGGGCCGAACGCGCCGCTCACTACGTGACCGTCCTCTATGGGCTCTTGCTTCTGCGCCGGGGCCATGAGCTCGAGCCGTTGCACGAGGACCTCCACGCCGTGATTCGCCCCGCCGCCCAGTGCCTCGACTCCGAGTGGGGGCCGGACCAGCTCGCGGCGGACCTCGGACAACTCGAGCGGTGGGCATGCGTCGTGCGCCGGGCCGAGGCGCTCAAGATCCGGAGCTACAAAGACATCCGGCGAGAGCGGTATCGATATCGGCTGACCGAAGACGCCGTGGCCATGCTCGAGTGGCTCGAAGTTCGCCTCGCCGGTCGCCTCGAGGGGCGCCGCCGCGACAGCCGGGACCTCCTGACCGACGTCCTCGGCCATCTCAAGGAGGGGAAGCGGGTCCTCGACCGGTGGCGCGGTGGTGAGCGCGACGCGGACACGGCCCGGCGCGCCATCTATCTGCTCACCTCCGTGGACGACTCGGTGCACGCCCTCACCGAAGAGCTGCTCAGCTTCCGGTCGGAGATGCTCATCTTCGTCTCGCGTCGCTACGACGTCGACTCTCTCCGCGGCATCCTGGGTTGGCTCGACCACTACGCGACCGTCTACCTCGCCCGCATCGAGGAGCTCCGGGGGGAGATCGGCGCTCGCCTCGCGATCCTTGCCCAGCCCCGATACCGCCGGGCCTTCGTCGAGTGCCAGGGGGCCCTCGACGCCGAGCGCACCCGGGCCCCGGCAGCCTTTCGCGGCGGGGGGCGCCTCCGGTCGCCAGACGATCTCCTCGACGCCCAGTTGCCGTTTTTCGCCGAGGCCGGGCAGCTCCGGGAGCTCTGCGACCGCATCGATGGCTCGGCCCGATCCGTCTTGCGCAAGATGCAGCGACATCTGCGCGAGCTCGAGCGACGAAGCGCTCGCCTCGAGGACCTGCGCGCCGCCATCACCGAGGTGGCGGCCCTCGACGAAGACGCGGACCACCCCGCCCTCGGTCGCCTCGTCGGCGCCCTCGTCGCGTCGGCCCACGGGCGATTCGCCGCGAGGCGAGCCCCCGGCACCGGCGCCTCGGCACCGCCGATGCCGCGGAGTCATCACGCCCCGGTGGACCGCGCGGCGGCCCGGCGGCCCCTTCGCCCCAAGAGTCGCCGCCCCGAGGAGGTCCGCGCCCTCCGCGCAGCCCGGCTCCACGCGCTGCGCGGCTGGGTTCACGAGAGCGTGCTCGGCGATGCCGCGGAGGTCCACCTCGGGGAGGTCGCCGCGGCGGGGGCCCTCCGGGGGCCCGAGGACCCCCGGCGGTGGATGGATGTCGTCCGGGCTCGGCACCTCGGAGGCGCTCGGTCTCTCGGGGCCCTCGGCGTCGCCATCGAAGGTAGAGCGGATGCCGAGGTTACCGTCCGGGTCGGCGACGAGACCGAAGGCCTCGAGGTCCCTGACTGCGTTGTCACGCGGAGCTCCGAGTCATGACCGACTACTTCGAAAGACTCTCGGGCCCCCGGGTCCAGCGCGTGCTCAACGTGCTCGTCGAGGCGCCGTTCTTCTACCGCGATGACGACCGCGACCTCTTTGCTTTTCTGCGCAAGCACCGCGCCGTCTTCGCGCGTTTCTACGACGACCTCTATGGCTGGGAGCTGATCGTCGATGCTCAATGCGCCCGGGTCTACAAGACGCGGTGGCACAACCCGGCGCTGAAACCGAGCCAGCACGACGTCTTCGACCTGACCCGCCGCGACGACTGCATCGCGTTTCTCCTCGTTCTCGAATACTACGAGCACCTCATCGACGAACGCGACATCTCCATCGACGACCCTTCGCTGCCGCGCTTCGAGTTTGGGGAGCTCTTCGCTTTTGCTCGGGCCCGGTGCGCCGAGGTCCTCGGGGAAGAGAGCGCCACCGACGAGCGCGTGCGCCGGCTGCTCCGGGGGCTCATGCCGACGCTCCTGCGTTATCGATTCCTGCGCGAGGTTGAGCCCGACGCCGAGGAGCGGGCGCGCATCGACGCCGACCACATGCTCTACGAATGCCTGCCGGCGCTTCGCCACTACGATGCGCGGCTCCTCGGCCCCCGGGCATTGCACCAGGCTCTGCGGGTTCCCGAGTTGAGCCAAGAGGCGGAGGAGGCCCCGTGAGCGCCCGCGGACCCGGTCGCGCCAAACGGCGCTACGCGCTCTCGCGCATCCGGCTCATCAACTTTCATAACTTCGTCGACGAGATTATCGAGGTCCGGGACGGCGGCCACCTCTTCCTCCTCGGCGACAACGGCTGCGGCAAGACGACGGCCCTCGATGCGGTGCACCTCGCGCTCTCCGGCGGCGAAGGGCTCGAGCTGAACGCCGCCGCGCGGGTAGGGGGGCGCCGCGGCGAGGGCCGGTCCCTCGCGGGCATCGTGCTCCGCCAGGACGCCGAGCGCGGCGTGATCAACGAGGGCGGCGCGACGGCCTACGTCGTCCTCGAACTCCGCGAGCACGCCGAGGCCGGCATGGGTGAGCAGCGCCTCTGCCTCGGCCTCGGCATGGAAGCGACGACCATGGACGCTCGGGTGGTCCGGTGGGGCGTCCTCCGGCGCGGGCCCCTCGAAGAGCTGCCGCTCCTGACCGCAGACGGCGGTGCCCCGCCGAGCCCCACGCCCCGGGACGCCTTCCGCCGCGCCCTCGAACGCCACGAGACCTTCGGTCAGATCACCGACTACCGGCGCGCCGTCGCCGATCGGCTCTTCGGGGGCATGGTGCTCTACGAAGAGGTCTGCCGTTTTTGGACGATGGCCAAGGCCTACCGAGAGATCGTCGCGAGCGCCCGGGATTTCGCCGGGCTCTTCACCCAGCTGCTCCCGGCCCCCGACGTCGAGGTCTTCGGCGAAATCCTGCGCAGCCTCAAAGCAATCGACGACCTCGCGGACAGCCTCGGTCAACTCGATGTCCAGCGAGCCTACGTCGCTGGCATCGCGACCCTCGTCGACGAGATCGGCGCCCACCGCGAAGAGATCGCCCGCTATCGGTGGCTCGCATGCCGCTGGCAGATCGACGCCGGGGCCCAGAAGGCGGCGAACGTCGGCGAAGAGATCCGCACCCTCGGCGAGAAGGCCCGGGGCCTCGAAGGCACGGTGGAGGAAGCGGGGGCTCGCCTCGACCGCGCCGCCCGGGCCGTCGCCCAGCTCTCGAACGCCGACAGCGAGAAGCTCGCCGCGTCCTTGAACGCAGCCGAGCTCGATCTCGCCGAACGAACGGCGGCCGTCACGAGGGCGATTACGGATCATCGGGCCGGGGAGGACCGCCAAGAACGTGCGGAGGGAGCCTGGTCCACCACCGCGGGGGCCCTTGGCGCCGCGCTCCATGATTCGGCGGATGCGCTCGAGAGCCGGGCCGAATCCGTCGCCGAGGTGCCGGGGGACCGCCCCTTCCTGCGCGCCGCCCTCGCCGCTCGGCGGGAGCTCGCCCAGGGCGCGGGCGACCGAGGCGGCCCCGAGAAACTCCCGGCGGTCGACCCGAAGGTCCGCGAGGAGCAGGCCGAGGCCGTCCGGGCCGCCCGCGGGGAGCAGGAGCTGCGCCGGGACCGGGAGACCGCGGCCGACGCCCGCCTCGGCGCCGCCGAGGAGGCCCAGCGTCTCATCGAGGAGTCCGATGAGTACGCCCCCGAGCTCCCGGTGTTAGCCCTGGGCAGTGAGGCCCTCGGCGCCGCCGGGGTCCCGGCGGAACCCGTGTACCGATTGCTCGAACCACGGCCCTCGGCCAACGAGTTTCAGCTGGCGGCCCTCGAAGCCCTCGCCGGGGCAGATGCCCTCGCGACGTTTGTCACCGCCCCGGACGCCCTCGACGCCGCCCGCGCCGTCCTCGAGCGTGACGCCCCGGGGGCTCGGCTCGTCGTTCGTGAAGCCGAAGACGTCGCGCTGCCCCGGTGGGCCGCGGACTTGCTCACGAACCCCACCACGCCGAGCGCACGCCGGGCCCACGCCTTCCTCGCCGCTGCCCTCGCCCAGCCGCCGTCCCTCGGCTCGGTCGAGCCCCCCAACCTCGTCGGAGCCGTCGAACTCCGGGGCGCGGCCTATCGCCAGTCCACCGACTCGCCGCGCTTCATCGGAGCCGCAGCACGGCGCCGGGCCCAGGAGGAACGGCTCAACGAGGCCCGGGAGCGCGTCGCGACGTGTCGGGCCGAGTGCGATGACGCCCGTCGCCACGTCGAGGCCGCGAGGCGCCGGCTCGCCGCCCACCTTTCCCTCGACGAAAGCATCGCGGGCCTCCGCGGGGACTCCATCTTTTCGGCCCACCGCGAGGAGCGACAGGCCCGCCAAGCAGAGCGCTTTGCCGCCGAGCAGCTCGCGGACGCCTCGGCTCGCCTCGACGGCGCCCGGGAGCGCCGTGGAGCGACGAAGGAGCTCGTCGAAGGGCTCCGGGCCCGAGCCCGGGACGCCGGGCTCCGGGAACTCGAAGAGCGCCTTGCCAAGCTGCGGGCGGTCGAAGCCGATGCCCGTCGTCGCCACGAAGCGGCGCACTCGGACCGCGCCGCGGCCCGGGCCGACCTCGCCCACCGTGGTGAGGTGCTCGCTGCGACCGAAAGGGAGCTCGAGGGACTCCGCAGGGAGGGCGCCCACCTCGGCGACCTTCTTCGCCGCCACCTCGACCATCTCGTGCACCTCGGGGGCGAGCCCTTGAACGACGAGGCTCTCGCCGATTACGTCCTGGTGACCCAGCGCGGGAAGCAGTTTCAGAGCGCCCGGGGCCTCGACGACCGACTCCGGGAGGCCGAGATCAGGGAAGGCCAGCGTGAAGCGGACCTCGTCGGTGACGGCAGCCGCGGCGTGCGTAACCTCGCCTGGTCTCCGAGCTTTGGCTTCTCCTGGAACCGCGAAGACAACCGCGTCGAGGACCGCCGGGGCCAGCCGCTGCCGAGCGTCCTCGCCGAGCTCGACCGCACCCTCGATGGCCAGCGCACGGTCGTCGACGAGCGCACCCGGGAGCTCATGGACAAGCTCGTCATGGGGGCCCTCGCCCGGCACCTGCAGGAACAGGTCGAGCACGTTGGAGCGATGGTGACGCGCATCAATCGGCTCCTCGAGGACCTGCGCTTCGGGGCTACGCGCTATCGCTTCAGCGTCAAGCCAACCGCCGAGCGGCGTCCCCTCGTCGAGCTGGTCCGTCGCATCAGCGTCCTCGACGACGAGAGCCGCCACGCCTTCCGCGCCTTCATCGAGGAGCGCGTGGACGATCTCCGCCTCGGCGCCGATGATGAAGTCCCCGAGCTCCTCGATTACCGCCGGTGGTTCGACTACCGCCTCACCATGCGCACGACCACCGACCAGGAAGTGGAGCTCACCCGGGAGCTCCGGCGCCTCGGGTCCGGGGGAGAGCAGGGCGTGCCGAACTACCTCCTCGTCCTCGCCCTCGGCAAGCTCATGTTCGACAATGCCGAGGCTCGGGTGCGGCCGCTGCTCTTCGACGAGGCCTTCTACGGCATCGACGCCGGCCGCCGGGACCAGCTCCTCCGATTCGCCACCGAACTCGGCCTCCAGGTCTTCGTCGCCTCCCCGGACCAAGACGGCGTCACCCGCGCCGTCAAGCACGCCACCACCCTCTTCGTGCTCAAAGACGACAAGGCCGACGTGCACCTCGCCCCCCACCACTACTGGAACCTCACTGGCGTTGCCCAGCCCGACCTCTTCGCCGAAGAGCCCGAGGAAACGCCCCCCGACGCGGCGGCTTGTGTGGTGGGGGAGGAGGGCTGAGCAACAAAACACACAACTCACCCGCCGATGCCCCGATAAGCGCGTCATGACGACGCCGACCATCGAGCGCCGGGCCTTCCTCGAAGCGACGAGGGGCCGGGAGATGAGCACCGAGGCCACGGCCCTCGACCCACGCCTCGCCGGCGCCGGCCTCGAGGCCGCCGACCGCAACCATGACGGCGCCATCCGCGGCGAGACCGAGCTCGATGCTCTCTTCGACCTGCTCACCCGCGCCG
>QMMC01000482.1 GCA_003647065.1 Deltaproteobacteria bacterium | reverse complement strand
TGTGCTCGATGGGGTAGTAGGCGTCTCCCGGGGCAGGAAGATGGTGAACGTCGAGCCCTGGCCGGCGTTGCTCGTCACCTGCACGCTGCCGCCCATCAGCTCGCAAAAGCGTCGGCTGATGGTGAGGCCGAGGCCGGTCCCGCCGAAGCGTCGGGTGGTGTCGCTTTCGGCCTGGATGAAGGGCTGAAAGAGGCGACCGATCTGAACCGGGGTCATGCCGATCCCCGAATCGGTGACGTCCATGCGGATGAAGTCACCCTCGGCCGCGACGACGAGGCGGATCGAGCCTCGCTCGGTGAACTTGTTGGCGTTGCTCAGGAGGTTCAAGAGCGTCTGGCGCAGCTTCGTGAGGTCGCTGCGCATCTCCCCGGCGTCATCGGCGATCTCGACCGTGAGCTCGTTCCCGTCCCGCAGAAAGAGCGGTTTGACGGTATCGACGATAGCTTCGATGGTCGGAGCGATCTCGAAGTGCTCGATGTAGAGGTCCATCTTGCCGGCTTCGATCTTCGACAGATCGAGCACGTCGTTGATCAGCCCGAGCAGGTGACGCCCGGCATTCCGGATCTTCTTGAGGTCCGCGACGAACTGGTCGAGGCCTTCGCTCTCGGCGTCTTCTTCGAGGATTTCGCTGTAGCCGATAATCGCGTTGAGGGGGGTCCGGAGCTCGTGGCTCATGTTGGCGAGGAACTGGCTCTTGGCCTTGTCGGCGGCGAGGGCCGCGTCCCGCGTTTTGACCAGCTCTGCGCTGGCGAGGCGGAGCTCTTCCTCTGCGAGGATTCGCCGGGTGACGTCACGCTTCACCCCGACGTGGTGGGTCATCGTGCCGTCGCCATCGAAGATGGGTGTGATGAACGTGTCGAGGTGCACGTAGCGGCCGTTGCTGGCCTGGCTGATGACGATGCCCTGCCAGGGGTTGCCGGCCGCGAGGGTGTCTTCGATCTCTTGCCAGAACGGCAGGTCGTGCAGGTCGCTGCGGATGAGGGAACCGGGGGTCTTGCCCAGGGCGTCGGCTTTCTCGATGCCAAAGATCTCGGTGAAGGCGCGGTTCACGTAGCTGTAGCGCGAGGCGGGGTCGGTGATCTCGACGATGTCACCGGCATACTCGATGGCGGCTTCGAGGAGCTTCAGGTGGGTCGTCTGGCTGCGCTTTCGCTCCATGTGGGCGATGCGGGCGGGGAGCTCTCCGGGTTCGAGGGGCTCCACCGCGATCTCGTCCACGTCGATGGGCACCGCGGCGAGCTCGGCGGGGGAGCCGAGGACTAGGATCGACGTGCCGTGAGCCTTGGCGGCCGTGACCACCTCGTGCAGGTCGTCGTCGGAAGCATGATGAATGCAGACATCGAGGCCCGGCCCCGGGGGGACCACTTCGTGCCCCGCATCACCGAGCTGGCGGACGGCCTCCGGCTCACGTCCGACCACGCTCTTCGCGATGTGCACCTTCATCGCGGCGGAGCGTAACGTGAAAGTGCCAGCACGTACGAGCTAGTCCGTGGAGGCCAGGCCCGTCGGGCAGACGACCCCGGTGCCGCCGAGGCCGCAGTAGCCACGTGGGTTTTTTGCGAGGTACTGCTGGTGGTACGCCTCGGCGTAGTAGAAGGGACCGACGTCGCAGATCTCGGTCCCGATGGTGCCGTGCCCCGTCGCCGTGAGGGCGCTCTGGTATCGGCTCTGGGAACTCTCCGCGGCCTCACGTTGGGCACTCGAGTACACGTAGATTCCGGAGCGATACTGGGTGCCGATGTCGTGGCCCTGGCGCATGCCTTGGGTTGGGTCGTGGCCCTCCCAAAACACATCGAGGAGCTCGTCGAAGGAAACCACCTGGGGGTCGAAGACTACCCAGACGACCTCGTTGTGCCCCGTTCGCTCGGAACAGACCTCTTCGTAGGTCGGGTTGGGGGTCTGCCCGGCGCTGTAGCCTACGGCGGTCGTGAGGACTCCTTCGGTTTCCCAGAACAGCCGTTCGGCGCCCCAGAAGCATCCCACGCCGAACATCGCCGTCTCGGCGCCCGGGGGGACGTCCTCGAGGGAGTGGCCGGTGACGAAGTGCGCCGCAGGGACGGGCATCTCGTCATCGCGGCCGGGGAGGGCGTCCTTGGGGCTCAGCATGATCAGGTCTTTACCTGTGGAGCGCGACCGATGCCGTCAAGGGGAGACGGGCCGGGGTCCCAGAACCACCGTCTTTTCGAAGCTGTCCCGGACCATCCCGAGATCATCGGTCGTCACTCCCCGAAGGGCGTCTCCTTCGATGGTGATCACCATCGACTCGAAGAAGCTCCCGGAGGAGACCCGAAGCATCGCGTCCTCCGGGTAGTCCATCACGTGTTCGTCGATGTCCCCGCGGACGCTACCGCCGCCTCCTGTCGTCACGTAGGTCAGGTCGCCGACCTCGAAACGCTCGTAGCCGTGCATGTGTCCCGAAAGAACGAGTGCCACGTTTCTCTCCGCGAAGACTGGCTCGAGGGCATCGCGAACGTCCAAGAGCGGCGGCTTGTACGCCACCGTGTACAGGGGACGGTGCAGGAAGACGATTGAGAACCGGTAGTCAGCCTCTGCCTCCGCCGCCGCGATGCGGGCGACGAACCACTCGTATTGCTCCGACCCCTCGAGAAGGTCGTGCTCGGTGCTGAGTGAGAAGAAGTGAACTCCCCCCGTTTCGAAGTGGTATCGAATCGAGGTGCCGTCGTGACCCGGGTTTTCCCAGAAGCGCGAGTAGTAGTCTTCGAGCTCGAAGTCGATCTCGAGTTCGTGGTTTCCGACACAGGGAAACATCGACCCCGCCGACAGGAGTGGCTTCATCAGCGGGAACCAGTTTTGGTAGGTCTCGAAAATCGAGTCGTAGTACTGGAGGTCGCCGACGTGCACGGCGAACTCGGTGGTCTCGGGCTCTCCCGCTTCGAGGATCCGGGCGGTATTGGTGAGAATCGGGTTCGTATCCCCCACGACGAAAAACGAAATCGGCGTCGTATGGTCTTCCGGAGGGTGCATCGTGCAGAAGCGACCACCACGCTCCGCGTATCCCACGATCGAGTACCGGTAGCAGGTGCCCGGGGAGAGGCCGGTTACCTCGACGCTGTTCATGTGGAAGACCCCGGGCGGGTCCGGCTCGTCGACCAAGATGTTGCCGACTCCGTAGGTGCCCCGGACGTCCCAGGGGACGCTCGAGCCCGACGCGGTCATCGAGGCGCCACCGGCTTCGGGTTCGTAGTCGATGGTAGGCACGTCGACGGGGAGCCGTGACTCCCAAACGACGGTGGCCCGGTCCGTGTTCCCCCGGATGACCCAGGGGCCCTTCCACGGGCTGTCATCCGGGGCAGGCCCGGTGTCCGGGGGCCCGCTGTCGACGGGCGGGCTGGAGTCGAGGGTGCCGGCATCACCGGCGTCGGGGGAGGTGTCGTCGTCGCCGCAGGCGACGAGGTTCAGGGCGATCAAGAGCGTGGCGGCGAACATCTTCACGGAGTCGGTGTAGCACCCATCGTCGGCCTTCGCTCTAGTGCGGGGTCGGCGTGACCCAGCAGGCGCCGCTCAGAGAGCTACCGCCACGTAGAAGCGGTGCACCGAGTGGTCGAATTGTTCGAGGTCGGCCTGAAAGGCGTAGCTCAGCCGAAAGAAAAAGACGGTGGCGCTCAGGCCTAGCTGGGGCCGGGCGCCGACTCGCGTCTCCTTTTGCACCGTGATGGCGACCGGCGTGGTGCACGGCGCTGCCGCCGTCGGCGTGCAGGAGCCGTCGTCGACGGCGACGGCGCGGGTGTCTTCGATGAGGTCCACGTCGATGGCCGCGCCGAGCAGCACCGAGACGCTCATACCGACGAAGAAAGGCAGCCGGTATCCAGCCTCGACCTCGATGGCGTAGCGGTCGATGTGACGTTGAATGACCTCACTGCCGGTCATCGTCTCGTTGCCGTTCAACAGACCGAGGCGCAGGCGCAGGGGGAAGCTTTGGAAGAAGACCGCGCCTCCCCCGAGCATGAACCCGGTCAGGGTGCTCTGATCCCAGCCCACCATGAAGCCCAGTTCGAACTTGTCTTGCTCGATGACGCTCGTGCCCGGGGGGGCCATGGGCGCTCGCTCCATCAGGGCGCTTAGGGCTCCTACGCGAGATGCGAAGCCGATGCCTTCGGCCCGGTTCAGGCGCGCGCTCACCACACCGATGACCGTGCCGTCCTCGGCGAGGACCGGCCCCCCGGAGTTGCCCGGGTTCACGGCGGCGTCGATCTGTATCCACCCCTCGGACATTCCGCCCACGATTCCCGAGGTGAGCGTCCAATCGAGGAGGCCATGGAGTTCGTCGAGGCGCTGAGCGTATTGCGAGAAGGGGTGGCCGATCACGGCGACGGGCATTCCGATGTGCGGGCCCGCGGCGCGGGCTTCGAGGACCCGGGCGTCGGGGATCTCGCCCGGGAGTTCGAGGATGGCGAGATCGGTCACGGCGTCCCAGGCGATGACTTCGGCGCGCATTGGGCGGAACCCGGGCACGGTGACGCCGATGGTTTCAGCGTTGGCGACCACGTGGAACGCCGTCGCTACGTGTCTGGGGGAGTGAAAGATGAATCCCGATCCGACTCCGCCGTCATCGGTGCGGATCAGGACGACTGAGCCCCGAGTCTGGTGGTAGAGGTCGCTGAGCCACTCGCCGGAGGCGTCTGGCGTCGAGGCGACGAGGGGCGGGGTCGTGTCCGTGACGGGGTCGGTCGGTGGAGGGTCTTGGGCCTGGGCCGTGACCGACCAACCCCAGAGGCCTACCGCGAGCGTTGCGAGAGCGTGCGCAGATATCCGCCGCATGGCCCGTGCTTCTACCACGGGATGGGCATGTCCATCAGGCCCAGGGGAGAGGATAGGCGAAGCGCGCGTAGGGGCGCCGAGCCTTCTGCTGCAGCTCGAGCTCCGAGAGCAAGAGTGCGGGGCTTATCGTCGACACCGGAACGTCTCCGGATTCGGCTCCACAGAACGCGTTGTCGATGTGCAGCTTCGCGCCTGCTGCGAGGATTCCGCGAATCGCGTTGAGGGGCGTGCCCACGAAGTCGACGCCGCGAACCAACTCCTCTCGTCCGTCCGGGAAGACCCGCGATGCAAAATCGATCTGCCCGAGGAATGCTTGGAAGTTGTAGTTGTCGGTGCTGGTCTCACCGCCCGACGCATCGAGGACGCGGATGCCGTAGGGCACCCCTTGCGCTCGAATCTCTTCGAGGAATGCCTCTTTCAGCTTCGCGTCCGAAAGCCCCGCGTCGTGCTGCATCACCGTCACGCCCATGCGGCTCATCGCTCGGGCGTGGTACCGGCTGCGGCCGTGGCCGTTGCTCTTGTGCCTCTTGCCGGTCGGTGATCGTGACGTCAGGAACCCCACGAGCTTGCCGTTGTCGATTAGCTTTGCCCGCTGCGACTCGACGCCTTCGTCGTCGAACGCGTAATGTCCGGTGAGGGACTTTTCCCCCCACCGGTCCATCGATGGGTCGTCCCAGACGTTGAATCCCTCGGGCAACACCTGCTCTCCGACCGAGTCCCGAAATGTTTGGCCTTCCCCGGGGCTGAGGAGGCGGTTGCCTTCGAGGCGATGACCTATCGCTTCGTGGACCAGGAGCCCCGCTGCCCGCGGCTCGAGGAGAACGGGCCCGCTGTAGGAGCGAATCGCGGGGGCTTTGGCGAGCAGGGCGAGCTGATCGTGGACCTTTCGGACCAGCCGCTTGGCGCGCCGCATGTCCGGAAGCTCTGTCGGGTCGGTCACGAAGAAGGACCGGGCGAGGGGAAAGGACTCGCCTTCGTCCGAGAGATACCAGATGTAGAATTCGAGGGACCAATAGGCCGTGCCGTCGACGAGGCGGTGCCCTTCGGAGCTCACGAAGGTGCGGCGCTGGTTGCGAGCGGTCAGCTTCACCGAGCCGTTCTTGAGGGCCGGGTAACGCTTCATTTCGCGGGAGACCTTGAGCACGAACTCTCGCCACGCGTCGCGGTCGACTTCGGGGAGCTCCCGGTAGCGGATGTCGTCCCGACCCGCCGTGCGCTGAAAACTCTTCAGGGCCGCGTGGGGGTTCTTGTAGGTGAGCTCGATGCTCTTCCGCTGCAAGAGAGCGTCGAGGGATTCGCGGTAGCGCGCCTCGGTGAGCCGCCAGAGCCCGTGTTGGAGCCCCTCCGTCGTTCCGCCGATCGGAAGCTCGACATAGCCATAGGATTCGAGTTCCCGGCGGTTGTCGTGGAGCCCACCTTCCTGAACTTGATCGTAGGCGTAGGTACCGACGCGCACGTCGGCGAGGCAATTGCGCCGCTTCTGGTGGGTGTCCTCGAAGAGCCCGCCGAAGCGGC
>QMMC01000481.1 GCA_003647065.1 Deltaproteobacteria bacterium | reverse complement strand
TGGCGCCGTCCTACCCCTCCTGCCCCTCGAAGAATGCGTGGTGAGCACCTGGATCGGGCGTCCCTCGATCTGCGGCTGCCTCGATGTCCAGGAACAGCCGGAATGCGACCAGGCCGATTGCGAACGGGTACGGGTTCGCATTCTCCAGGACGACATGACGGCGTTCCGGTTCAGCGTGTTTCGCAGCGAGACCGCGGGGACCTTCTCGACGGTGTTCAACTGTCCCCTCGAGCAGAGCTGGGCGGTGACCGACGACGCGCGAATCCTCATCGGCCGAGATCTGTCCGACAACCCAGGAGTTGCCGTGCAATGTGACGCCGAACGCCTCGATATGGGGACCGCAAGTCACTTCTTTCGTGCGGACGACTCCTTCGCGCGGGCCATGGAGGCGGTCCCAGGCCGAAGTTCCTGTGTGGGTGTTCCCTACTGAAAGCTCGCGAGATCGCCACCAGCACCGCTTGACATTCCCCCGAGGAAAGCTACGTTCGCGCGCCCAATACGCGGAAGTGGCGGAATTGGCAGACGCGCCAGACTAAGGATCTGGTGAGGTAAAACTCGTGGAGGTTCGATTCCTCTCTTCCGCACCAAGCGCCCTGGCGATGAGCCGGGGCGTTTTGTGTTGAAGCACGCCAATTTACCCGACGGAACCCTGTTCGAAACGGTGTCGGCTGGGTCGTGAGACACAAGCGAGGTGTTCTCGGTTGCGAGCAGCCCGCGGAGCCTACCTTTCGTAGGTGAGCAGGCAGCGGAGCAAGCGAGGGCAGCTCGCGCCGTGGATCGCGGCTCAGGCGATGCCGTTACCGAACTTGACAATGATTCCGCCTCTATGCGCTGATTCGGGGCTGAACCGAGGACGGAAGGCGCAGACGCATGTTCAAGGAAGTGCTCCAAGGCATCGTGGACAATACGGAGGGCGGCGTGGCCGGCCTCATCATGGACTACGACGGCATCACGCTGGACAAGTACATCCGTGAAGGCGAGACCCTCGATGTCGAGACCGTGGGGATGGAGTACAGCGTCATCCTCAAGGACGTCCGCCGCGCGTCGGAGATGCTCGAGGCAGGCTCGATGCAGGAGATCGCCATCAAGGCGGAGAAGATGACCACGGTCATCCGCTACATCGACGAAACTTACTTCGTGGCGGTCGCGCTCCGCCCCGATGGGAACTTCGGCAAGGCTCGCTTTCGGCTTCGGACCGCGGCGGGCGTCCTGCAAGCCGAATTGAGCTGACGTGGCCCCCGGTAAGCACCGGGTGCTGGTCGTCCATGGCCCAAACCTGAATCTCCTCGGCCTCCGGGAACCGGAGCTCTACGGGGACGTTCGTCTCGAGACCATCGACGAAGGCCTCCGGGAAGCCGGGGCCGCCCTGGGGTGCGCCGTCGAGTGTCGCCAGAGCAATTCCGAGTCCGAAATCATCGGGTGGATCCACGACGCCCTCGAAGGCTTCGACGGGATCGTCCTCAATCCCGCGGCCTACACCCACACCTCCGTCGCGATTCGTGACGCCATCGCCGGGACCGGGGTCCCGACCGTCGAGGTTCACCTGACGAACATCCACGGCCGGGAGGACTTCCGCCGGACGTCGCTGACGGCCCCGGTTTGCCTCGGTACCATCGCTGGATTCGGCGCTCGCAGCTATGGCCTTGGCTTGCGGGCCCTCATGGACTATCTGAAGGCCTCTGAGCCCGAAACGACTCAATCTTCTTGATGCGGTGCGGCACCCGCCGACGACCGCTCACCAGGCGAGATAACTAGATGGACATCGACATCGACCAGCTCCGAGAGCTGATGCGCTCCCTCGCGGAGTTCGACGTCAACGAGCTCGAAATCGAGAACGGCGATGAGCGAATCAGCCTTCGACGCGGCCCCGCGGCCCCTGAAGGCATGGTCGCCATCGCGGGCGCGCCCCACGCGGCCCTCAGCCACCCGCCTCCGTCCCTGGCCGCGGCCCCGGCAGCTGCCGAGGCCGACGAAGAGGACGACGACTCCCTGTGGGTGACGTCGCCCTTCGTGGGCACCTTCTACCGAGCCTCCGGCCCCGATGCCGACCCCTTCGTGGCGGTCGGGTCGAAGATCGAGGTCGGTGCCGTTCTGTGCATCGTCGAAGCGATGAAGCTGATGAACGAGATCGAAGCCGAGGTGCGCGGCACGATCACCGAGATCCTCATCGAGAACGGTAAGCCGGTGGAATACGGCGACCGACTCTTCAAGGTCACCCCCTAGAGCGCTGCCCATGCTGAAGAAGGTCCTCATCGCGAACCGCGGGGAGATCGCTCTCCGGATCATCCGTGCGTGTCGAGAACTCGGTGTCGAAACCGTCGCCGTGCACAGCACCGCCGACGCCGACGCCCTGCACGTTCGCTTCGCCGACGAGGCGGTGTGCATCGGACCGCCGCCTTCGGCCGAGAGCTATCTGAACATCCCGGCGATCATCGCCGCCGCCGAGATCAGCGGCGCCGATGGCCTCCACCCCGGCTACGGCTTCCTTTCGGAGAACGCCCACTTCGCAGAAATCTGCGAACAGTGCGGTCTCACCTTCATCGGGCCAAGGCCCCAGGACATGCGCGCTTGGGGCGAAAAGGTCCCGGGCCGTTCCCTCGCCAAGCGCCTCGGCCTACCGCTCACCGAGGGGAGTCCGGTCCTCGAGGACGGCGAGGACGGCGCGCGGTGGGCGGACAAGATCGGCTACCCGGTCATGATGAAGGCCTCTGGCGGCGGCGGCGGACGTGGGATGAGGATCCTCCGCGACGCCGAGTCGGTGCGGAAGGCATTCCCGCTCGCCCAAGCCGAGGCGGTGAACAACTTCAAGAACGGCGACATCTACCTCGAGAAGTTCGTCGAGGAGCCGCGGCACATCGAGTTCCAGGTCCTCGCCGACGGCAAGGGCCGCTGCCTGGTTCTGGGCGAGCGCGAGTGCTCGATTCAACGCCGGCACCAGAAGCTCCTCGAGGAGGCGCCGAGCGTCGCCGTCACCGAGGAGATGCGCCGAGACATGGCGTCGACCATCTCCCGGGCGATCAAAGACAGCGGCTACGTCTCCGCCGGGACCCTCGAGTTCTTGATGGACGAGAACGGCAACCTCTCGTTCATGGAGATGAATACGCGCATCCAGGTCGAACACCCGGTGACCGAGCTCGTCACCGGCATCGACCTCGTGGCCGAGCAGATTCGAATCGCCTCGGGCGAGCCCATCGACTTCCCCGAGGGCGACGTCAAACCCCGAGGGCACGCCATCGAGTGCCGGTTCAACGCCGAGGACCCGGACACCTTCGCCCCGTGGCCGGGGCTCATCTCCGAGTATCACCCCCCCGGCGGCGCCGGGGTCCGGGTCGATAGTGGAATTTACGGCGGATGGCGGGTTCCGGGGGATTACGACTCGATGCTGGTCAAGGTCATCACCCACGGCCGAACGCGTTCTGAAGCTCGCAGGCGCATGCGCCGGGCCCTCGCAGAGACGATTATTACGGGAATTCGCACAAATGTGCCCCTCCACCAGCGGATAATCGACCATCCCGACTTCGTGACAGGTAAGCTCTCGACACGCTTCCTCGAGCGTCTCTAGTCCCTTTTCATCGCCGTGCGTCTGGGTTTTGGGCGCCTTCGATTTGCGACATCCTTGACCCCCCACCCCGGGGGGCCGTATGAGTTTTAGTCGCACCCCCAGATGGAGTCGCGGTGGCGCTGAACCGCACCAAAGTCCTCGAAACAGCACAGAAATACTTGGCGAAGGGTCAGTACGACCGCGCCATCGCCGAGTATCAGAAGCTGGTTGATGCCGATCCGAACGACGTTCGGACTTGGCTCAAGATCGGGGACCTCTATACGCGCAAGGGATCACGCCCCGAAGCGTGCGAGACCTACAGCAAGGTCGCGCGTCAATACGCGAACCAGGGGTTCTTCCTGAAGGCGGTCGCCGTCTACAAGCAGATCCTCAAGCTCGACCCGTCGCGCCTCCAGGTTTCGCTCTCTCTCGGAGAGATGTACGAGAAGCTGCAGTTGGTGAGCGACGCGCTCTCGACCTACGAGCACGTCGCCTCGACCTACGCGCGCAACGGCGACATCGAAGCCGCCCTCGAGACCCTCGGCAAGATGGCCGACCTCGACCCCGACAACGTGCCGGTGCGCATCAAGTACGCCGAGGCACTTTCGAAGGCGGGACTAACGGAAGACGCCGCGACGTCCTTCGAAATCGGGGCTGAGCTGCTCCGAACTCAGGGTCGCATCGACGACTACATCAAGGTGGCCGAGCGCCTGCTCTATCACCGGACCGACGATGTCGAACTGGCCCGTAAGCTGGCCGAGCTCTACCTCGACCGCAACGACGCCAAGCGGGCCCTCGGCAAGCTTCAGCTCTGCTTCAAGGCCAACCCCCGAGACGTAGCAACCCTCGAGCTTCTGGCGCGGGCGTTCGAATCGCTCGGACAGCTGCCGAAGACGATCAGCGTCTATCGGGAGGTCGCCCGCATCCACCAGGAAGCTGGTCGGGACGAAGAGCGCGCCGTCGTCCTGAAGAATATTCTGCAGCTGGATCCCGGTGACGCCGAAGCTCGGCAGGCCCTCGCGAGGTACGCGCCTCGGCCGGAAGAGCCCGCCGCCGCCGCCCCCGTCGCGGCGCCGGAGCCAGAAGAGGACGACGACGTCGAGTTCATCGACGACGACGATGACATCGAGATCATCGAAGACGACGAGTTCCTCGAAGAGGGCCTCGACGAAGAGGAGCAGGTGCTGCTCGTCGATGAAGACGACGACGAAGACGTACTTCAGCCCAAGCCCGAACCGGTCGCGGCAACCGAGCCCGAGCCCGACACCGAGCCGCTCCCCGCACCGGCCAGGGTTCAGGAGGTGGCGCCCACCCCGGCCCCGGTCTCCGTCAGCCCGGACCAGACGGCCAAGGTTCCGTCCATCCCGCCGGACGTCGCCCGGGAAGCTCAGATCGCCCGCCTCCTGACGGAGTGCGAGGTATTCCTGCGCTACGGCCTCAAGGCCAAGGTCGTCGAACAGCTGCGCAAGGTCATCGAGATCGCGCCGGACCACGTCGAGGCGCGAGAGCGCTTGAAAGACACCCTCCTCGACCAGGGCATCACGGCCGAGGCCATCGAGCAGCTCTATCACCTCGCCAACCTCTTCGAGGCCGATAACTCGGAAGTTGCCGAGAGCTACTACTCACAGATCCTCGCCCTCGACCCGGCGAGCGAGCCGGCACGCTCGAGAGCTGGCGGCGACGACCTCGGGGACACGACGGCGGCCGGGGACGACCCCCCGATCTACATCGACGACGTCCAAGAGCCGGACCTCATCACGATGGACGCAATCGTGCCCATCGAAGAGGGCGCCCCGGCCTATCTCTCGGCCCCGGAGCCCGCGCAGGAGGACGACGTCGTCGGCGCGACTCCCCCGGGCTTCGAAGGCGAGCACGACGTGCTCGCGCCGATGTCGCCGGAAGAGTTCGAGGCGGGCCCCGTGGCCGCCGAAGAGGCAGCCGTCCAGCGCCCCTCGATGCCGCCCGGAGAGGTCGAAGAGATCCTCGAAGAGGCGGAGTTCTTCGTCGCCCAGGGGTTGTATTCAGAAGCTCGCGGCACGCTCCAGGAAGCGCTTTCGAGCTACCCCGACCATCCCATCCTCGTCGACAAGATCACCGAGCTCACCCAACTCGAGGCCGCCCAAAACGCAGCCGAGGCGGAGCTCGCAGAGGACGATGAAGACGAAAGCTTCCTCTTGGCCGAAAAGCTCGCCGAAGAGCTGGGGCCCGTCGAAGACGCAACCAAGGCCGGGTCCGACGTCCTCGACGTCGAGTCCGTCTTCGCCCAGTTCAAGCGCGGGGTCCAAGAGCAAATCGGCCTCGAGGACACGGACACCCACTTCGACCTCGGCATCGCCTACAAAGAGATGGGCCTCCTCGACGACGCGATCCACGAGTTCGACTTGTCCAAGAGCAATCCTCACCGCGAGTGCATCGCCTACACGATGATCGGCCTCTGCCAGATCGAGAAGGGCGCGATCTCCGAAGCCATCGCGTACTTCAAGAAGGGCCTCTACTCGGACCAGAAGACCGACCGGGAAGAGCTGGGCCTCTACTTCGAACTCGGCCTCGCCTACGAGCTCCTCCACGATCCGAAAGAAGCGCTCTACTACTATCAGAAAGTCATGAAGCGCGAGGGCGGCTTCCGAAACGTGGCCGGTAAGGTGAAGAGCCTCACCTCCCCGAAGTCTGCCCCGCCCCCGGCGGCGGAGCCGAGCATCGATGACGTCGATCAGGCCTTCGACGACCTGATGGGCGACGACTGAGCCTCAGGCCGCGTCCCGAGCT
>QMMC01000480.1 GCA_003647065.1 Deltaproteobacteria bacterium | reverse complement strand
CGGGGATACGTCCTCGAAGAAGAGCTGACTGCGAGCACCTTCCGAAATTCCATCGAGGAAACCCGCTTCCGAGCCGAACGCATCGTTCGCAAGGCAGCAAAGCACGTCCCGACGACGATCCTTCGGCCGTCGATCATCGTCGGCGACTCGGTGACCGGGGAGATCGACCGCCTCGAGGGCCCGTATCTGCTCGTCCTGCTGATGCTCAATGCTCCCGCGGAGCTACGAATTCCCATGCCTGGCCGCGGGGAAATCCCGCTCAACCTCGTGCCGGTCGATTTCGTCGTCGATGCCGGCTGCGCCATCGCCGGGGACCCGCGCTCGATCGGGCGAACCTTCCACATTGCCGACCCAGACCCCCTCTCGGCTCGTAAGGTCTTCGAGCTCATCGCCGGAGCCTCGGGGCGCCCCACGCCGCGCGGGTTCTTGCCTACGAATATCGCGACCGCCCTCCTGCGCGCGCCCGGAGTCGATCGCTTCGCCCACGTACCGCGCGCTTTCCTCGAGCAACTCGCGACCGAGGTCGTCTACGACGATCGAAACGCCCGGGAGTTGCTCGCCGGAAGCGGACTCGCCTGCCCACGCTTCGAAAGCTACGTGGGCACTCTCGTCGACCACGTCCGTGGCCATCAGGCGGCTCAGCGCGAGCAGCGACGGGCCCGGGCGGCGACGAGATAGCTGGCCGCTAAAAGGACGCCCCGAGGGGCTGCGTCGCGAAAACCGGGAGAGGTAGGGCACGACGCAGCCCGCTCGGAACGAAGTCAGGTGCCCCCGTCGCTCGTGGGATGGACGACTCGGAGTCCTCCAGGCATCGTCGGCGGTTGGGGCCGGACGACCGCGACCTCTCCATCGAGGGCGGGCGGATCGGGGGCGGGAGGGGGCGGCGGCGGCACTCGGATAGGCCGCATCCTGCCTCGGACCGCGGGAGGGTGAGCCGGAGGCGTGGCGCCGGTGGTCGCGGTCGGCTGAACCAGCGGAGGAAGCGGGCACGGCGGAATCAGGTCGAGGTTAGGGGAGGCGGTCACCGGGGGTTTGCTGGGGGAAGCCCCGATGGGCCCGAGCGGGGAGCCTACCGGCGTCAGCGTCGCCGCGGGCGAGGACCCGTCGTCGATGTAGGCCGGCGGTGCCCTGACATCGCCTCCGAGCAACTCGTTCAGGTCCACGCAGCCCGTCGCCCCGAGGCTCATCGCCGAGACGACCACGACGGGGCGCAGGACGGCGCAGAGGGCCCCCTCGAGCCATCCGCGGGAGTAGGTCCCCCCCGCCATCAACTCCGTCACGTTCGGGTAACCGGCGCCGGCGCCCTGCCCCGCCCGGGCACTTGCTTCGAGGCGCCGCGGCGGTGCGCCCTTCACGTCGGGGATGGTCCACCGGACCGGCTTCCTCTTGCCGGCGGCCATCAGCGCACCACCGTGAGACGTACGCGCCCTCGCCCAGGCGCATCATCCGACTGCGCCGCCACCGAAGGCAGCACCTCGAGGCCCCCGACCGAGCCGGGTTCGGGCGCCTTCACTCCCGCCATGCGGCCGTAGAACCACGCGATGAAGAGTGCGTTTCGTTCGGCCCAGAGCGTGCCCGCGAGATGATCCGCGAGGCGCGCGGTCTCCCGCTCGTGCCAGCACTGGGTGCCGCCGGCGACATTCGTCCGCCCGGTCTCCGCGTAGTTCGCGCAGGCGCAGAACGACGTGCACCGGCTGCGCTCTTCACAGTCCGTGCATTCGGGGTTGGTGGGGCCGGGGGCGCAGGTTTGTGGGCGCAGAGAAATGCCCGATTGCACATGCCCGACACGGAAGGTGGGGTCGTCGTCCTCGCCCACCTCGCGCTCGCAGGAGTAGAGGTTGCCGCTCGGTGCCACCGCGACGCTCGTCGCACCGCGGGAGCACTTGTCGCCGGCGGCGAGGCCGCCCTTGAGGGCCGCGAGGATCTTGTTGTCGAAGACGGTTACCGAGACGACGCGCCCCCGGCGATAGCACTCGGTCATCGCCTCGGCCCCGGCGCGCAGGCCGTCGCCGTAGACCGCGAGGTCGTCGTCGGTGAAATGGGCTTCGTAGCAAGGGTTGAGGGCCACCCGGGGAACACCGACTTCGAGGAGCCAGCGAATCGAGTCGCCCAGATGGCGCACGTTGGCGGGGGTGACGACGGAGATCGTCTCGAAGGGCGTGCCGCGCCGGAGCAAGACCGACAGGCCGCCGTAAACATCGTCGAAGCTCGACCCCCCACCCATCTTGGGGCGCCCCGCGTCGTGGGCCGCACGAATCCCGTCGATAGACAGCCCAACGTACACACCGAGCTCTTCGAGGCGGGCAGCGCGGGCGGCGGTCAGCAGCGTCCCGTTGGTCGTCACGCTCATCACCAGACGCTTGCCCGTCGCCGCGGCTCGGGCCCGGGCGCGCTCGGCGCTCTCGCAGAGTTGGTCCCAGCAGAGCAGCGGCTCGCCGCCGAAGAAGGAGACCTGAACCTCGTCCTCGGGCCCGTCGAAAGCGAGGTCCACCGCGGCGTCGGCGACCTCCGGCGTCATATGCCGTCCAAACTTGCCTCCGGCGTAGCAGTAGCCGCAGCCGAGGTTGCAATCGTGGGTGAGTACGAGGGTGACGTCCATCTGGTCTCCAGCTGTGGAGGTCAGACGCCCCTTCTCACGAAAAGTTTTGGATCGAAATTCTGGGGAAGAAGATCACCGCATCGACGTATCAAGACGTCAGGACGAATGACCCGGCCACGGGGGGGCCACCAAACGCCGCTTGCCGTCGGCGCTCCGGGGGACCTCACCTTCGTGTGCGGGAAAACCGTGGTCCCAGCGCTGGCAGGTGACTTCCTTGTGGGCTTGGTCGAGGGCTTCGCAGTAGTTGGTATAGAGGCATCGCCGCACCTCGTCTCCGCGTCCACGACGAATCTTCAGGAACCAGTCTGGGTCTGCGAGGGTCTGCCGCCCGGCGGCGACGAAGTCGACGTCTCCGGCGGCCAGGATCTCTTCCGCCTGGTACGGGCTGCAGACCCCCCCGGCCGTGACGACCGGCGTCTCGAAGCCCGCCCCCCGGACCGCCCGACGGACCGCCCGGGCCAGGGGTACGTTTCGACCGAAGGGCCCGCGCGCGTCGATGCGCACGGTCGGCATACATTCCTGGCCGCTCGGCCCGGTATAGGGATAGATGGACTGACCAACCTTCGGGGCCTTGGCGTCCTCGAACTTGCCGCCTTTGGAGACGGATAGGAAGTCCATGCCCGCAGCCGCAAAGCGCTCGGCAAAATAGAGGGCGTCATCGAGGCGGCTGCCTCCCTCGATGACCTCGTCACCGAGGTAGCGACACCCCACCACGAAGTCGGGGCCAACCGCCCGGCGAACCTCCGTGAAGACCTCGAGGGGTAGGCGAACGCGATTGCCGCGGGGGCCGCCGTAGCCGTCCCCGCGGTCGTTCCGCGCCGAGAGGAACGACGCCATCGTGTAGGCGTGAGCGTAGTGGAGCTCGACGCCGTCGAAGCCGGCAGCCTGGGCCCGCTCGGCCGCAGCCGCGAAGAGCGGGGGGAGGACCTCCGGGAGGTCACGGATGGCGGGCAAGTGAACGTCCGTGACCCGCTCTCGGTAGCCCCGGCGATAACTCTCGAGGTCCCGGGCAGAGAGCACGAGTTCGTAGTCCGCCTCGGCGAGGCCGAGGAGACGCTCCCGCAAGACCCCCTCGGGGGCCCGGCCGAGGTCATCGTCCCCGAGGTGAGCCGCGAGGCGACTTCGAAGTGCGCGATCGATTTCGAGGTAGCGACCGAAGAACTTTTCGGCGGTTGGGCGTCGGCGGATGGCGAGAAAGTCGATCAGCTGGATGAGCAACCGCGTTTGACCGTCGCTCGCCTCGCGCACCGCCCGAGCGAGGTCCCGGAGGCCTGGGACGAAGCGCTCGTGGCCGATACGCAGGAGCGGCCCACTCGGCACGTCGCGAATGCCGGTCGCTTCGATGACCAACACCGCCGGACGCCCCTCGGCGAAGCGGCGATACCAATCGACCACCTTCTCCGTGACGAAACCGTCGGGGGACGCCCGCCACGGGACCATCGCGGGGACCCAGGTTCGGCCGTGGGTCGCGAGGGGCCCAAGGCTTCCCGGAGCAAACCATCGAAGCGCCCTGGCCTCCTCGCTCGAGGGCCACCGGGGCACCGGAAGCACGCGAGCGAGGCGCTTGTCGCGGTCGGACGACATCGGGCCGCCTGGGTCAGCTGCCCGCGATGGTCATCGCGCTCACCCGGAACGAAGGGCTCGCGATGCTGGTGCGCAGGTCGAGGTCGTCGGCGACCGCGTCGATGCGCTTGAGCAGGTCGTCGAGGTTCAAAGAGATGGTGATCTCCGAGACCGGATAGGCGAGCTCGCCATTCTCGATCCAGAAACCGGCCGCGCCCCGGCTGAAGTCACCGGTCACCGCGTTGAACCCGAAGCCCATCATCTCGGTGACGTAGAGGCCACTCTTGGTGCTGCCGACGAGTTCATCGTGGGTGATGTCCCCCGCGGAAAGGATGAAGTTGGTGGTCGACGGCCCGACGCCTCCGCTCGAGCCGCGGCTCGCGCTTGCGGTGCTCTCTTTTTCGAGCTTCCGAGCCGAATAACTATCCAGGAGGTAGGTTTTCAGCACGCCGTTTTCGACCACGACGTTTTTCCGAGAGAGCAGCCCCTCTCCGTCGTAGGGCCGCGAGCCCGGAGCCTTGGGGATGAGCGGGTCGTCGACGATGGTGATCAAGTCCGACGCGATGCGCTCCCCCTCACGGTCCAGCAGATAGCTCGACTTTCGCCAGATGGCGCTCCCGTTCACGCATCCCGCGAGGAGGCCGAGGATGGAGCGGGCCGTGTCGTCGTTGAAGATGACCGGCGCCTCCTGAGTCTCGACCTTTTTCGCACCGAGTTTTCTGAGGGTGCGCTGGGCCGCCGTCACTCCGACGACTTCGGCGGATTTGAGCTCCGCGAGGTGGCGCTTGGCGGTCCAGTAGTGCCCGCGGCGGTTCTTCCCGTCGGACTCCTTGGCCATCGGCACGACGGAAAGCGACGCGTAGGTGCCCCGGGTCGCGCCGCGGAAACCACCGCTGGTCACGAGGACGCCGCCGCCGGCGGCCCGAGAGAAGCTCGCACCATCGCTGTTGGTGATGCGCTCGTCGTAGTCGAGGGCCGCGGCCTCCGCCTCTTTGGCCCGGGCGAGGGCTTCACCGGCGCCGAGGGTCCCCATCTCTTCGTCGAAGAGGTCGAAATCCTGGTGCTCTTCGCTAGTGGAGAGCAACGCGGGATCCGGCGCCCCCGCGAAGGGGTCCGGCTCCGAGAGCTGGGCGAGCTCGAGGGCGTCTTCGACGAGGCGCGCGACACCCTGGTCGCTCAAGTCGCTCGTGTAGGACACGGCGACCTGCTGGCCTACCATGACCCGCAAGCCGAGGGACCGCGAGCCCGCCTCCTCGAGGAGTTCGGTCTCTCGCATGCGAACGGTGGTGCTCAGATGCGAGCCTTCCCGCACTGCCACTTCGGCCGTAGTCGCGCCGCCCTTCTGGGCCGCGGCCACGACTTGCTCGCCGAGGGCGATGAGCGCTTCTTCTCGTTTCGTCGCCATCGTCTCAGCCCTTCCCCATGTCCGTGCCACCGACGGTGACCGCGGAGATCCGCACAGTAGGGCAACCCACCCCTACGGGCACGGACTGACCGTCCTTGCCGCAGGTCCAGTTGCCATCGGAGGTCTCCATGTCGTTGCCGAGCATGTCGACCTTGCGCATCACGTCCGGCCCGCTGCCGATGAGGTTCACGCCTTTGAGGGGCGCCGTCAGTTTGCCGTCCTCGATGAGATAACCCTCGGTGAGGGAGAAAACGAAGTCACCGTTGGAGATATCCACCTGTCCTCCGCCGAACTTCCGGGCGTAGACGCCGTACTTCACGCTGGACACGATCTCCTCTGGATCGGACTCGCCGGCGAGGAGCAACGTATTGGTCATGCGCGGCATCGGGTGGCTCTTGAAGCTCTCCCGGCGCCCGTTCCCCGTTGGCTTCACGGAGAAGTGCTCCGCGGAGTGGCGGTCCTGCATGTAGCCGCGGAGCACCCCCTTCTCGATGAGCACGGCCTCCTCGGGGGTATTGCCTTCGTCATCGACGTTGATCGAGCCCCGGGAGGACATGAGGCGCGCATCGTCGACTACGGTGCACAACTCCGACGCCACCACTTCCCCGATCTTGTCGGTGTAGTTGCTGGTGCCCTTGCGGTTGAAGTCTGCCTCGAGGCCGTGGCCGACGGCTTCGTGAAGGAGAATGCCGCTGTCCCCGGGAGCGAGGACCACCGGGAACTCCCCGGCCGGGGCCTCCCGCGCGTCCAACATGG
>QMMC01000479.1 GCA_003647065.1 Deltaproteobacteria bacterium | reverse complement strand
GACGGTTGGAAACGGCTCCTGGACGCTCACCTCCAAAACCGCGTCGGCGCCCCCGTCAGGAGGCAGCCAACATCGTCTGATCTGCCGGCGGCGGAACTGCTTTCTATCGGCCGCATCCAAGGGTTGTTGCCAACCGTCGGGTTCGTCGGAACCGTCGGAATGGGCCTTTCAGGGCTCTTCTCGCATGTCGGCAAGTCCGTCGGTCGCGACGGTCATCCGTCGTACCGTCGGCCCGGCATGGGCCGTTGGGACCCCGGGGGGAGGCGACGTCAGCACGACCGGCGCCCAACCGGCGCCCGGAGAGATGGTGGGGGCCCAAGGGCACCGGACGGTCCCACTCTCGGAGGCACCGAGTGGGGGGGGGGCGGGCTCGAAAGGCGGGATGCGACCTCAGAAACGGCGTCTCGGGTCCTGCGAAACGCTGAAACCCGGCGCCCTTTCGGGCCCGTCCGGCGCCCGCGCGCCGGGGACCCGGTGAAGCAGAACCACTCCTCCGGTGCCCTGCGCAGCGTCGAGCTGCCATTTCGGCTGGGCGGGGGCCCTTCCGGCATCCCGGAGTCCTCGGCGCCCGTTCACGAGCGAGAGGGGCCCACGTCTGGGCGCCGCGGGGCCCGTTGCAACCTCGGGAGGCGCCCGTTGCGGGGGCGTGATGACCGGCCCGGCGCCCGATGGGGGCCTGGCGCGACCGCCCGGATCGGCGCCCGCAGGGGCCCACCATCCAGTGATGGGGGAAATGGGAGGCTCGGCGACATACAAGGTGACGCAGCTCACGAAGGGCCGGATCTCAGCGCCCTTCAGCTTCTTGTACGGCAGAGCTCAGGCGCCCGCGTCCTCCGACACGACCTCGGTAGGCGCGCTGGTCTTGTGCTCGTATTGCTTCACCATCCACGCCAGCGAGGTGTTGTCGGCGATCTTCTCTGCGGGGATGAGCAAGTAGTTCCAGGGCTTGGCGCCCGCCCCCTCCTGCGTCGCCGACCTGCACCACACCGCGGCAGCCTCGGCCTTCGCCAGTACGTCGGCCTCCTGCAGCATGTCCTCGGCTTTGACCTCGACGATGTAGGAGGTTTCGTCGGCCTCGATCACGAAGTCCGGCTCGTAGAGCGAGCCTCCCTTCAGGACGATCTGGAAGTTCGCCCGCGCAGGCTTCACCCACTTCTGCACGGCCTTGTCCATCTCCAGGAGCACGGCGAACCGTCGCTCCGGGTCCGAGTGAAACTTCTGGAGCGGGTATAGGCACTTCGAGAAGCCGCCGAACACCATTTGCGCGATGCGGCGCTTGTCATCGACCGGCGCCCGGAAGTTCCGCGGAGACTCGCTCGGCTTGAGCTTGATCACGGCGGGTTTCAGGGGGCGGTGCCCCGAAAGCACCTTCACCTCGTAACCGGTCGCCACCTCCTGTTGGTGGGAGAGCATCTGGCCGTGGACGAGGTTGCCGACCCGCGACTGGTAGTAGACCAGTACGTTCTTCACGGCCTCCTCGTCGGATACGTACCCCTGGAGATAGGCCACCATTTGACCAGCGAGCTTGTAGAGCAGGTCGGCGTTGCCGTCGTAGTCCACGTCATCGAAGTCGATGAGCGCCCGCACGACGTAGTCTTCCAGGCGTCCCTCGCCGCCGACGTCGCCGCCGCCCGACGACAACTGCTGCTGCTCGTGGCTCGCCAGGTGCTGGATGTAGATGTCTCGCTCGACGGGTTGAAGCGCGGGCAGCTTGGACGTGTCGAGGTCAAAGTCGGCGTACATGATGGTGACTTCGCCGGTGGGCACGACGGTGACCTCGGGGATGTCGATGGAGAGGCCCACGTAGACTTCGGTTGCCTCCTTGACGACCTCCTCGATCTCCGTCTCTAGCCCTGGCAGCTCCTGCTGGTCGGGAAGCTGTGCCTTCACCTCCTCGACGAGCTTCTTCTGCTGCTCCGGTAGCAGAAGCGTCCTCGCCGACGGCAACGTGGTCTTGCGCGTGATCGCCGTCAGGGTCGCCTTCGCCACCGCCTTGGCCATGGGCGTCTGGAAGGTCGGCGTCTTCTCCGTCGGCAGGGTGGGGGCCGTGCCCTGGGCAGGATCTCCCGCGGGCGCCGGGCCGAGGCCCGGCACCGTGGGCCGGTCGGCGCCGCCAAGGACCTGCTCGACCAACGGGGGCACCTCAACTGGCTTCGGAGCATCGGCGGCCTCCTCGGGGTCGAGGTAGATGGTGTCGATGCGGCGGATGATGGAGTCGCCGCGGTTGGCTTCGTCCACGATCTCCTGGAACTTGTCGTGGGCGACGATGGTGAGCCGGTCAGCAGGGTGCGTGGGCGGCAGGCCGTACTTGCGGACGCGCTTGCCGTAGGGCAACCGCAGGCCGCGCCCGATGGACTGCTCGATGAGAGTGCGGGCGTTGGCCGCCCGCAGCGGGACGATGGTGTAGAGGTTGGTGACGTCCCACCCCTCCTTGAGCATGTTGACGTGGATGACGATCTCCGTCTGCTCGGCAGGGTCCTCCACCGCCAGCAGGCGCTCGACAGTCTCCTCCTTCTCCTCGCCCTTGAGGGCCGAGTGAACCTCGATCACGCGGTCGGCGTAGCGTCCCTCGAAAAACACCTCGGACTTGAACAGGTCGATGAGAGTCGAGGCATGCGTCGTGTCGCGGGCGATCACCAGCATGAATGGCTTGACGTAGGGGCGGCCAGTGTCGGCGGCATAGACTTGGAGGTCGGCCTTGACCTGCTCGTGCAGACGCACGCCGTCCTCCAGCTTGATGCGCTCCAGCTTCGTGTCGTCGAGTTGGCTTGCGTCGAAGTCCTTGCGGGTGGCGACCGCAGGCTCCTTTACGAAGCCGTCCACGATGGCCTCGGCCAACGAGTAGGCGTAGATGGCGTTGCCGAATGCCACCGGCCCGTTCGCGG
The DNA here is from genome assembly GCA_003647065.1 of Deltaproteobacteria bacterium. Classification (GTDB taxonomy): domain Bacteria; phylum Myxococcota_A; class Polyangia; order Polyangiales; family B10-G4; genus B10-G4. Next base: position 3,471 of record QMMC01000479.1, on the reverse strand, counting down.
ACTCAGTGAAGGGGGTCGCCGTCAACTCCAGGCCCAGGATGGGCTTCAACTCGTTGATGGCCTTCATGCCCGCGTCGGCGCGGTAGCGGTGGGCCTCGTCCATGAGCACAACGAGGTCATCGAGCCCGGCCAGGTAGTCGAAGTAGCTCTCGCCGATGTACTCCGACAGGCGCCGCATCCTGGGCGAGCCCCTACGGCCACCCGTGTCCTTGTTGAACTTGCTAATGTTGAAGACGTTGATGTGGACAGCATCCTCGCCGCCGGGCCGGAACAGGCCCCTCTGGCGCTGGGCCTCCTCGCGGACGCCGATGCCGCTCTCGTAGTTGTCGCCGGTGATGATGACCGGCGGGGCGGTCACGAACTCCGAGATCCCCTGGAAAACGTACTTGGGCGTGCCGGGGGTGAAGTCGGCGATCAGCTTGTTGTAGATGGTCAGGTTGGGCGCCAGGACGAAGAAGTGGCGGCTCCGCTTGGTCAGGTACAGGTAGCTGATGAAGGCGCCCATGAGCCGCGTCTTGCCGACGCCCGTGGCGAGGGCGAAGCACAGCGAGGGGAAGTCCCGCTCGAAGTCAGTGACCGACGGGTACTCGGACTTGATGATCTCCAGCGCAGTGGCGAGATCGGTGGCCTTGGTCGGGTCGGCGATCTCGCAGATGCGGTCGAGGATCTCCAGCGACTGACGCTGCGGGGGCCGGAGGCTCAGGCGACCCGAGATGGTGTTGACGACGCGGCTCACTGGTCACCTTCCTTCGATGCCGCGGGGAACATCGGCAGCTCTTGCACCTTCGGCTTGCGGCCCTTGCGCTTCTTGCTCGGCGACGGAAGGGCGTTGTCGTCCGTGGACTCCTCGGGTTCAGGCTCAGGCTCCTGGGGCTCCTCCCCCATGACCGTCTGGACGTTCAACGAGTAGTCGTCCTTGCCCCACTCGCAGCGGGCGAGCACCGCAGCGGGGATCTTCTTCACCGTGAGGTTCGGAAACTGGTCGAGCCGCGCCCGGAAGGCCGAGCAGCAGATCAGCAAGGTCCGCTCGTCGCCGACCTCCGCGCTGATGACCTGCAATTGCTCGTGGGTCAGGGTCTGCGTCGTGACGTAGATGTAGTCCGTCTCGGTGGACTGACCGTGCATCCAGAAGATGGACGGGCTCGGCTCGTAGCGGAAGCCCTCGATCTTGCACATGGCCTCGGCCAGCATCTCCTTGTTGTAGGCGCGGTTGATGACCCAGTTGCCCCACTTGTCCTCCTCCAGCAGGGAGGGGGCGAGGCGGTAGAAGCGGAAGCCTCCGCCGCCTTTCCAACCGACCTTGTCGGACACGCCTCCGCCGTCGGAGCCGTCCATGACGGCGCGGAGCCGCGGTAGGCAATGAGTCCTGGCGTGGGCACCCAGTTCTACGCCAATCCAACGTCTACCCATCTTGTGGGCAACCGCAGCGGTCGTACCGGAGCCCAGGAACGAATCGAGCACGAGGTCGCCCGGACGAGTCGCCAGTTGCAGCACCCGCTTCAACAGCCGCTCTGGCTTGGGTGTTGCGAATGGATCGTCCGAGTTGAAGACCTTCGACTCGTCGCGTGCCTCGTGGTTGTGCCCGACATCGCCGTACAGCCAGACCGTCGGCGATGGTGGCCCCTCGACCGTCAGTTCACTCAGGAAGGTCTTGCGGGCTGGCGTTGCATTGCCGTTGACCCCGAACCAGATCTCGTCGTTCTCGTCCATCTGTCGCAGCCTCTCCGCAGGAAAGCGCGGCGATGTTCCAGGTGGAGCCGTCCATACAACTCCGTTTTGGAACTCGTACGTGAACGCCTGCTCCCGCTCCGAACCCTTGCGCTTGGCGTATAGCGGAGTGGCCTTCCACGGACCCTTGGGGTGGTTGTCCGGGTTTCGGTACCGCTTGTCCATTTCGGCGGTGCGAGGCAGGCGATACGGGCGCCATGCCACCTTGTCAGCGGCGTAGACGAGAACATGGTCGTGGTTCTCGGAAAGCCACTTTGCATCGTTCGCAACCGTGTACTTCTTCTGCCACATCGCATTGCAGACGAAGTTGAATCTCCCGAATACCTCGTCACAGAGCACCTTCAAGTAGTGTGCTTCGTTATCATCGATGGTGATCCAGAGCGAACCATCTCGCGCAAGGAGGCGCCGAAGCAGTTGCAGGCGGTCACGCATCAGGGACAGCCAGATCGAGTGCTCAACACCATCGTCATATTGCGAGAACGCGACTCCAGTATTGTACGGAGGGTCGATGAAGATGCACTTCACTTTGCCCGCGAAGTCATGTTCCAGCGCCTTCAAGGCTAGGAGGTTGTCCCCCTGGATCAGCATGTTGTCGAAGATGTCGTTCTCGCTGACCCGGTGGTCGGCGGCGTAGCTCAACTCGGGATCTTCGAGCAGGATGCGCGGCTCAAGTCGAGGCCGCTTGTCCTTGCCGATCCAGGTCAGTTCGAGCGTCGTCTTCTTCGCCATTTTCACTCCTATCCGATGCTCCAGCGCACGGTGAACAGGCGCTGCACCTCATGCGTGGTGCGAAGCTGCCGCTCGATCCCGTCGATGAGTGCTGCCCGTTGCTCGTCGATCTTGTCCTGTTCCTCGTACAGATCCCGCCGCTTGCGGTTCCGGCGCTGCTCCAGCGCCTTGATGTCCCGCTGCGCGGCGAGCTTGTCCGCGAGTGAGATGGCGACCGCGGACTCCTTCCGCTTGGCTCGGATCTCGGCGTCCAAGTCCTTCAACTCCCGCTCCAGGCCGATCTTGAGGTCGTCCGACCAACGGTCGAGTTTACACACTTCGGCATCGAAGTAGCGCCCGTTGCGGGCCTCGACCTCGCGCAGGTGTCCTTCGACTTGGCCGGTCACAGCGGGCTCCAGATCCGCGGGCGCCTCGGGCGTGCCCTCGGCGTCCGCTCCGATACGCATCAGGCGGCGGCACCACTCGGCGTCGAGCACCTCGCCGTCGTCGGTGACTGCGGCCAGGACGACGATCTGCTCATCGGCCGCCGAGTTCACCGTGAGCAGACTGCACGCCAGCCAGCCGCGGCGCCCGACAAATGGTTCCAGCACCGCGACCGAAGAGCCGTAGGCGCCGTAGTCGAAGGCCAGGTGCTGGACGGGAAGTTGTCGTTGGCGAGCCTGCTCGACGATGCCCTGCGCGAGTGGGTGGTCGATGCGGTAGAAGACCAGGCCCTCGGCGTCCGCCGCCTTCCAGTCGAGGCTGTACCACCCGCCGCGAGCCGCGGCACCGTGGTACTCGAACCGGGGTCGGTCAGGCGCGAACGTGGCGTCGTCCCCAAGTTCTTGCCGGGTGAGGTTCAGCAGCATGCGGCCCCGCTCGTCCAGCGACGCCTGGGCTAGGTCGCGGTGGACGCGGAGGCGGGCCTGCACGTCCTCGTCGAAGTGGTCGAGTAGCCGCTGCCGCGTCTCGCTCATCCGTTCGGTGATCTGCTCGTCGAGGTCGGCCCGCAGGTCGTCGAAGGCGGCGGCGATG
>QMMC01000478.1 GCA_003647065.1 Deltaproteobacteria bacterium | reverse complement strand
TCGACCGGCTCGAGGCTGCTACTCAGCGCACCAACCAACTCCTCGCGCTCTTCTCGAGGGAGGGCGAGAGCCTCATCCAGGATCTTCTTGGCCGCCGAGGTCACCAAGACAGCTTACGAGGCCCAGGCCCTCGCCGCTAGCAGTCTCAGCCCGGAGGCTCAGAAACGCCGACCAAGATCTGGTCGAGGGGGCCCGGACCGACGCCGAAGAGCAGGGCCTACCGCCCTTGAAGGATCTCGCCTTCGTCGAGGTCGACCTCGACGAGGAGCTTCCACTTGGCCCCTTGCCGCTCCGCACGGATGACCGCGGAGGGGGCGCCCTTCCTGCGGAGGGTTTGTTGTAGCCGGCGCGCGATGCCGCGGGCGTTCCTGGTCTCGGCGTCGGTCGGGCGCGGGGCGGCCGTCAGGCGCTTGGTCTCCTTGCGGATATCGGTCGCCGTCAGTTCGCTGATGCGCTTGCCGCCGATCTTCGTGTTGCCGGCGGCGAGCCTGTGGGCAACGTCCGCGGCGGGGGTGGCCGCGGTGTAGCGTAGGAGCGCGTAGGCCGTTTCGATGCCGAGGTCGAGGGCCAGGTCCCTGGGATACGCTTGGGTCACGGCGATGAGCTTGGTCGCCTGCATGCGGCCCAGGATGCCGCGCTCCTTCAGCAACGCGTCGAAGTTGTCGAAGCCGAGGGCGCGATAGACCCGCTTCCGGGAGAGCTGCTGCAAGCTCGCGCCGATCTCGTAGAAGTCCTTGGCGATGCGCTCGCGCCGCATCGCGACGTCGGCGATGAGCTCTTCGCCGAGGCGCCGCGTCGCGGCGGTGGAGGAGGGAAGAGGGGGGAGGAGGAGCGGCGGGCCGACCCGGGTGGGTTTGCGGGTGGGCTTACCGGTGGGTTTGCGGGTGGGCTTACGGGGTTTGGGCTTGGAAGGGCTCATTTCGGGATTGTTTCGGGCTGAGGGTAACTAGGCGAAACTACAGGGAAGGCGGGGGGGAATGTACAGCTGCTGTACAAAATGGGGGAGGCGCCGAAGGGCTATCGTTGCGCGAACTCTAGGCCAACGTAGAACGCACGTGCGATTGCGTTTCCCGCGTCCTCGACGGGAGACATGCGGTCGAGCGCACCGCGAGCCCCGGAGTCGTCCATGAAGGCTTCGACGATCTTTCGGTACTCGTCAGTGAGGTGCTCTTGCATGTCGAGGCCGAGCGCACACGCGCCCTTGAAGTCTTCTTCGTACACCGAGGAAAGGGGTGGGTCCCAGCGGCGTTCATCATCCTCGGTCACGTAGCTCTGCATCACGCGCCCGACATCGCTCGCGTCCTTCTCCCGGATTGAAGGCTTGTCCACGTACGCGATCATCTTGAGGAGCATCAGGACGGCGAGGGGGGGCGTTGGAGCGATGACCGTGTTGGAGGTGTCGCCCTCGCAGGCTACCTCCACGTCCTCACGTGACCTGAGCGCCACGTCTAGACCCCGCACGTCCAATGTGAGTCCGGGTGATAGCGTGTACTCGGAGACCGCGCCGGGATCCGATCCGGCAGGAACGACATCGATGCGCAGCCCACGGCGATAGTGCCGCCATCGGTGCGGCATTCGACGCTCTTGCTCCCATCCTGCAGGCTGGAGTCTCGACCGGAGGTCGCGCAGTGCCTCTGGCTCGACTGCGATGGCGAGGTCCACGTCGTCGGACCGCCGTGGCGGGGGATGCCCGCGGACCGCTAGACCCGTCGCGCCGATGATCGCGATGCGGACGTCCGTCCAAGATTGTCGGATGAGCGTCAGAGTCTCGAAGTTCTTGTGCGGGACCGTGATCATAGCCAGCCCTCTGGCACGGTATTCGTGAGCTCCTCCGCGGCTTCGTGCACTCGTGGGTCGGAGCTGCATGAGAGCTCGGACCATACCAGTAGCGGGTGGGGGACCGCTGCTGGCCAGCCCGCCAGTCCATCGTGTTGGGCCGCGGCCTTGATGGGAAGCCTGTGGATTCGGATGTTGTAGATCTCAGACGGGACTACCGGGAGAATTGCCGGAGCGTCTTGGATGTCTGGGTCGACCGCCAGATGAATCACCGGAGCGCCATCAACGAAGTAGTTCTCCATCCCCGCGATGTGTCTCAGCGCCTCGGTGCCACTCCACCTCCAAGGGGGGATCCGGTCGCCGGTTGCTTGCCGGGACCAGTGCTTGGCGAGCACGCCCCGCGCGTGGGAGAGGTTCGCGCTCTCAGGCCCTCCGCCCTTCAGACGAAATCCTCCCAAGTCCAGGCTGGGCCGCAGAGTGGTTCGGTAGCCTTCGAGCCACATGCGACGCGCTTCTTTCCTCCCTCGGGGAGTCCAGACCCGGCTGTGGTGGCTACCGACGACATAGCCCCATTCGGCCAAGCGAGTCCGCATATCCTGGACGGCGGTTCTGCTGACGCCCGCGGACGATGCCGTCGTGCGGAGGGGACTGCTGACCAAGCCTGGGTCGATGAGCCAGGCCAGCAGGACGCGGTAGGCCGGAGCTCTCATCGCCGGTAGCTTTCTGCGGGTGCGCTTGCCTTGGACCTGCGCGAAGTAGCGTTCGTTGAGGAACAAGCAGAGGTTGCCCGCACGGTCGACGAAGTTGATTCGCTCCTCCGTCAGCGCCTTGGAGTTGGCCCTCGTGATGCGATCGGCAACTAAGATCGTGGAGGCATCCAGACCTCTTCGGGGAGGTTTCTCTTTGGCGTCAGCCACGCGAAGCGTGTGAACGTCGCCGTGGGTCGTCTGGATGTCCCAGATGATCTCGTCGTGAACCCGACGCTGTTCCACGTCACGGACGAACGGGACTCCCAGGACGGCGTCGCGAGCCAAATCGAGGAGTTCTCTGTCGAGAACATCGCCGTCATTTACTGTCATTTCATAAGTGACGATGAATGACGGATGGCGCTTTCGCAAGGAAAAGAGGGGCATCTCCGCTCTTCTAAGCCTTTTGCTCTAGCTTTCACTGGAAAGCAGCCGCTTCGTCGCCCCCAGCGACATGCTCTCCAAACGTGTCGCCGTCTTCGTGCGGCGGCTGAAGACAATGGTTCGATGTATGCCCGCAGCCGGCGCTCGGGGGGTGGCTTGGGCGCGCGCGCTGCGAGCATAAAGCCTGCCCTAACGAATGGTCCGACGGGGCCTGGGCAGGTCACGCCCGCGAGTCCACCGTTCGCGTTCTCGAGGTCGGCGGCTCCGATTAGCTCAGTCATCACCTACTCGGCGCTCCGGAGGTTTCGGGTGTCGATATCCCGAACATCACTCCGGCGCGCTAGGTTCCGGAAGACGAAACACCGTTAACTCCTCGCCCGGTTGGGCGTACTTCAGGGAGAGTGGCTCGTCGCGGTGCGTGAGCCAGCGGTCGGTGACAACACCGTTCGTATGCGAGCTGACGACGAGCAGTTCGCCACACGAAAGCCCCAGTACGATCTCCAGCTCGTCGAGTTTGATGTAAGAGTTGGACCCGCAGCCAAAGTGCACAATGCCGTGGGCGTGCCATGGCGTGCCGTCGAAGCCGACCAACGTGTCTTGTGTCTCCAAGAGATTGCAGAACGCTAGAGCCCAGTCGGGGCGGATGAGCACATCGAGGCGGTCTTCATCGACGCGGCACGATTCGATACCCAACTCGGTGCAGACCTCTGCAAGTTCATCGAGTCGATAGACGATAGGTGGTGGCTTCTTGATAGCGGTCACTGAGGCGCTCCACTTGATGTATCGTACTCGGCGGGGAGGGCCGTTCTCCTACATCGCATCGAGGGCGCCCGCGAGACTATCGGCCCAGATGAGCGCGGTCCTCGGCGTCTGGGGTTCGACCTCGCCTTTCACGACGAGCGCCATACCGTCCGCTGTCTCCGACGAGTCCCCCACGCAGAGAGGATACGCGCGGACTGAGCATTCGAAAACCAGCGTGCCCAACCCCGTGCCGTGGCCGCGTCCGTTCGCTCTCGTCGAGGTCTCACTCCGCAGCCTCCGTTCCACGCCCACTCTCGCGGCCGCGCAGTCTCTCCAGCAGCCGGTCTCCCGTGGTCGTGATCTCGTCCACCAGGTATCGACACCGCGGCTCCGCGCGTTCCAGATGGCGCTCGAGGACCTCCCGGCGCTCGGGGTGATTGGTCGCCTGTTCGAGGAAGATCTCGGCGATGAGTTCGTCGGTGAGCAGCCGCGTCATGCGCTCCGCATGCAGCATGGCGAACGCAAAGTCTTTCTTCGGGTCCCAGTTCTTCATGAATCGTGACGGCCACTCGTTGATGGGCTGATCCGTCACCGAGCCCAGCTTGTTCTGCGCGGTCTTACGGATGAGGAACTGCGTCACTCCGTCGGCGAGCACGTTGAGCTTCGCCACTCGTCGCTCGAGGGGGTCCCGGGCCGACACCGAGCGCCAGCGGTTCCGGGCCGCGCGGCGGACGAAGCGCGCGGGGTTGTCGATGACCGCGCCCAGAGCGTCTTTCATCGCCATCAGCGATTGAATCTGACTCGTGCCCTCGTAGATCGGCAGCACCAGCGCGTCGCGGACGAGCTTCTCCGCCGGGTACTCGCGCATGTAGCCGTTGCCCCCGTGGATCTGCAGGCCGCGTCGGGAGATCTCGACGGCCTTCTCGGCGGCGATGTACTTCAGGAGCGGCGTCGCCCGCCGTGAGAGCCTTTTCCGGCGCTTCGCCTCGCGCTCCATCTCGGCGGCGCTCATCCCGCCCCGGCCCCCGAACTGCACCCCGATGCGGAGCTTTTCGGCGAGCTCTTCGTGGTAGGCGGCCCAGACCGCCAGGGCCCGGATGCCCTGAATGTCGGTGCACATCTCGTCGAGGTAGTCGGCGATCATCTCGTGGCGGTCGATGGTCTTGCCCATCGACGGGCGCTCCTCGGCGTACGCCTTTGCTGCCCGGTACGCCGCTTCACAGAGCCCGAGGCACTCGAAGCCGACGCCGACCCGGGCGTTGTTCATCAAGGTCAGCATGTGGTGGAAGCCCTGGCCGCGTTCGCCGATGAGCTCGGCCGGCGCGCGGTCGAAGACGAGGGCGGTGGTCGTCGAGCCGTGGTGGCCGAGCTTCTCTTCGAGGCGCGCTACCTCGACGGTGCGAGTTCGCTTCCCGTCTTCGTCGTCGTGATAGGCCGGCACGATGAACATCGAGAGACCGCCGAGGCCGGCGAAGGGGTCCTCTTCGTTCGTGGTCTTTTCGGTCTTCTCCGTTCGGGCGATGACGAAGTGAAACCTCCCGTGGCCACTGGTGATGAAGGTCTTCTCGCCGCTGACGTACCACTGCCCGTCGTCATCTTGTTCGCCGACCGAGCGCAGCTGGGCCATGTCGCTCCCGGCGTGGGGCTCGGTGATGTCCATGGAGCCCCAAGATTTGCCGGTGCGAATCTCCTCGATGTAGTCGCTCCACCGAGTCTCGAGGATGCGCGTCCCGTCGGCGTCGAAGCGGGTGGTGCCCTCGCGGATGGAGAAGATCAGCATCGCCATCGCCAACCCGCCGTGAAAGCTGTGGTGACCGAGGACCGACACGTCGGCCCGACCGATCATCTCGCTGGTCATGAAGTAGAGCAGCACCGGGCAGTTCATCCCGCCGAGCTCCCGGGGCAGGCACATGCCGTGCAGTTCGAGGTCGGCGATCTTTCGAAAGATCGCCTCCATGGCCGCCGGCGGTTTCGCTTCGCCGTGCTCCATGGTGACGCCCTGGCGATCGATCTCGGCCCCGTGGGGAGCGATTTCGTTGGCCGAGAACTCCCCGACGAGCTCGGCAATCTCCCGATAGAACTCCACCGCCTCGTCGGCTGAGGAGAAGGCGCCCTCGGCTTGGTACTCGTACTCGGTGAGCCGTACCAGGGGCTCCCAATCGACCCCGTGGTCCAAATAGTAGCGGAGGTCGTCGTTGTCCTTGAAGTAGTTGGGCATGATTTTCTCTGTAATTTCAGGACGCTAACCCCGGGCCGTGAGGACTCACAGAGGTCCTCCCTACCGCGGGACCCCCGAAATGATTATCCCTCCCGCCTCTGGAACTACAGGAGAACACGTAGAACATGGCCGCCAAGCAGATTGCCTTCGATACGAAGGCCCGCACCAGCATCCTCACGGGCGTCGACGCCCTCGCCAACGCCGTCAAGGTCACCCTCGGCCCGAAGGGTCGGAACGTGCTCATCGAGAAGTCCTTCGGCGCGCCGAAGGTCACCAAGGACGGCGTCACCGTCGCCAAGGAGATCGAGCTTCGGGACAAGTTCGAGAACATGGGCGCCCAGATGGTCCGCGAGGTCGCGTCGAAGACGAACGACGTCGCCGGCGACGGCACCACCACGGCGACCGTCGTCGCCCAGGCCATCTTCCGTGAAGGCAGCCGCATGGTCGCCGCGGGGCACAGCCCGAGGGAGTGCAAGCGCGGCATCGACGCCGC
>QMMC01000477.1 GCA_003647065.1 Deltaproteobacteria bacterium | reverse complement strand
TCCGTCTCGAAGTTCGGCCTGTCGCAGGTCGTCGCCACTTTCGACGACAACACACGCATCATCGACGCGCGCCAGTACGTGGCCGAGCGCCTCTCGACCGTCGAGCTTCCGGACGGGATCGAACGCCCGCAGATGGGCCCCATCGCCACCGGGCTGGGGGAGATCTTTCACTACGTCCTGCGTTCAGATAATCCGGAGCGCACGCTCGTCGAGCTACGCACGCTGCACGATTGGGTCGTCAAACCCGAGCTTCGCAAGGTGTCCGGCGTTGCGGAGGTCAACTCGTGGGGCGGGTACGAGAAGCAGTACCACGTCGTGGTCTCGCCGGATGCGCTGCTGAAGTACGGCTTCACGCTCGCCGACGTCTTCGAGGCACTTGAGAAGAACAACCAGAACGTCGGCGGTGGGCTCCTTCGGGCAGGGGGGCAGGCGCTCTTGATCCATGGCCTCGGCCGAGTCGCGAATGTCGAGCAGATCGGGAATATCGTCATCTCGGCCTTCGACGGCGCACCGATCCGCGTTCGCGACATCGCGGAGGAGATCAAGGTCGACCACGAGATCCGCCGCGGTGCCGTCACGGCGAACGGGCGTGGTGAAGTCGTGCTCGGCCTCGCTTTCATGCTCATGGGTGAGAACGCCCAGAAGGTCACCGAGGATCTGAAGGAGCGCCTCGCGAGCATCCGCAAGTCACTTCCAGATGACGTCATCGTCGAAGTGGTCTATGACCGCACGGAGCTGACAAGCGAAGTGATCGGGACGGTCGAGCACAACCTCCTGGCGGGCGCAGTGCTTGTCATCATCGTGCTGTTCGTCCTGCTCGGCAACTTGCGGGCGGGGCTCTTGGTTGCGCTGGCGATCCCTCTCGCCATGCTCTTCGCGATCGTCGGCATGTACAAGTTCGCTATCGCCGCGAGCCTCTTGAGCCTGGGCGCCATCGACTTCGGGATCATCGTGGATGGCTCCGTCGTGATGACGGAGGCCAACATGCGCAACCTCGCGGAGAAGGCACGCCAGCTGGGGCGCCGGCTCACGTCGAGCGAGCGCCTGATCGTCGTGACAGAATCCGCACAGCAGGTGACGCGGCCGATCGTCTTCGGTATGGCGATCATCATGGTCGTGTTCCTGCCGGTTCTCGCGCTCGAGGGAATCGAGGGGAAGATGTTCCGGCCCATGGCCTGGACTTTCATCTTCGCCCTCGGCGGCGCGCTCCTGATCGCGCTCACGCTCTCTCCGGTCCTTGGCTACTACTTCCTTCCGCGCAAGTTCAGCGAGCAGGAAGGAATCGTTGCTCGGGCGATGAACGCGGCCTTCGGCTGGATGCTCTCCCTTGCGATGCGACTGCGCTGGATCGTGCTGAGCGCCGCCTTGTGCCTCGTCATTGGCGGCGGGTGGATCTCCACGCGATTGGGTGGCGAGTTCATTCCGCGCCTGAGTGAGGGCGCCGTCGTTCTCAACACCATCCGCCTGGCCGGCGTGTCCCTCGAGGAGTCCGTGCGCTACAACACGCGCATCGAGGCGCTCCTGCTCGAGCACTTCCCGGACGAGCTGCGACACGTCTGGAGCCGCATCGGAACGGCTGAGATCGCGACGGACCCCATGGGGCTCGAGCTGACGGACATCTTCATGTCCCTCACACCCCGCGACACGTGGGTGAAAGCGAAAACGCAGGCGGAGCTCGTGGCCGCAATGCAGGCCGTGGTCGACGACCTGCCGGGCCTGAACATCGTGGCCACGCAGCCGATCGAGATGCGGCTCAATGAGATGGCCTCCGGGATTCGCTCCGACATCGGCATCAAGCTCTTCGGCGACGACTTCGACGAGCTCGTGCGGATCAGCGATGAGGTGCAGCGCATCCTTGTGGATATTCCCGGCCAATCGGACGTGGCCGTGGACCAGGTCAACGGTCAGCCCACACTGCGCATCAAGATCGACTCGGAGGCGATCGCTCGCCTCGGCGTGTCGGGCGAAGAGGTCCTCGACTTCGTCGAGGTGATTGGCACCCGGCGGGTCGGGCAGATCTACGAGGGGCAGAGGAGATTCCCGCTCGTCGTGCGCTTGCCCGATCGCCATCGAACGCAGGCCGAGGCGATCCGGTCGACGTTGATACCGACGAGATCTGGCCTGCTCGTGCCCATGCGTACCGTGGCCGAGATCTCCGAGGAGGAGGGCATTTCGACGATCAACCGCGAATGGGGGCGACGCCTCATTCGCGTCCAGTGCAACGTGGCCGGACGCGATGTCGCGTCATTCGTGGAAGAGGCTCAGCGCTTGATCGACGAGCGGCTCAAGCTCCCGGAGGGCTACGTGATCGAGTGGGGCGGTCAGTTCGAGAATCTGGCCAGGGCCAAGACTCGCTTCCTCGTCGTTGTCCCCGCGACGTTGTTGCTTGTCTTCTTCTTGCTGTACTTCAGCCTGAAGAATCTCCGCGAGGTCCTGTTGATCTACACGGGTATCCCCTTCGCCGCCGTCGGCGGTGTGTTTGCCCTATGGTGGCGTGGGATCCCATTCAGCGTGAGTGCTGCCGTGGGGTTCATCGCGCTGGGCGGGATCGCTGTCCTCAACGGACAGATCCTGGTCTCTGCCATCCGCACGCTCATCGCGCAGGGCGAGGATCTCCGACTTGCCGTCATGCTGGCGGCTCGACAGCGGTTGCGCCCGGTCCTGGCCACTGCGATCACCGACGCGGTGGGGTTCCTGCCGATGGCGATCTCCACCGGCGTCGGCGCCGAAGTGCAACGACCTCTGGCCACAGTCGTCGTGGCCGGCGTCATGACGTCTACCTTGCTCACGCTATTCGTGCTGCCGATCCTCTATGCCCTGGTCATGAAGAAGAGTGTGTCGAGAATGCAGGCTCCGGAGGGCAGTTGATCCATGCGTGCCAAAGAGCAAGAACTGCGGGGACACGGAATGGGGCCGTGGCCACAGGATGGCGGCGGGACGAAGAGGGCCTCGCGCAGGCTCCTCGCATGTGCATCGGTCGGGCTCGCGCTGAGCGGGTGCGCGACGGTCGACCCGACGGAAGACTACGACTGGGCTCAACGTGAGGTCGCGTCGGCGACGGGAGAGGATGGATTCTACCGCCCGGGCGAGGAGGAGCTGATCGCCGAGCGCGTCGATGAGTTGCTCGCTGATGGTCTCACGGCTCAGGAGTCCGTGCAGATCTGCCTCTTGAACAATGGCGAAATTCAGACGCTGCTGTTCGAGATCGGTGTACGCAAGGCGGATGTGGTCCAGGCCGGTCTGCTCTCCAACCCACTTCTCGCCGGAGCGGTTCGATTGCCGCTGGGGAGCGGCTCGACAACGACCGAGCTGAGGCTCGTTCAGAATCTCATCGAGCTGTGGCATATCCATCCCAGGAAGCGCCTGGCCCAGAGCCAGCTCGAACAGACCGTGCTCGAGGTCGCGCACTCCTCGGCGAATCTCGTCGCACAGACGAAACCGGCCTACTTCAGCGCGACATCAGCCGCCGCGTCGCTGGCGGCAGCGCGGGAGAACAGGGACACGGCGGGCGCATTCCTGGAGCTGACTCGCGAGCGCCAGGCCGCGGGTGCCGCGACACAGGTTGATGTGAACGCCGCGCACTCCGAGTCGTTGGAGCAGCAGGCGCACGTGCGGGACGCGGTGTACGCGGAGTTCGAAGCCAAGCGCAAGCTGGCGCTCATGCTTGGAATCGCGGGCCGTCCCCGGGATCTCGAACTGCTGGACGCGTTGACCGAAGTCCCGGAGTGGTCGATCGACCTCGAACGGCTCGTCGACCTTGCGCGTGCCAGCCGCCTGGACCTCAAGGCAGCCGCCAAGAATGTCGACGCGACCTGGAGTGCGCTGGCGCTCGAGAAGCGCTACCTGTTTCGCAATGTACGGGCGGGAATCAGCGCCGAGGGTGAGGGCGGTGACGTGCAGCTGGGCCCGGCCGTTGTGCTCGAGGTCCCCATCTTCGATCAGAATCAGGCACAGATCTCCAAGGCCGAATTCCGCCACGCTCAAGCACAGCGGCGCCATGTCGCGCTCGAGATTCTGGTGGACCAGCAGGTGCGCGGCGCGTTCGAGCAATTCACGCTCGCGGTTGACACGGCGCGCCTGTATGAGGACGAGCTCTTGCCATTGCGCCGTTCGAGTCTGGAGCTCGCGCGTGAGTCCTTCGCGGAAGGCAAGACCGGCTTCCTCTCCGTGCTCGAGGCGCAGAGCCGGCTGTTGAGGTCTCGCAGAGAGTATGTCAATCGCCTCGAGGCGGTCGCTATCAGTGTGCCCGCGCTGGAGGCCGCCTGCGGTCGCCCGCTACCGGCACTGCGTGCCGCTAGTGGCGGCCCGCAGGATGACTGATACAGTGACCGGGTCACCGGGATCTGCCCCGCGGCGTCGAGCCGCTGGCGCCTCGCGACGCGGCGCCAGAGCTCCTCATTCTCCGTCCATTTGTTCGTTCGCCACCGTGACGAAGTGCGCCGAGTCATCGACCGGCAGGAGCTGGCCATGCATGGCACGATTGCGCTATTTGCCCTGACCGCGTTGGCCGAGATCGTCGGGTGCTACCTGCCTTTCCTCTGGCTCCGGCGAGGTGGAAGCCCGTGGCTCCTCGCGCCCGCCTGCTTGGCCCTTGCTGCCTTCGCCTGGCTCTTGACCCTTCACCCCTCCCTCGGGGCGGGGCGCACGTACGCGGCCTACGGGGGCGTCTACGTATCGGTCGCGGTTCTCTGGATGTGGGGCGTTGAAGGCACCAGGCCAGATCTCTGGGATGCGTTCGGCGTTGGACTCGCGCTCGCTGGCATGGCGGTCATCGCCTTCGCGCCGCACGGCTGAGCGGCCAGAGGGTTGTGTTCGATCGGCGCCAGGGAGTCTGTTGAATATGTAGCGACTCCTCGAACGACGGGGCCTCGCACGGCGCGGCGCCATCGTTCCCTTCTATTCCTCGTCTTCCACCAGCGTGACGAAGTGCGCGGAGTCGTCTTCGTCGGCGACCTGGTCAAGTTCGATCTCCTGACCCGTACCGCGTAACCGGATCTCGTAGCCGTCCTCGGAGACTTCGCCGAAGAGCGTCACCTCGATTCTGCGGGCGGTGAATCCACTGCCGCGCACGAGCTTGGGAATGAGCTCGAGGTGCAGCTCCGAAGGTGGGTAGACCTTGAACTTGACGTAGCCGGCGAAGGTGTCGATATCAACATCGTGGGCGTCCAACTGACGCCGCAAGCCCTGGACGAGTCCAAAGGCCGAATCGTTTCAGGTTCACGAGTCGTAGAAGGCACTCACCTCCGCGAGCGGGAGGACGCCGCTGTCCCCGGGCGAGGGGGGGGGCGAGGCGCACGAGGCCAAGACCAGCAAGGTGATGAGCGAGATGAGTTTCTGCATGTGTGTTCTCAGAAGCGGAGGCCGAGCTTCAGAACCAGGCGCGTGCCACGCTCCAGTTGCTGGCCGTTGTAGTCCTGCCAGAAGGGGACCTCCACGCCAAGCGCGAGGTCCGTATCCGGTGTGGGGTGGACGCCGACAGACGTCTTGAAGAGCAGCATGTCCGAACCGGAGTTCGTGACACTGATGCCCGCCAGCTCGGCCCGGCTCTCGTGCCGGTATTGGACGCCTGCGCGAATCCCGACGGTCGGGCCAGGGTACTTGACGTGATAGACGCGATAGGCCCCCGACAGATCGAGCGTGACGAAGTCGCCGCGCTCGAGGTCCGCGGCGCCTTCGGTGTTGATCTTGTAGAAGAGCGTCGAGTCGACGCGGGCGCGGCCGAAGCCGTACGTCATCGAGAGAGCGGCGAACGGGTTCCACGCGCCGTTGCCTGGTTGGAGCAATGCGGGCAACAGTCCCGGGCCGTCGCGCCTCTCTGATTCACCGGTTGGTGTCTCAACCCCACCGACGATCGACATGTTCATGGATCGCTGGCGGCCGTTGCGCAGGAAGAAGCGGTACTTCGCGAGCAGAGCCACATCGCCAAGGCCCGAGACGTCCTGCGATCCCACGTTCGTGTCGAGGGCCTTGTTGACGAAGGGCACGAGAGCACTGACCTGCAGATCCGAGGTCAAGCCGTAGTCCACGCCAAAGACCGTCCGGTTCTCGGTCAGCTTGCGACCCAGCGGGTCGTCCACGCTATCCGTCCCCGACCGCAGCCCGTCGCGCACGTTGTAGAGGTGGGACACCGAGATCCGGATGCCCTTCTCAAAGATAGTCTCGCCGGCGAAGACCTCGATCCCGCCCTGCTGAGCGGCTGCCGAGGCGGAGAGCAGGACTGCAAGCGCAACGCGCGTGCAATGGGCGCCGAGGCGCGTCGGAACAGATGCCATGGGCATGTTTGGGGCGAATAGTGGGGATGCTCGCTGCGGCCACGTTCGAGAAGCGCAACGAGTCTATGGAGCACCCGGCGTCAGCCGTGT
>QMMC01000476.1 GCA_003647065.1 Deltaproteobacteria bacterium | reverse complement strand
GTCAACGTCTCGACCGTCAACGCTTTCGGCGAGCACATGAACGACTTCGAGTTCGAGCGCCTGCGCCTGACCTGGGGCCTCGGCATCAGCACCATCGACGAGCGCGATACGGTCTTCACGGCCGAGGTCGCCTGGGGCACCGACACCTTCGAACAGGGCGCGGGCATCAGCTCGTTCCGCTTTGCAGTGGGTGCCACCACGCTCTGAGGCTTTTGGGCGGCGGCCCTGCCGAGGCCACCGTGGCATAGTGCGAACCATGCGCCTGAGCTGGTCGACGGACATCCACCTGAACTTTCTTTCGCCCGAAAAGCGCGCCGAGTTCGGGAGCCGAGTCGCGGCCGACGACCCAGATGCGGTCCTGGTGACCGGGGACATCTCGGAGGCTCCCGAGTTGGCCGGGCACTTGGCCGACCTTCAGGCCGAGGTCGGACGCCCCCTCTACTTCGTCCTCGGCAATCACGACTATTATCGAGCCTCGATCGCCGGGGTCCGGGGCATGGTCCGTGAACTCTCGGAGAAGCACTCTGGGCTCTCCTGGCTCCCGGCGGTGGGAGTCGTCGAACTCACGCCTCGCACCGCCCTCGTCGGCATCGACGGC
The DNA here is from genome assembly GCA_003647065.1 of Deltaproteobacteria bacterium. Taxonomy (GTDB): domain Bacteria; phylum Myxococcota_A; class Polyangia; order Polyangiales; family B10-G4; genus B10-G4. The sequence goes on along the minus strand of QMMC01000476.1, from coordinate 5,772 downwards.
TGGGGCGACGCTCGCGTCGGCAACTGGGAGCACACCCGCGTACGATTCAAAGACGTGCGCTTGATCGAGGAACTCGTCATCGACGACTACCCGGAGATCGTTCGGCGACTGCGTGCTCTCGGGGACGCGGAGGCCGGAGCTCTTCGCCCGGTCCTCGCCGACGCCTGCGCCCGGTACTCCGAGGTCATGGTGGCGACCCACGTCCCGCCCTTTCGCGAGGCGTGCTGGCACAAGGGTCACATGTGCCACCCGGAGTTCTTGCCCTGGCTGGCCTGCTCCGCCGTCGGCGATGTGTTGGTCGCGGCGGCCGAGGAACACACCGATTGCCGCCTGACGGTCCTCTGCGGCCACACCCACGGACAAGGCTCCGTCGAGGTTCGCGACAACCTCGTCGTGCATACCGGCGGCGCCGTCTATGGCGCTCCGGCGGTCAGCCGGGTCTTCGACGTCGAATGACCCAGCCGTACGGCCCCTCAGGGCGAGGGTTCTGTGCCGGAGTGCCGCGCAGCCCGGCTCGAACCCGCCTTCGCAGGCACGGGAGTAGAGTTCGGCCGCCTTGGCCTCGTCGCGGAACTGCGGGACGTTCCGGTACATCTCGCCCAGGCCGAAGCAGATCTGGGCGTTGCCCGCGGCGCAGCCCTCTTCCATGGTCGCGAGGGTCCCGCCGAGGTTGCCGCCGGCACCCACCGGCGCCCCCGGGACCGGGGGCACGAACACCGGCTGCCCGATTCCATGTCCCCCGCCGCACGTCAGGAGATCGATCGTCTCGTCACCCACCTCGAGGACCGCGAGGCCGAGGTGCCAGGTCCCGAATTGCTCGACGGCGTTGAACGAAACACTGCCGCGACCGTCGCTCCCGCTGACCGCGAAGCTCCAGTTCGCGTGGCCGTTTCCTCCGCCGGTCTCGAGGTTGCCGCAGCTCCACCCTGGGGCCGGTGAGACGTTGGCGCCGAGGGCCGCGGTGGCGGCGGGGCAGGCCTCGATGGAAGCCATGATCTGCTCCTCGACCGGGCCGAGGCCGCACGATTCGAGGAAGAGTGCCGGGGCGATCATCGGCACGAAGAAGATGAGCATGCCGCCCATGGGGAGCAGGCTTGCGCACCCCGCCATCAGCCCGGCTCGTTTCGCACTCCGCCTCATCCTCGGAGCCACCTGGGCCATCGCCTGGGCCGCTGCCGCATGGGTCACGGCGTTTGCTGCCGCCTGCCTCGGCTGCTGAGCCTCTTCTTCAGCGATGCGGGCCGCCGGCCCCGGGTACTCGCCGAGGAGCACTCGGGCGAGCTCGTGAGGGTTCTGTGCCGTGCCCAGCACGCCGCGAAGCTCCCGGCGCGCAGAGACTTCGTCGCCCTTGCCCGCGAATGCGTGCGCGCGCACGAAGCGCCCGGCCTCGTCGGCTCCGACAGCGAGGGGGACCTCGGTCGGGTAGGTCCCCACGAGAGGAAAGACGTCGGAGTAGCGCTGGTCGGCGAGGGCGCGGCGGGCCCGGGTCAGGCGAAGCGCCGAGTCCACCTCGAGGTGGACGGGCTGGGGGTTCACTTCCCCGAGCCACTCTTCATAGGACTCGGCGTCGCCGGCGCCGACGGCGGCTCGGGCGAGCCACAGCCGCAGGATGTCCCGCTGACCGGGGTCCGAGACGATGTGGATTGCTGTCTCGACGACGGCCCGGGCTCGGGGGTGGTCCCCGTTCGCCGCGTAGAGGCGCGCGAGGTAGAGCGCCGCCCGGAACGCTCGGGTGCCGGTCCCGCGGCTGGGGCGCTCCGTCGCATCGGCCCGAGCCTGGGTCCATTCTTGGCGGAACGCCTCTACCGCGGCAGGCCGCGCTTCTTCTTGCGTGAGCATCGCGGCGAAGGCCTGCATGCCTTCGGGCGGTCGGTCTGCGAGGGGGCCGTCCGGGTCCTGGCGCCGCACCTGCTCTGCGAGCCCAGCCATGCGCGCTTCCTCGTCGATGGGCGTATGAGCCGCGTGCTTCGCCCGGGCGACGAGGCGGAGCTTCGCGTGGCAGTAGCTGCACTCAGCCTCGACCGCAGAAACGTCACTGACGACCGGCCCCCCGCACTGATCGCACTCGACCGATTTCAGCCGGTAGGTGTACGCCGTATTCCCCATGACCGCCGATTGTGCGCCAACGGGGCAATCGAGTCGAACGAGGCCGAGCTCCAACCCCTGCTCCGAATCCCTGGTAGAACTCGACGCGATGAATATCCGCTTTCTCGCGTTCCTCGCCCTTTCAATCGGTGCCCTAGGCGCCTGTGACGAGCCGGTCGACGATGACTCGACGCTCGGTGAAGGGACTCCCGAACCGATCGCCGAAGGGCAGCCAGCGTCGGGGGTGGAGCCCTTCGACGGTCTCGCCGGCTTCTATCCGGTGGAGCAATGCGACGCCATTCTCAGCCGCACCGAGCGCCTCGTACTGAGGGCTGACACGTCGTCGCTGACCGAGGGCGAACGAGGCGCGGTCATCAAGCTCATGCAGGTCGGCGTGATCTTCGGTCGGCTCTACGAAAACGCGAACCATAGCGATGCGCTTCGGGTTGGGGAGTACCTCGAGACCTATGAGCCGGGCGACGAGGCCGAGAGGACGCACCTTTCGGCGCTCAGAGACCTCTACGCGATGTTCAAAGGGCCGGTCCCCTGGAACCTCGACGGCGACCGAGACCTCTTGGCGCCGATCGCGCCCTACGACGCGCGACGAAACATCCACCCCGCCGGGATCGACGCGGATGGCGTGCGCGCGTTCGCTGCTGCGCATCCCGAGGCCGGTGATCTCCTCGGCACGAGGACACTGATTCGCGTCCGCACCGCCGAGGCCCTGGCGCGGGATCGGTCAGCCCTCGAAGATCACCCGACGATCGGCGTGCTCAACCCGGGGCTCGCATCGATCCTCGAGGGCGGCCCGGACCCCGAGGCCTACTACGCGGTGCCCTACGCCCTCGCCCACGCCGACGCGCTCCTCGAAGCGAACGGCCTGTTGAATGAAGCGAGCGCCTTGGTGCGCGGGGACGACGCGGACCTCGCGGACTATCTCGAGCAGCGGGCGCGGGACCTGCTGACGAACGACTACGAGGCCGGCGACGCGGCGTGGGTGAGCGGGCGTCCTCAGCGCCTCAACGCCCTAGTCGGTGCCTACGAGACCTACGACGACGACCTCTTGAGCGTGAAGGCGGCGTACGCCGTGTCGATCTTGGTGAAGAGCGCTTCTGGGTCGGCGGAGCTCGAGGCCGCCATCGCCGAACTGCAGCAGTTCGAGGATGCGCTTCCTGGCGGCCCCTATCAGCGGGTGCGTTCTCAGATCCCCGTTGGCATCTACCAGATCCACGCGGACTACGGTCAGGCCCGCGGCGGCAATACGGCGACGATTCTTCCGAACGAGCCGCACATCACCCAGCGCTACGGCCGCACCATTCTGATCCGCGAGAACATTCTGCGGAACCCGACGATCGTAGCCCGGGGTCAGGCGCGTTTTCGTGCGGCCATCGTCCCCGACCAAGCGGAGGACCTCGCCGAGTCCGGGAACTTCGACCGCACCGTCTGGCACGAAGTGGGGCATTACCTCGGCCCCAAGGCGACCGCCGACGGGCGCAACATCGACGAGGCCCTCACCGACCTTCAGAACCACTTCGAGGAGCTGAAAGCCGACCTCGTCTCACTCTGGATGATGCCGCGTCTAGAAGCCCTCGGCGTGCTCACCGAGGAGCGCGTGCGCTCAGCCTATGCCGCGGGGGTGCTCCGGACGCTGCGCACCGTCGAGCCCCAGCGCACGAACCCGTACGGGACGATGAACCTCATGCAGAACAACTACTTCCTCGAGCACGGACTGCTCTCGTTCGATGCGGAGGCGGGCAAGTTGCGGATAGACTACGAGGCGTATCCGGGGGTCGTCGAGCGCATGCTGGCCGAGGTCATCGCCATTCAGCAGGGCGGCGACCGCGGGGCGGCGGCGGCCTTCGTCGAGCGCTATGGCGCCTGGGACGAGGGCATCCAGGGCGTCGTCGGCCGGGCTTTGGACGCGGCCGGGGCCAGGTATACCTTCGTACGCTACGCGGCGCTCGGTCACGAGTGACCGAATGAGCTCCGCCAACGGCGCCAGATGGTAGGCTCGCGCGCATGACTGATGGGGAAGACAAGGGGACCTGGATCGGTGTCGGGATCTCCGTCGCCATGCTCTTGCTGTCGCTGCTCGCCTGCGTGATCACCGGCGTCGCCGGGGCCAACATGAGGGAGAGCGAAGCGGTGCAGCTCAGCTACCTCACCGTCCCCGTGATCTTCTCCGGTCTGGTGGCCTGGCTCCCGGCGGTCCTCTTGCGGAAGAAGGGCCTTGGCCTGGCGATCGGCGCGCCGGTTGGTTGTGGATGTCTGACGGGGATCTTCGCCGGGGTCGGGGTGGCTGTCTTCTACGTGGTGCTCTGGCCGTCGCTCTGACCCAAGCTCGGTAGACGCGAGCTCGAGTCGTTCTCTGCGCTCCGGGAACTTCCTCGAGGCGGGGTTGTCAGACCCGGCCGGGAGGAAGAGGACCATGAACAGATGGATCGCCGGTATCGTTGCAGGGGTGCTGAGTCTCGCGCTTTTGGCGCCAACACCCACCGAGGCGTGCGTGCAAATCGTGGAGTTCACCAAGAAGGACGCCGTCTGGACCGTCGCGCGGTCAGAGCGCATGCTCATTCGGGGCGACGCCGTTGGGGCGTATCGAGCTTCTCGGCGTGCTCGCCACGAGTTCGAGCGCTCTGTCCGGGAGGAGGGGCCCAGCAGGCAGACCGAGTCGCTCATCGCTCGGGCCCGGCGCATCACCGCCGTGTCCGTCGTGCGCCTCGATGGCTGGACTCCGATCACCCGGCGTGATGCCCGCCGGACCATCGTGCGCGGGCGCGAGGTGCGAAGCCTCGCCTGGGCCGCAGGCCAGTTGCGCACCTACGCGGAAGAAAACCCCAGCGACCTGCGTGCCCGTTCGTTTCTCGGCGAAGCCCTAGCGCGCATTCCCGCCCATCACGAGGAGGCCCGGGAGATCCTCCTGAGCCTGGCTGACCGTGACCTCATGCCCGACGCCCATGGCTACGCCGCGCTGCTCAGGGTAGTCGCCATGGGCACGACGCCTTGGAACGACGCGCTGACGCGGTGTGAGCAGATGGCCGCCGAGAACGCCTCGCGGATCTGCCCGTCTTCATCGTCTCCGCGGTCGTGAGGCGGTCCGCCTTGGTGGCGCTCGTGATCTTCCTGGGCGCCGTCGCGTGCTCCGGTGGCCACGCTCCCGAGAGCCCAGGGCCTGTGCCGTCGGAGGCCTCCGTGGCGCCGGAGGCCCTTGCCGGGGATGCGGCCCGGGGCCGCGAACTCATGGCGCGCTTCGAGTGCAATCGTTGCCACGAGGGCACCGGGCTGCCCGACGAAAGAGAAGAGCTGCGCTGCGTGCACTGCCATCGGTCCATCCGGGCCGGGACCTTCGACGCGCCAGCGGCCGACCTGCGACGTTGGCGCGCCAATCTTCACAGCCTCAACGACGCGCCCTCCCTCGCCGGCCTCGCGGGCAAGCTTCGGCCGGAGTGGATAGCCGAGTTCCTCGTGAGTCCCCACGATGTGCGCCCCGGGCTCCCGGCGACGATGCCTCGGCTGCCGCTCTCTCCGGATGAGGCCCGGGATATCGCGGTGGCCCTCGCCGGCAGTACCTCGGCCGAGGAAGACGCCTCGGTCCCCGGGGACCCTGCCCCGGGCCTCGCCCTCCTCGTCGAGCACGCCTGTCTCTCTTGCCACTCCTTCACCGGTGCAGAGGTGCCGACCGTCGCG
>QMMC01000475.1 GCA_003647065.1 Deltaproteobacteria bacterium | reverse complement strand
GAACGCCCGGGTCTTCTGAGCGCAGCGACAGGGGTTCTCCTCGTTGATGAGGCCGCACTGGCCGTTCATGAAGCTGTGAAGGTCCGCCTTGGCTCGTTGCAGGCGCTTGCGAAAGGCGGTGGGCTTGATGTCGAGGATCTCGGCGGCCAGGGTGTCCTGGAGATCGAAGACCGAGCCGAGCACGTAGGCCAGGCGCTGGTCACGGTTCAAGCATAGGAGCATCCCGGTCATGCATGCGGTCATGGCCTCCTCGACGAGGAGCTCGCGCTCGGGTTGCGGTATGTCGTCGAGGCCGAGGTTCGGGGCGGCCTGTAAGCCGGCAGCGTACTCATCGAACGTGCCGACGGCCTGCTCCCCTGGGCTGCGCTTGGCGTTGAGCAGGTGGTGGAAGGCCACGCGGTAGAGCCAGGTACGAAACGAGCTGCGTCCTTCGAAAGTGCCGATCTGCCGCATGACTTTGATGAAGATGTCCTGGGTCGCGTCCTCGGCGGCCGCCGGGTTTCCCAGCATGCGGACGGCGATGTTGTAGATCCACGGTCGGTGCCGCTCGACGACCTCGGTGAGCGCATCGCGTTCACCCCGCTGGGCGGCCGCGACGACCGAGGGGTCATCCTGATCGACGAAGGGATTCATGCAGGCTCTTTAGCAAAGAACGCCCTTCACTTCGATGCCGCCGCCCAATTCTTGCCGATGTGCTCGCCGGTCACGAGGTGGTGGTCGAGGCCCGACAGTACTGACGCGAGGAGCTTGCCGATGATCGGGCGGAGCAACAGGGCGTTCATGAGCCAGCCCAGCGGGCCGTATTTCATGTCGTAGTCCATGGTCATGGTGACGAGGGTGCGGTCGTCGCCATCGGCCACGACTTCGAACGTGGCCGCGCCGCGGGATAGCGGCATCGAGAACTCGGACATGGTGACGGTCACGGAGCGACTTTCGTCCAGCGAGGTGACTTCCTCCACGGCGCTGGTGCCGTCGTAGAGCTCGACGCGGCGGGTGGCTCCGAGGCCGGTCCGGTGGGTCGACAGGACGGGGGAGCGCTCGACGCCCGGATGCCACTCGGCGATGGTGCCGACGTCGGCGAGGGTCTCCCAGACGCGGGCGAGGGGGGCGTGGACGGTGGCGGTGCTGCTGAGCTGACTCATTGGGTGTCTACCTTCTTGCTCGAAGGGGCTTCGGTGCCCGTTCAGTACGGAGACACTTCGGAGAGGGGACTGTGACTGAAGATGCGAAGTTTTTTTTGAGGTAGAGGGCGTGGTGATCAGCCCCCGAAACCCGGTCCATCCGGATATACTCGAGCGCATGCGAACCCTTGTGATCATCGTCGTCTTCGCGCTCGCGCCGGGCATTGCCGCCGCCGAGAGCGTCCCGTCGAGCTGCATCCCTGGTGAGGTTCGCCCGGCGGTCCTGGACATACCTGCGAACCTCGGAGCGTTCACGCTCGTCAATGGGTACTACCCATCGACCCCTCCAGACATTCGCCTTTACCAGCGCCTTGGGAGCGACGACGAACCCCGGGCCTTGGACGTTTCGACAGGCCCCTACTCCACCTGGACTCTCACCCCGGGCGAGCCCCTGGTGGAAGGGGGGGTCTATCTCCTCGTGGATACCTCGTGTCCATCGGACACGCGGGAGACTCGTTTCGAGGTCGGGCCCGCGGTCGAGTTCCCGACAACCCTCGGGGCAACCCGTGTCAGTGAGCTGCGAGCGACCCGGCGCCTTCCGGGGCCTCTGAGGTACTACGTGCGGGTGAGCCTCGGCCTCAGTTCGGCGGCTGAGGCAACCACCGACTTCGTCTTCCAAGGAGAAACGCGCGCGGACGGCGATTCTGTCAGCCGATGGTCTGGGCTCGCCTACACGGACGCGCAGATTTACGTGAACTGCGGCGAAGCGAGCGCCCCTGTCGCCCCCGGACTGAGGACGTTCGCGCACGAAGCGCAGTACTACGGCCTGGAGTCGTTGGTATACAGCGAGCCTGCCGAAGTCGACATCGTCTGTGCCGATGCGGTGCGGGTAGATGCCGAAGACGAGCATCCGCTGACGCCGAGCGAGATCGAAGAAGAAGATCGCGTTCCGGTCGTCATACCTGGAATGGATAGTGGGTCCGGGCCCGGAGCTATGGACGGAGGGATAGACGGGGGTCTCACCCTCAGCGGCGGCGGTGGGTGCCGGTCCGCCGGAGACGGCACCACTCCGAGTTCCTTCGCTGTACTTCTCTTGCTTTCGCTCGCGCTCGTGCGACGGGCGCGCCGATAGTCAGGCGGAGACTCGTTCGGTCATGTCCTGGGAACCAAACGCGCTCGCCGTCGCTCTCGCCCTCGCGGCGTGTGGGAGCCCGGCGGAGCCGCAGCCCGAGGTGGTGCCGCAAGCCGAAGCCGAAGGAAGGGAAGCCGAGCGCATCGAGGTCGCAGCGCCCTCGACTGAAGATGAGCCAGAAGAGCCCGCCGAACACGTCGCGGCGACGGCGCCCGAGGGCGAGCCCACGGTGTTCACGAGCATCTCGTTCGATCTCCGCGGCATGCCGCATCGCGGTCCACGAGACGTCGACCCCGCCAGCATCACCTCCCGCGTCGAGTACCTGATGCAGCAGACGCGCGATGCTGCCGGCGAGCCAACACCCCGACTGCTGTACAACCCGGGCATCAGCGTGTTTCGCGCGGAGTTCTTCGGGCCTGCGGCTGAGGCCCTCGCGCAATGCAACCGCGCCACTGCCGAGGTGGCGCCGGTGTTGGAGCCGGGGTCGCGTTCACGCAGGGCCGCGCTTCGCGCGCCCGAGGCCACGCCGTGTGCTCCGACCGAAGCGGAGTAGGCCTCTTCGAACACGCTCAGGTTCCGCGACGGGGCTGGGTAGGCTGAAGCGTCGGGCCTCCCCCCCATTCGATCACTGGGTGCGTTGGGCCACCGTTCGGATCAACCAAGGAACCGAAATCGCCGCGGGATACATGAGATGGAATGCCATTTCCCACGACACGTAGCCGGTAAGCGCCCTGTGCAAGAGCACGACGCTCACGACGAAGACGAAGCTCCCCATGGCCCAGTAGTCTTGCGCGCGCAGGGCCCAAGTTCGTCCAGCCAGGAGCGCCACGCCGATCACCACCAGCGAGAGCCCCATGATGAGGAAACCGAGGGTGGCAGACCACTCGAAGACCTGAATCCCGAGTAGTGCCTCCCGAGGCCCTTCATCAAAGTAGAGCGTGCCGTCCGCGATCGCTTCCACGGCCATAGCGGAGGGATAGAACCCGAAGACGATCGCCGGCACGCCCCATCCCTGCGTGAAACGATCACTGTCCTTCGACGCGCCCGATTTCGACGACTTGCTGCGTGACCGACGTTCGTATTTGGCCAGCTTCTTGGCCAGCGCCTCCCGTTCCGCTCGTAGCTCGGCGACCTGCTCAGGGAGTTCCCGCAGGTCCTGCAGCTCATCCTCGAGCGCGTTCATGCGTTCGCGCATGGCCACGGCATCGTCCCTGAACGCCACGCCGGCACATTAGCATAGGCCAACGCACACCCACGCAACCGGGTCGTCGAGAGCGCGGTGGCAGCGCGGACTAGGGCCCGCCGTAGTGCAAGACGGTGCCGGCCATTCCGACGGCGAATACGTCGGTCGGGCCGCTTCCCCAGACGCCATTGAGGTGCTCACTCGTGCTGCTGCGCTGAGCGCTCCAGGCCCGCCCATCGAAATGAACGACAGCGCCGTTGGATCCGACGGCGAATACGTCGGACGGACCGCTTCCCCTCACCGATGAGAGCGCCTCGCTCGTCCCGCTTCTCTGCGCGCTCCAGGTCTCCCCGTCGTAATGAAGCATCGTCCCTGCGGGTCCCATCGTGAACACCTGGTTCGGACCGCTTCCCCATACGGAGCGGCATCCCGCGGTATCATCGCTGGGCCACAGGCTCCATTCCTGTCCGTCGTAGTGAATGGTGGTTCCCTCTATTCCGACCGCGAACACGTCCCGGGGACCGCTTCCCCACACAGCGCTCAACCACCTGGCGTTCCCGGTGTTCAGCGCGCTCCAAGACTGACCGTCGAAGTGAAGAACGGTACCGCCAGAGCCCACTACGAACACGTCGGCCGGGCCGCTTCCCCACACGGAATAGAGATAGTCGCTCATCCCGCTCGCCTGCGCGCTCCACGCCCGCCCGTCGTAATGCAGTAGGGTGCCGCCGGCTCCCACAGCAAAGACGTTTGCCGGACCGCTTCCCCATACGGAATAGAGCGTCTCGCTCGTCCCGCTGTTCTGCAGGCTCCAGGTCTCCCCGTCGTAGTGAAGCACTGTTCCGTCCGCTCCCACGGCGAACACGTCGGTGGGCCCACTGCCCCACACACCCAGCAAATCCTTCTCCTGGACGGGGGCCTGTCGGCACCAGCCGTCAGGCGAGCAACCGGCTTCGTCGGGGCTCGGCTGAACAGAGGGCGGAGCGACCTGCGCGCGATCGGGTCGGCTCGGCGCTGGCAGCGGAGGCGGCGCGGACAGGGCGAGGACCGGCCCGTGGGGTCGAAGGCCCGCGGAAGGCCCGAGGATCCTCGCCAGGTCGTCCGGTGTGGAATGCTCCGAGAGCACGAGTACTGGGGAGCGCGGGAAGCCCCAGAATCCTGCCAGGTCCTCCTCCCACCCCTCCCGAAGCGCGATCGGATCCGCACCGCTCGTCGGGTCCGCGCGGAGCATGCTCGGCGACGCATCGTCAACCGCGACGCGCCACCGCATGCGGTCCACGGCGACGTCGGAAGCCCGCGGAGTGCTCGAGAGGCGGACCTCCTCGTAAGCAAGCCGGAAGGTCAAGGGGGTGATGATCGGCAGGCGATCTGCAAATCTGCGATGGTCTTCGAGAGACAGGGCCCGATCATCGACCCCGAGGAAGACGAGCCGCCGCACCCCCGCGGTCTCTGCTGCCTCGACGACCAGGCGGAGATCGGCCCCCGAGAGACGCCTGTCGAGGGCGAGTACCCCGGGCTCATCGTATCCGTTCGGACGCGGTTCCGCCCGGTCGCGGATGCACCGCCGAAAAGCGTGGACAAGGGTCTCCCTCGACAGAGGCTCGGCGTGGGCGGGCTCGCGAGACCAGGTCGCGCAGTAGACGGCCTCGGGTCCTACGACAACCGCTCCCTCGGTGCCTCCGCCCCACCCAGAGTAGAAGTCTTCCCGAAAGCGCATCGGCTCGAAGTCGGACACGCCCCGCCAGATCCGCCCCGCGTACCCCTGAGCGCCACGCATGCGCTGCCCCAGGTCGTATTCCGTCCACCGGTAGCCACCGACAAGCACCAAGACCGTCGCAGCCCACCCCAGGACGACAAGGCTCTCGCGGAGCTTGTGGACCGACCGGGCAAGGCCCCAGAGAGCAGCTCCCGACACCGGAACGACAAGCCCCCATGCAATCCAGTGGAAGGACTCGAGCCGTCCGTAGGCGCCCTCGAGCACAGCCGTGGGTGCAGCGTCGTCCCAGCCCAGGGCCAAGAGCGTCGCCATGCGGACCCAGAGCCTCAGAGAGGTCAGCGCCGCAACGGCGGCCAAAGATCCCAACGCCAGAAGAGGCAACGCCCGCCCCTCGAACGACTTCTGAATGGCAACCACCGCGACGAGAAAGAGCGCGAGAACAGACGAGAGCACCGCACCCAGCACCGGGGCGAAGAGGGCCTCGGCCGCACCAATCCGAAGGGCGCCAACCAAAGATGGGCCCAACGCCACGATGGATTCATAAGCAAACCCGGTCATCGCGGCCCGGGCGAGCGACGCCACCCCGGGCACTATGGCGAGAGCCGCGAGCCCTAGGGCTGCCTGGGGCGACCGGGGCTGTCCGCGAGCCAGAAGGAACGCGAGCGCCAGGGACGCGAGCGCCGCCGGGATCCATATGACGAGGTTTGATCTGGCCAGCACGACCCAGCCCAGGTCGATCGTCGAAGCGACCACGAGCACCGAGAAGAGGGCGAGCAGGGGAAGCGCTCCCCAGGCCTTGGCATTCAAGGGAGCGAGACCTTCCAGGTGATCGGCACTGTCTTCATGCCCCTCTATACACCGGCGGCCACCAAGTTGCTTCCGGGAGACGGCTGTCCAAGCGGCACCTCGACACCGTTTAGATCAACTCGACCGGAGCACAGGTCGAGACTCCTGCGCCGACGATGCGATAGCCGATGTTGGCGAGCACCTCGGTGACGGTACCGTCCGGGCCGACGCGCCAGACGTTCGTCGACGGGTCGAGGAGCGCCAGATAGCAAACGGGGACAAGGGCGCGGAGGGCGCGGCGGTGGGTAATCCAGGACTCGGTGTCATGTCAGTGAGACGCCGGCGCGCGCTTGGTTCTGACAGGCCGCTCTCCCGGCGACCGCGAAAGCCCCACTGGACACACCCTCCCTCCCCAATCGGCGACCTCCCCAGGCCCG
>QMMC01000474.1 GCA_003647065.1 Deltaproteobacteria bacterium | reverse complement strand
TCTCGACCTCGTAGACGCCGTCTTCGTCGATCTTCGCTTGGCAACCCAGGCGCGAGTTGAACTTCGGCATGAAGGCCTTCTCGAGGATGTCGAGCTCCTCGTCCTCAGCCTCCGAGAGCCCGTCTTCGCCGGCGCCCACGTAGACGTGGCAGGTCGAACACGCGCAGACCCCGCCGCAGCGATCGCCCTCGGGGGCGTGGGCCAACTTGGCGGCCTCGAGGATCGTCGTACCGACGGGCACCTCGACCTCAATGCCGAGATTGGTGAACTTGACGATGGGCATCGTTAGCTGTCCTGGCGCTCTTGCGCGTACTTCTCGGCTTCTTCGGCCAGGTGGGTCTCGACGCCCTTGGCGTCCTTCGTCTCGTCTTCGATGGCCCCGATGGCCCGGCCGCGCAGCGCGTCGAGGATCGACCGATCCATGCGCCGGCCCGCGAAGGGAGTGCTGAGCTCGTCGAGCTCTTCGATGCGGCTGGCGATGACCCGGTGGTCGGTGCTTTCGGCTGCGGCATCCGAGAGCCTCTTCATCGCCTCTCGGATGCGCGCCTCTTCGCCCTCTTCGAGCAGCGCCGCGTCGGCCCCGAGGGCCCCTTCGATCGATGACAGGACCCGGGCCGCGTCGACCTGCTGCTCCCGCAGCATGCGCTTCGCCACGTCGTCCCCGCCGTGTTCGTAGGCATCGAGGAGCATCGCCTCGATCTGGTCGTCAGTCAGGCCGTAGCTTGGCTTGACCTCGACCTCCTGATGAATGCCCGTGCGCTGCTCCTGGGCGGACACCGAGAGCATGCCGTCCGCGTTGACCTCGAAGCGAACCTCGAGGCGCGCGAGGCCCGCCGCCATCGGCGGAATGCCCTTGAGGGTAAACCGGGCGAGGCTCCGACAATCTTCGACGAGCTCCCGTTCGCCCTGGACCACGTGGAGGTCGAATCCGGTCTGGTCGTCGGCATAGGTGGTGAAAACCTGGGCCGCCGCCACCGGGATGGCGGTGTTTCGCGGCAGAATTTTCTCGGCGACGCCGCCCATGGTCTCGAGGCCCAGCGAAAGGGGCAAGACGTCGAGGAGCAGCACATCGTCGCGCCGCGACTCACCGCCGAGGAGGTCCGCCTGCTGGGCGGCGCCGAGGGCGACGACCTGATCCGGGTCGATGCTCGCGAGAGCCTCCTTGCCGAAGACCTCGGCGACGTAGCTTCGGACGATCGGCGTCCGGGTAGCGCCGCCGACGAGGATCACCCCGTCGATGTCGTCCTTCGACAAGCCGGCATCGCGGAGCGCTCGTCGGCACGCCACGCCGGTGCGCTTGATGATGGGCGCCACGAGGGCATCGAAGTCGGCGCGGGTAATGCGGCGCTCGACCTTGCGTCCGTCCGGAAGCTCGATCTCCGCATCGACGACTTCGACATCGGAGAGGGCATGCTTGACCCGGCGGGCGCCGCTCAGGAGGGCCCGGGCGATGTTCGACGGGACCTCGGAACCGTCCGCGTAGGCGAGGTCCTCGAGGAAGACTCCCGCGAGGGCCCGGTCGAGATCATCACCACCGAGCTGGCTATCACCGCCGGTGCTCTTCACCTGAAACACACCATCGTCGAGGACGAGGATGGTGATGTCGAAGGTCCCGCCGCCGAGGTCATAGACCGCGAAGACGCCGTTCTCTTTCGAGGCGAGGCCGTAGGCGAGGGCGGCGGCGGTCGGCTCGTTGAGCAGCCGGAGGACGTCGAGGCCGGCGAGCTTCGCCGCGTCCTTGGTCGCCTGGCGCTGGGCATCATCAAAGTAGGCAGGCACCGTGATGACCGCCGCCCCGACGTCGCCCAGGTCGTCGATAGCCCGGTTCTTGAGCTCGCGGAGGATCTCTGCGCTCACCTCGATGGGGGTGACCACCTTGCCGCCGCCGACGTCGAACTTCACGACCGGCCCCTCGTCGCTGGCGTACCGATACGAACCGAGGCGTTTGGTCTCGGGGTCGTCGGCGCCGCGGCCCATCAAGCGCTTGGCGCTCGCGATGGTCGCCTCGGGGTGGTCGAGGGCCTGGGCCATCGCCCCGGTCCCGACGACCACTCCGCCGTCTTCGCGGTAGTGCACGACCGAGGGCACCAGCACCTCGGAGTCGCAGTTTTGGATGGCGACGGCGCCGCCGGTCGGCGTCACCCACGCGACGAGGCTGTGGGTCGTGCCGAGATCGATGCCGATGGGAGTCGGCATCGAGATGGGATCACCAATTTGCAGGAGCGCCATATCAGCCCAATGCCTCTTCTTCGATCACGTCGACTTCGTCCATGAAGCGCCGGTAGTAGCGGAGACGCCCCACCAGGGCCTTCAGCTCCGCATGCTCTCTCCCGGCGCCCCCCGGCTCCGGGCCATCGAACGCGGTCGCCATCTGAGCCGTGGTCGCGCGCCGCATCGCGGTGACCTTTTCACCCAATGCGCCGACCCGGTCGAGGTCCTTTGCGGAGCGGGCCTCGGAGAGCTCCTCGCGCAGCTCCATGACCTCCATCAGAAACATCGGGTCCGAGGGGGCACCCTCGCCTTCGGCCACGACGTGCCCGTCGAGGGCGAGGAGCGCCGTCGCCCGGGCGAGGTCGTCCTTGAGGATGCGGTACGCCTCGTTGACCTCGACCGCCTTGCCGAGGCTGATGCGCCGCTCCCCCGCCGGCTTGTGGGCGTGTTTGTCCGGGTGCAGCACCCGCGACAGTTCGCGGTAGCGCACCTCGAGCTCTTTGAGGTCGATGCCGTACCGAGCCGGCAAGCCCATCGTCGAAAAGGGGTCCACTACACACGCCCGAGGTCGCTCGAGGGTCGAGCGACGAGAAGCTCACATGAAGAAGGATTCGCCGCAGCCGCAGCTGCCCTTCTCGTTGGGATTGCGAAACTTGAAGCCGTGCTCCATCAGCTTGACCTCGTAGTCGAGGATGGTGCCGCGCAGGTAGACCAGGCTCTTCGGGTCGATGACGACCTTGAGACCGTCGAACTCGAAGACGTTGTCACGCTTGCGAATCTTGTCGGCGAACTCGATGGCGTAGCCGACGCCCGAGCAGCCGCCGCCCTTCACTCCGAGGCGCAGCGCAGCGTCGGGGGTGCCGCGGCGGTCGAGGGCCTTCTTGGCCATCTCGATGGCCTTGGGGGTGAGATCGATGCCGGCCTTCAACGCCTCTTCTGGCGTTTGGGGCGTTTGGGGCGTTTCGGCGGTCATCTCGGCAGCCACCTCGGCAGGCGGGCTCGATGTCTTCTGGGAAGCGTTTTGCGTTGTTTCCGTCAGCATGGCGGTACTCCTCAACCCTTGTCTTCCTGCTTCTTCTGCTTTTCGCGGAAGTCGGCGATGGCGCTCTTGATCGCGTCCTCGGCGAGCACTGAACAGTGAATCTTCACCGGCGGGAGGTTCAGCTCCTCGACGATTTGCGTGTTCTTGAGGGCGTTCGCCTCTTCGACGGTCTTGCCCTTGATCCACTCTGTCGCCAGGGACGACGAGGCGATTGCGCTGCCGCAACCAAAAGTCTTGAACTTGGCGTCTTCGATGATCTGAGTCTCGGGGTTCACTCGGATCTGCAAGCGCATCACGTCACCGCAGGCCGGGGCGCCGACGAGGCCGGTGCCGACGGTGTCGTCACCCTTGTCGAGGGTGCCGACGTTGCGCGGGTTTTCGTAGTGTTCGATGAGTTTGTCGGAGTAGGCCATGGTCTTCTCGTTCTCAGTGGGCTTCCCACTGAATCGACTTGAGGTCGATGCCTTCCTTGTGCATCTCGTAGAGCGGCGAGAGGTCGCGCAAGCGCCCAACCTGGCTGATGACGAGGTCGGCGACGTAGTCGATCTCTTCGTCCGTATTGAAGCGGCCGATACCAAACCGGATCGACGTGTGGGCCATCTCTTCGTCGACGCCCATCGCCCGGAGCACGTAGCTGGGCTCGAGGCTGGCCGACGTGCAAGCGCTGCCGGAGCTCACGGCGACATCCTTGATGGCCATCATCATCGCCTCACCCTCGACGAACGAGAACGACACGTTGAGGTTGCCCGGGTGACGCCAGGGGTCGTCGGCGCCGTTGAGCACCAGCTCGTCGAGGGCGCCCCAGAGCTTGTTGCGCAGGCGGTCCCGCATGCCGCGGAGGCGCTCTATCTCGGCCTGGCCCTCGTCGATCATGATCTGGGCGGCCGCCTGAAAACCGACGATACCGGTCACATTGAGGGTGCCGCTGCGCATGCCGCGCTCGTGGCCACCGCCATCGATCTCCGCGAGGAGACGAACCCGGGGCTTCGAGCGGCGCACGTAGAGCGCGCCGACGCCCTTGGGGCCGTACATCTTGTGGGCCGTGATCGATGCGAGGTCGACGTTCATCGCCTCGACGTCGAAGGGCACCCGGCCGACCCCTTGAACGGCGTCTACGTGGAAGAAGACCTTCTTCTCCCGGGTGATCTTGCCGATCTCTTCGATGGGCTGGACCGTGCCCACCTCGTTGTTGGCAAGCATGATGGACACCAGGATGGTCTGGTCCGTGATGGCCGCCCGGACCGCCTCGGGGTCTACCCGGGCATTGTCGTCGACGTCGAGGTAGGTGACGTCGAAGCCCTCGCGCTCGAGGCGCTTGGTGCTGTCGAGGACCGCCTTGTGCTCGGTCTTGCACGTGATGATGTGGTTGCCCTTCTCCTTGTAGAAGTGGGCCACTCCCTTGATGGCGAGGTTGTCGCTCTCGGTCGCGCCGGAGGTGAAGATGATTTCCTTCCCGCTCTTGGCGCCGATGAGCTTCGCGATGGTCTCGCGGGCCTCTTCGACCTTCTCCTCGGCCTTCCAACCGAAGGGATGGTTCCGGCTCGCGGCGTTGCCGAAGTGCTCGGTGAAGTAGGGGAGCATCGCGTCGACGACGCGCGGGTCCACCGGCGTGGTCGCGTTGTTGTCGAGGTAGATGGGGAGCTTCAAGGCCATGGTCTTATCCAGCAGATTGACTGAGGAGCCCCGCAACGAGGTCGGTCTCCTCTTGCGGGTGCTCGACGTTGCAGGTCGGGCAGTCATCGACGAGTCGGTTTGGGTCGCAGGTGTCGCAGGTGGCGAGGTAGGCGAGGCTGGTGACGAGCTCGGCCTCGAGGGCGGTGAGCTTTGCGATGTGCTCACGCGTCTCGGTGAGCTTGCTGTTGTACAGCTCTTGGATGTGCGCCATCGCGCCCGGTGCCGAGTCGCTCTCGCCGTAGTGGCGGACGATGGCCTGCACCTGGGAGAGGGTGAACCCCATGTCCTGGAGCTTGACGATCCAGCGAACGCGGACTTCGGCCTCGGAGTCGTAGAGGCGATAGCCGCCATCTGATCGCTCGGTCGGAGTCAGCAAACCGAGGCGCTCGTAATGATGGAGCGCGCGCACCGTCTTGCCCGTGCGCTTGGCGAGGGCGCCGACGCGAAGTCGTTGGGCGGTTGGTGGGTTGAGTTGGACGAGCATGGCGGGTGCCGCGCATACCCTAACCCTTACGCATGGGTTAGGGTTGGGTTCAGTCCGTTACTTAGGAATATTGGGAAGCGGTGTCAAGGCAAGGCGTGCTCTCGCGCATGTGGGTAGCGGCGAACCGCCGGCGAACCGCCGGCGGCCGCCACCCAGTGCACCAAGAAAGCCCAATGTTTACGTAGGGTCTAGGGTGGCGTGATTCCTGAATGGTCCCGCTCCGTGACACGCATTTCTTTCGTGGCGGGGTCCCTCTTCGCGGGACTGGTGATCGGCGCCGTATTCGACCTGGGCACCATTCGCTTGGCCGTAGCCGGCGGCGCTCTCTGCCTGGGGCTCTCTGCCCAGGTGGTCGGGGGTCCCCGACGGCTCTTTGCTATTGCCGCAGCCACAGCCCTCGCCGGCCTCGCCCTCCCCGCCTCCCCAATCGCCCCGCCGCCGATGGCGCCCGGGTTGTATCGGGTGGAGGGGGTAGTGGAGAGAGCCGAAGTGGGAACGGCAACGGCAACGGGAACGGCAACGGAAGCCGGAACACCAACCTGGGCAACCCTCCGCGTGACCTCCGGCTCCCGCGTCGAAGACGAACTACCCCTGCCAACCAACATCCGGCTCACCCTCCGCGGCGACCTCCCGAACGGCGCCCGGGTCCGCGTTCTCGCGCGGCTCCGGCCCACTGTTACGTTCCGAAACGAGTCCCCCCACGTCCCATGGCCCTCTCGCCGGGTCGCCGCCCGCGGACGCGTCGTCGGGGCCCCGGAGGTCCTCGCCCAGAGCGCCTGGGCCAGGGCCCTCGGCGCGGTGCGCTCGGCAATACGCCGACGCCTCGACGCGACCCTCTCCCCGGGCCCCCGGGGCGTCGCCCGGGCGCTGGTCCTCGGCGACCGGCGAGCGGTAGACCAGTCGCGTCGGGACGCGGTGCGCCGCGCCGGCCTCGCCCACGTGCTCGCCGTTTCGGGCCTCCACG
>QMMC01000473.1 GCA_003647065.1 Deltaproteobacteria bacterium | reverse complement strand
GGCTCGAAGAGCAGGTGCGTCGTGCCGTCCCGCCAGGTGCTCTTTAGTTCGAGCCGGATTTGCTCACCACATCGCTCGAGGCGCTCTTCCGACAGCGGTGGCCGGAGGAGATAGCGGCATAGCCGTTCGAGGCGATCGCGGCTCCTCGCCCGCACCGTCGTATCGGCGTGCAGATCGAAGCCATCGATGCGCGCACGGCGACGCCGTCGCTGTCCCCTCTGGCAGCGTCAGCCAGGAACGTTTGCAGAGTGAAACGGGCGAAGGAGCGATCACCCTCAGAGCGCATCGCCGGCGAATTCGAGCGCAGCGATGAAGAGCCGGTTCGCGGCCGCGGGAACGGGAACGGGCCACTCGGCTGTAGCTGTGCATGGCGGAGCGGACGAAGTCCGTGGAGCTGCACAGGTACAGACTAGTCGACGCGTTCGGGCGCAGCCCGGAGGCCAGTCAACGGGAACGGGAACGGGAACGGGAACGGGAACGGGAACGGGAACGGGAACGGAGGCTCACTACCGACGCATTGGCGTCAAGGGACTCATGATTGAGTCCCGCAGCGCCGCTCCTGGTGCGTCGGCCACGAGCTCGAGCAACCCGTCTTCACCCCGCCGCAGGCCGAGCCACTCGTAGCGGCTCTCGACGTCGGGGAAGCGCGTCTCCGAGAGCCATTGCTCGGCGAGGGCCTCGTAGACTGGGTGCCCCGTCTGCTGGTCGAATACTCGGGCCACCTCGCGGCCCCGCCAGACGCGTTGGGGCACGCGGCAGCACGTGTCGAGGGCGACGAGGGCAGCATCGAGGGACGACCCCTCTTCGCGAAGGGCGATGTCGGCGAGGAAAGCCAGCGCCGTCCCCGCCCAATAGACCCGGCGAAACTCATAGGTCACCCGCATACGAGCGCTCTCTCGGTCGAGGGTCACGCCGGTCCCCGACTCGCGGCCGCTGATGAAGCCGGCGTCGAGAGCGCGCCAGGCCTCCAGCGGCGACTGCACTCCCCCCCGGGCCCGCAGTACTTCTTGGTAATAGGTCGCTATTCCCTCGCTCATCCAGGCATCGCGGCGGCCCACATAGGGCATCGCGAGGTGGGTGAACTCGTGAGGCGGCACCCAATCCCCCCGGAGGTCGTCGAGGGTTGCCTCGGCCCCGACGAGCAACATCACCGACGGCCCGCCTCCGCGCCCGGCGTTGCCGAAGACGACGCCGTCACCACGGGCGACTGGGATGACCACCGCGAGGGCCCGCTCGACAGGGAAGCGGCCGCTGATCTGCGAGACGCTATGGCCCACGCCGGTGAGCCAGGTGTCGAGGTCGGCGTCGGTCACCGCGAGGGGCCCGCCGAGGCGAACGACGTCGAGGACTCCGCCGGGCACGGGGACCTCCCGGCGGGAAAAGCGCCCGAACACGGTGTGGGAGAGAAACTGAAATGTGTCCGGAGGCAGTCGGTAGCCGTCGCCCTCGCGGGGAAACGCCACGGCGGCATCGACCCCCGGGGGGAGCTCGAAGTGGAGGGTGCCGGTGGCGCCGTCGGCGAGGGGCCGCGGCGCCCAGAGCCACCCCGTCCCGTTGAGCATCACCCCGCCCGGCGCCCGCATGCCGCCGAACATCGACGCGTCCGTCGCGTCGCGAATGTTGATCACGTAGCCAACGCAAGCACCGGCGGGCAGATTCGGCGGCACGAGGATCTGACGACCCGTTCGCTCGAGGGGCTCCGGCGCCCTACCCGGGCTGCGCACCTCGGCCCGGCGAAAGGCTACGGCGGCCGGGGGGTTCAGGCACGAGAGACTCTGGGCGGGCACGCCATCGAAGCAGACGGTGACGTCGATCTCGGTAAGCTCGGCATCGACGCGGACCGTGTAGTCGTAGTGGGTGACGGCCGCCCCGACGGCTGGGGTCGGAGCTGACTCCGGCCCCCCCCGAAGAGGGACCCCGCAGCCCATCCCCGGCAGGGCAAGCAGCGCAAGGAGAGCAAGGAGCGTCATGCACGAGCGCATCGCGCCTGAGTTTCTAGGACGGCACGGATCCCAGCGCAATATCTAGCCGTAACGCTGTTTCTGCGCGGGTCGAAGATTTGGTCGAGGGCTGAAACTATTGCCGACGGATGGCGTACAGCCCGGCGTGACGCAGATGAGCAATCCCCCTGAGGCAAACACCCACAATGTGGGACTTTGTGCATGCCCTCAGGTCACTTCGCTCGTGCTTTTTAGTTGCGGGCCGCATCGGCATTCGATTAGCGTGCGCCCTGTATGCAGTACGGCGGGCAGTGGTAGGCCACGTCGATCAATCCAAAGCTTGGCAGCGCTCTGACCCATGGTGAGCGGCGCTGACAGTGAAACTAACGGTACAGAGGAGATAGGAATCACATGAACGCAAGTCTGAAGAAGGTTCTCATTGGTATGGCCGCTGGCGCATTCGGCATGGCCATGGTCGGTTGTGGCGGTGGGTCCTCCGAGGCTGGCGCCGATTCCGAGGGCGACGGCGCCGACACGGCGGGCGGCGAGTCCAGCTGCGGCGGCGAAGGCGGCTGCGGTGCTGAGGCCGGCGGCGAAGAGGGCGGCGAAGGCTCCTGCGGCGGCGAAGGCGCCGAGGGCGGCGAAGAGGCTGCTGAGGGCGAAGGCTCCTGCGGCGAAGGCTCCTGCGGCGGCTGAAGCCACCCAAGAGAGTTTGCGTGTAGACGCCGCGGCCTTCGGGCTGCGGCGTTTGCCGTTAACCCTGGGCCCCAGTCACGCCATTCGCCGGCTTACGTCCTCGGCACCTCGGTCGACGTACTTTGAGTACGTCTCTGTCGGCGCCTGCGGGCGCGCTCGGCGACTGACGCAACTGGACCCCAGGGCCTGATCGGGCAACGGTGCACGTTTCCTCTCATTCCGGCCTTAACAACTCGGCGCCGGCCGGCATAGAGTCCTGGTGATGAGTGATGTCAATGGAGTGGGGATTGGCCTCCGCATGGAGATGGCCAAGGAGCTTCTCGAGAAGAAGCCAGCCGAAGTGAAGTGGCTGGAGATTCATCCCGAGAATTACATGAACCGCGGCGGTCGTTTTCCGACGGCGCTGAAGCAGGCCATGGAGAAGTGGCCCATCGCGACCCACGGGCTGACGATGTGCTACGGCCGGGCCGAGCCCTTCGCCGAGGAGTACACGACGCAGCTGAAGCAGCTGCTCTCGGACGTTCAGTCCCCGTGGCACAGCGACCACCTCTGCTTCTCGGACGTCGACGGGGTCTTCGCCCACGATCTCCTGCCCCTGCCCTTCACCGAAGAGGCGGCGAAGCTCTATACCCGGCGCATCATCGAGGCCCGGGACGCGACGGGGTGCGAGAACCTCGCCTTCGAGAACGTCAGCTACTACGCCGAGAGTCCGGACTCGGAGTCCGACGAGGTGACCTTCTGCCTCGAGGTCCTCGAAGCCGCGGACTGCAAAATGCTCCTCGACGTGAACAACGTCTACGTCAACGCCAAGAATCTGGGCTTCGACCCGCGCAAGTGGATAGACCAGATCCCGGCCGAAAGGGTCGTCCAGATCCACGTCGCCGGCCACCTCGTGCGCCACGACGGCTTCCGCATCGACACCCACGGGGAAGATATCTGCGACGACGTCTACGATCTCCTCGACTACACCCTCCGCCGCATTGGGCCCAAGCCCGTGCTCCTCGAGCGTGACGGCAACTTCATCCCCGTAGACGAGCTCCTCGAGCAAGTCCGTCGCCTCAGCGAGATCTACGACCGGGCCACGGAGGGCGCGCGATGATCGTCGACCACCAAAGGCGCTTCATGCAGGTGCTCCTCGACGCGGAGCCCCCAGCCGAAGCCCTCGAAAAGCTGGGCGGCTTGCCCGAGCGCTGGCTCACCTACCGCCACATGGTCCGCCGCCGCATGCAGGGCATGATCAAGAGCGGCCTGCCGCGGACCGTCGCAGCCCTCGGTGACGCGCGCTACCAGGCGACCTACGACGCGTGGCTCGACGAGGCGCCACCGCGCACCCGCTACATCCGGGAGATCGTGCCGGCATTCGCCGACTTCGCGATCCCGCGGTGGAACGCCGACAAGGACGTACCGCGGTGGGTGATCGAGCTGGGCCGCCTCGAAGCCGCAAAGTGGGAGGTCGGTTACGTCGACGTGCCCTGGCCCGAAGAGCCCGGCGAGTTCACCTTCGAGAAGGTGGCCGTCATGAACCCGACCCTTCGGCAGCTGCGCTTCGACCACCCGGTGCACAAGGATCTCGCCGAAGGCGAGACGGATTACGCCCCGAGGCCGACCGCGGTGATGATCTACCGCAAGTCCGAAGACGACCGCCTCTACACCTGGGTCCCGAACGCGCTCTCGGCGGACCTGGTAGATGGATGGCTCGCCGGCGCGGAGACGGTCGCCGACGTCGTGAAACGTGTTTGCGCCAAACACGACACCGCCATCACCGAGAAGTTCATCGAGACCTTAGGCGGCATGCTCGCGGACTTCATCGAGCAGGGGATCGTCCTAGGCGCCAAGTAGGGCGGCAAGTAGGGCGGCAAGTAGGGGGCAAATGACCCCCGTCAGTAGCCCTCGGCCTTCGAGATGATCTCGTTCATGATCTCTCGGGTGCCGCCGCCGATCGGATAGAGGCGCGCGTCTCGGTAGAGGCGCTCGACGACGTATTCGCGCATGTAGCCGTAGCCGCCGTGGATCTGCACCGCCTGGTCGCAGACGAAGCTGCACATGTCGGACGCGGTGTTCTTGGCCATCGCGGCCAGCGCCGGGTCCTCCTCGCCGGCCGCGTGGCGCGCCGCGACCTCACCGGTGAGGGCCCGAGCCGCCGCGATCCGCGAGGCCATGTCTGCCAACTTGTGGCGGATCACTTGAAAGCCCATGAGGCTCTTGCCGAAGGCCGCCCGCTCACGGGCGTAGGCGACACTCTCCTGGTAAGCGAGCTCGGCGATGGCGACGCACTGGCCCGCGAGGTAGAGCCGCTCCGAGACGAAGTTGGTCATGATGGCGAAGAACCCGGCGTTCTCGATACCGATGAGATTCACGGACGGCACCCGGCAATCTTCGAAGGTGAGCTCGGCGGTGTCGCTGGCCCACCAACCGGTCTTGGCGAGCTTCTTCGAGACCGAGAACCCCGACGTGCCCTTCTCGATCACCAAGAGCGAAACCCCGCCGTGGCCCTCACCGCCGGTACGCACCGCGGTCGTCACGAAGTCCGCCCGGCAGCCCGAGGTGATGAAGGTCTTGCTGCCGTTGACGACGTAGTGCTCTCCATCGAGGACCGCGGTGGTCCCGAGCGATGCGACGTCGCTGCCGCCGCCGGGCTCGGTTATCGCGAGGGCCGAGACCCACTCACCCCGGAGGACCGGCTCGACGAAGCGCGTCTTCTGCTCTTCGGTACCGAAGCGCACGATGGGCGGCAGGGCGATACCATGGCTGCCGAGGCCCACGGTGGTACCCACGGACTTACCCCGGAGGATCATCTCCTCTGCGGCGACGAGGGTGTGGGTGATGTCGCCGCCGTGGCCACCGAGCTCGGGCGCATAGCCGATGCCGAGGACGCCGGCCTCGGCCGCCTCGCCGTAGAGGGCCCTCGGAAACTCACCCGCCTCCTCCCAGGCATGGGCGTGGGGGGCGATCCGCTCTTCGGCGAACCTCCGCACCTGCTGTCGGAGGGCCCGGTGCTCATCCGTCTCGAAGAGGTAGCTGCGCGTCATGGCGGCGATACTACCGCGACCATCGAACTAGGCCTCGGAACTACGAAGAGGGCGGCAGCTCCGAGGTCCACAGGGCCACCCCGCGCGCTCCGAGGGCCTCCCCGAGTTCCTGGGCGCGGTCGGCCTGCCAGGCCGCTTCCCGGGCCGGGGCGTAGCGCGGATCCCGAAAGTCAGCCGCGGCCCCCTCTTCGCCCTCGAGGACGGCGACCCGGACCGACGAGACCGTCTCCGCGAGGGCATCGGCGAGGGCGTCGATGTTTCCGGGGAGGATCGGCTGGACGACGGCGAAGGTCTGGGCGCCGGCGAACCGGGCGTCGCGCAGCAAAGCGAGGCGCTCGGTCACCGTGGCCCCCCGAGGCTCGAAATGAGCGCGAACCTCATCGTCGATGGTCGGCAGGGATACGCCGAGGTATGCGCCGAGGTCCCCGAGGAGGTCGAAGTCGCGCCGCACCAAGGCGCCCCGGGTGAGCACCAACACGTCGCGGGGTGGGCGTTTCTCGCGGTCCTCGCGGAGCACCTCGAGGCAGGCCCGGGTGATGCCCTCGCGAGCTTCGACCGCGTGATACGGGTCGCTGGCGACCGGGCAGAACTTGATGGGCAGGGGCGGGGCGGTCTCGAGCTCCCGGCGCAGCACCTCGGGGGCGTTCCTGCGCACCTCGACGTAGGAGCCCCAGGGAGCGTCGGGCAGGCCCACCAGCTTGCGCCAGGCCGCGAGG
>QMMC01000472.1 GCA_003647065.1 Deltaproteobacteria bacterium | reverse complement strand
CTGGTATAACCTGGTTTCGTGATACCGTCCGCCGAATGTCGCGGCTGGTGCTCATATTCGCGCTTGGGGTCGTGGGATGCGGCAGCAGCGTTCCCCGGGCTCCTACGGTTCCTACCGAGGCGGGCCTCGACTCGCTACCGCCGGCGGAGCGGGCCGGGATGGACGAGGGGGACCCTTTGCCCTTCGCATTCTTTCCCGGGGATGTGCTGACGATCACCACCATCTCGAGCGAGACCACGGTCCTCGAGGGAGTGGTGGTGGACGAGGCGGGCCGCATCCATGTGCCCCTGGTCGGCGACGTATCGGTCGGTGGCGAAGGCCTCACCGAGGCCGAAGCGCGCCTCGAAGAGGCGATGCAGCGCTTCGACAGGTTCGTTCGGGTGAACATCTACGTCGCCGATCCCGCCGGACATCTCGCGACGGTGCTCGGAGCGGTGACGACCCCGGGGCAGGTCGCCGTCGGGCCGGGGGCACGCATCGCGGACCTCGTCGCCGGCGCCGGAGGGCCGAGGATCGAGGTCAGCCAGGAGGGCGACTACCTCGACCTGGCGGACCTCGAGCGCGCGACCGTGCATCGGGATGGCGAGGAGCTGCCGGTGAGCCTTGGCCGGGCGCTGGCCGGTGACCCTCGACACAATGTCCGGGCCCGTCCTGGGGACCACGTGCACATCCCCGCGCAGAACATGCCGAACGTGTCCGTCGTCGGCGCCCTCAACGGGTCGAGGACCATCCGCCACTACCGAGGCATGCGGGTGAGCGCGGCGCTCGCGATGGCAGGTAGCCCGAACGAGTTTGGCGATGCCGATGACATCCGCAACGTCCGCGGCGACCCCGAGAACCCCGACGTCTATGCGGTGAGCCTCGAAGATCTTCAAGATGGCGAGGGCAACGACCCGATCCTCGCCCCCGGAGACGTCGTCATCGTACACGAGAGCGGTGGCGCCAAATTTGGCCGCGTCATGGCCGCCCTCGCGCCGCTCATCGGTGCCGCGGTGGCCATCATGGTCGCGGTGATCTTGATCGAAGCCAACTGAGCGTCAACGCTCAGCCGGCGATCAGCCCGCAGCTTCGCGCTTGCTGCGTTCGACGCTTCGGTTCATCGCCGCGGCCAGGCCGGCGACGGTCCAGAAGATGTACATCAACGAAGATTGCCGGGCCGCCCACTCGGCGACGCCGTGCACGTGCATGGCGGTCATGCCGGCCGCGCAGCCGAGCATGACGGCGCCCCGCACGTCCCCCTTGCTTCGCAGAGCCCCCCACACAGCGGTCCACCAGGGAGTGGCGATGAGCCACAGGTAGGCCAAGAGCCCGAGCCAGCCCAGCTCCGCGGCGGTGAGCCAGTAGATGTGGTGAGCGAGGCCGTCACGGTCGACCGGGGGCATGTCGAACTCGTCGGCGTAGCCGTGGTGCTCCAGCACGTACGAATACTGGTTGATACCCACGCCGAAGATGTTGTCTTCGATCATGGCCTTGGCGGCGTCTTCGAAGCGGTGGCGGGCGGCGACTGAGGCCGCGGGGGCTGTGACGAACCGTTCGATGATGCTGTCCGCGCTCTTGCCGAGGACGAGGAGTGCGCCGAAGGCGAGGAAGAGGGTGATGTAGATCTTCCGCCGGGTGACCTGGCGGTACAGAGACCCCAGGATCACCAGCCCGCAGGCGAACCCAAACATCATAAGCGCTCCCCGGGAGAGCGCGAGGACGACACAAATCGCCGCCCCGGTGATGGCGGCCATGGCGAGCTTGTCGAACTTGGTCTCGAGGAGGACTGCCAAGGCGATGGGCGCCGCGAGGTTCACCGCCATGCCGAGGGAGTTGGCGTGCTCGAAACCTCCGGTGACCTGGAACATGCCGTCGAGGTAGCGTTGCTTGAGAGCGAGGCCGGCGGAGTAGACGACGCCGAGGGCGAGGCCCCGGCCGAGGGCATTGGCGAGCTCGGGCTTCTCCGCCAACCGAGTGACGACGCCCAGGAGGAAATACGCCCGAACGAGGTTGCCGATGGAAAAGAGCGAGTGCAGAGCAATCGGGGCGACGGAGAGAGAGAAGAGTACGAACGCGAGGTAGGTGTAGCGGCTGGCTCGGTACGGCGACGGTTGCTTCGCCTTGGGCAGCGCGAAGTAGAGGGCGGCGGCGACCAGGTCGAGGACGGAGATCTCGAGGGACCGGGACTCGCCCCGGTAGGGCTGCTGGAAGAAGTCGAAGGTGAGGGGGTCGAAGCCGAGGAACGGGAGCAGGCCGATGAGCCCGCTGAGCACGACCGGGACCCAGCCGACTTTCCGCGCGAAGAGAGCGAGGGGATAGATCCCCAGCACCCCGATGGTGAGCGCGATGAAGTTCACGCGGCGACCTGTCCGAGGAGAGCCTCGACCTCGTCGAGGAGCCGAGCGTGGGGGAAGCGCTCTTGCGCATGGAGAAGCGCGGCAGAGCCTGCGTCATCATTTGCGAGGAGCGCCCGGGCCGCTTCCGCGAGGGAACGCGCGTCCCCCGGAGCAAAGGTGCGTGCTCCGGCGGTGCCGTTGGCCCACTCCTCGATGCCTCCGTGGCCTGCTGCGACGACGGGGCGGGCCCGGCGCATGGCTTCGATGCCGACCATGCCGAAGGGCTCGGGCCAACGGGATGGGACGACGACGACCGAGGCCTGGTCGTAGAAGCTCGCGATTTCCCCCGGGGGGACCCAGCCGGTGAAACGTATTCGACGAGGCGCCTCCGCGATGGCCTGACGCTCGAGGTCAGCCCGAGATGGGCCGTCGCCGACGATGGTGAGCTCGGTGTCGGCGGGGAGGTGCCGCATCGCGTCGATGGCGATGTCGACGCCCTTGCCCCGGAGAAGGTTCCCGGCGCAAACCAGATGCGGGGCCTTCGGCCGCGGCACGGTGGGGCGGTCGTCCTCGGGGGGAATCGGGTGGATGACGTGGGCACGGCTCGGGGGCACGCCGGCGCGCACGAGCTGATCGCGTACGTAGCGACTGCAGGAGACCAGGGGCGCGCGCGTCGCGAGGCCTCGCAAGCGCCGCCGAAGGAGGTAGGGGTTCTTGAGAGTCACCGGCAGTCGCGATTCCGGGCGCCGGTCCCGGACCACGACACACCCGTGGCGAAAACACGCGAGGCCCGGAGGCCGATGACAGGGCGCGTGACCTATCGGAAGGTAGCGGTGGGACCGTACGCAGGTGAGGTCGTGGTCGTGGCTGACGACGACCAGGGGAAGGGGGCCGAAATCTACGAGTTCTTCCGCGCTCGCCGCCCGGTGCACGTAGACGATGTCGACCCCGCCGTCCGCCGTGGCCGACCGGAGGGTATGGGCCTCGCTCCGGGGAATGGCGCGGGCGAACGGTTCGGCGAAGCGCGTCGGCTGACGCCCCGGGAGGTCCCCGTAGACCAGGGTGAGTTCGTGGCCACGGCCCGACAGGCCTCGGGCCAAGTCGTGGGCGTGACGCTCGATGCCGCCGACGAAGCCGTTGCTCGGCACGACCATCGCGACCCTCATGGGCCGATCCCCAGACCCCGTCGCACCTCCGGGGCGAGGTCGGCGATTTCGACCAGGCCCTCGGGGATGGGGCGGTCCGAGGCGAGGGCCGCCCGGGCCGAGAAGTCGCTGATGTCGTAGCCGTGCATGCCCCGCACGGAACCGCCGACATAGCTCGGGACGAAGATGGCCCCCTCTTCCAACAGAAAGAACGCGTCTCCGTAGGGTGCATCGGCGACGGGGGCCCGGCGCTCGGTCAGGGCCGCGGAGTCGAGCCACTTCCCCGGCCACCCGGCGAGCTCGATCTCCCGTCGGGCACGTTTGAGCTCCTCGCCGCTGCCCCACATGCGCAGCATCGTGCTGTCCACGAAGAGCCGCAGGCCGAGGCGCCGCACCACCCGTCGGGGGTCGACCTCCCGGGAGACGTCGGCCATGCCGTGGTCGCCGACGACGTAGGTCGTGAGGTCGGCCCCGTCGCTTCCCATGGCGTCTCGGGCCCGTTCGACGTGGGCGCCGATCTCGGCGAGGGTCTCCTCGACCACGTCGGGGCGGTTGCCGTACTCGTGCAACCGGGCGTCGAGGACCGTGGCGTAGAGAAACGCGAGGTCGGGTTTGTCTTTGCTGAGTACCTCGATGGAGTTCTTCCAGCGTCGCGACTCCTCTACCTGCCAAGGCGCCGCATAGACCGACAGGCCTGCGTCTCGGGCCTGGGTGAGGAAGGTCGGCACGCCCCCGAGTTCCCGGGCGTTGAAGATGTCGTCGCGTTCCGGGAGGTCGAGCCAATGGAACTCCTCTGGCGGGACCCGGTGGAGCGATACGTAGCCCGTGAGGCCCGCCATGCGCGCGAAGGCTTTGCCCGCGAGGTGACGGACCCGGCCGCGCTCGTGAATGATCCGGGGCAAGAGCCCGAGGACCCGGAGGGGCTTCAGGATGCGGTCGCCGCCCTCCGGTGCCCGGGTGAAGAGGCACATGCGGCCATGATCTTCCGGGTGCTTTCCGGTGAGCACCGTCGCGAGCGCCCCGGACGAGTACCCGAGCACGCCGCCGAGGGCCTTGTGGTGGGTAAGGGAGGGCAGGGAGGTGCCGAGGCGCTCGATCTGACGCGCCCCAAATGCATCGACGAAGACGACCAGGACCCGTGACGTCATCCGGCGACCTCGGCGAGGCGGGAGAGGGCGGCGTGCAGGGCTTCATCGGATACACGGGACGCAATGGAACCTGGGGCGTCCTTGGCGTCCTTGGCGTCCTTGGCGTCCTTGGCGTCCTCGGCATTCTCGGCGTGTTGGCCGTCGTGCTCCGCGAGACCCAGGAGCCGCGCCGCGATGGCGCGGGTGCCGGGATGTTCGTGGCCGTAGGCGAGGGCGACGGCCACCCGCGCGAGGCGCTCTCGGGGATGCCCCACCCAGGGCGAGATCGGGGCCCGGCCCCGGGACCAGGCCCGGAAGGCAGCGAGGGGCCCCCGGGCGACGTCCGGTGCCCCTCGAAAGAGAGCGCCTCGATGGTTGGCGTAGCCCGCGGGGGAGGCCGGCGTGCCGACCCGGTGGGTCTCGTAGGAGAGGTGGGAGCGACCGACTAGGCCGATGATGCGGCGGGACCAGGCGTCGAGGTCTTGGTCTCCGGGGGGAGCCCAGTGGTCCGGGCGCGTCCGGAATGCGGCTGCGTCGGCGTAGGCGAAGGCCAGCTCGTCGCCGATGGCCGGGGCGCCGCGCTGGCGGGTGATCTCCACCACTCGGGCCGCGACGGTTGGCCCGTAGCGGTCCGCCGCGAGGAGCCGGGCGTCTCCGCAGGCGAGCACGGCCTTGTGCCCGTGACGGGCCCGCCGCAGGTCGCGGTCTTCTCGTTCGAGGTTCGAAAGCGCGATGCCGACGGCGCGATTCGCCAGCAGGCGGGCGGCCTCGGCGTGGGGTACGTCTCGGGGCCCGAAACGGGGCAAGCGTCCCAGCACCGTCTCGTCACCGACGAGGACCTCGACGCCGCCGAGGGCCACGTCGAGCCAGAAGAGGGTGGGCGGCACGGATGAAAGGTTTGCCTCGGCGAAGGGCCAGAGGTCGACGTCGATGGCCAGGTCCGAACTCAGTCGGTGGCCCAGAGCGGCCAGCGGCCCTTGCAGTGCTTTCGTGCGGCCTTTGCGGACGATGGCCAGGAGATCGTAGTCGTTATAGGGACCGAGGTCGGCCCCCTGGCCGACCACTCCGCCTTCGCCGCGGGCATATCCGCCGACCAGGAGGAGGGCACTGAGGCGCGAGCCGAGGTGCTCCCGGACTGCCTTGCCGATCACCTCGAGGTCGCGGCTGATCCGAGCCTCGGCTCGGGCATCGCCACCCGCAGTGCGCCCCGGGGAGACCCGCCCCGTCGTCTCGGTCTCGGCCTCGGCGTGCATCATCGCTTGGTCTCCCACCGCCCGACGAAGTACCCGGCCGCTTGCACGACACGGAGGGCGAGGGCATCCGGGGCGAGGACCCCGGCCCGGGCATCGCGGAGGACGGCTCCGGCGAAGGGGCGGGCGAGGTCGTCGATGATCGATGCTTTTCCGAGCCGGTGGATCGCCGAATCGGCGACCCCTTCGCCGCGGCGTCGCTTGAATTGTCCCCGGACGTCGTAGTCGTGGGAGTGCTCGAATCGCGCTTCCGGGACGTAGACCACCCGGTGCCCGAGGGCCGTGACTCGGGTCGTCCAATCGACGTCTTCCGAATACTGCAGGTCCGGGTCGAAGGGGGTCCGCTCCCATACGTCCCGGCGAATCGCCGACGCCGCCATGGAGAAGAAGCTGCCCACTCGAGTCTGCGGGGGCGTGTCCCCGAAGGCGCGCTCGTAGTCGACGCGCGTGAGGCGGTCCGCGGCGGGGCGGGCGACCTGCCGGGCGAAGGTTGCGGCGACGTCGGGGGATTCGAGGGGTTCGATGAGGGTTCGGAGGGAGTCTCGGCCCTGGGGCACG
>QMMC01000471.1 GCA_003647065.1 Deltaproteobacteria bacterium | reverse complement strand
GTTTCGGGTCGCCGCGTTTACGAACCTCACCCAGGATCACCTCGACTTCCACGGGTCCTTCGAAGCCTACGGGAACGAAAAAGCCCGACTCTTTTCAGAGCTCGCACCCCAGAAGACGGTGATCAACGTCGACGACCCCTTTGGCTCTCGCCTCGCGGAGAGCCTCGACGGGCCCCTTCGCTGTTCGGTCGCCGGTCGTGACGACGCGGAGTTTGCGGTGCTCTCGTACACTTGGGGACGCGGCGGCCTCGTCGCCCGGGTCCGGACTCCGGCGGGGGAGCTCACCCTCGAGAGCCCCCTCCTCGGCGAACACAACCTCGAAAATCTGCTCATCACCCTCGGCGTCGCCTACGCCCTCGGCCTCGACCTCGAAGCCGCGGCGGTCGCCCTGCGCACGGCCACCGGCGCCCCGGGGCGCCTCGAGCGCGTCGCCGACCCTCGGGACGTCGCCGTCCTCGTCGACTACGCCCACACCCCCGATGCCCTCGCGAATGCACTCCGCGCTCTCGTCTCCGTGACTCCGGGGAGGCTCCTGGTGGTCTTCGGCTGCGGCGGAGACCGTGACCGCGAGAAGCGACCCTTAATGGGCCACGCCGCCGCCGACGGCGCGGACATTGCCATCGTCACCAGTGACAACCCGCGCACCGAAGACCCGGACGCCATCGTCGACGAGATCCTTCCGGGCGTCCGTGAAGTCTACGGGGAGCCCCTCGCCGAAGAGACCCTCGGCGCCGCGACCGCGGGCTACCTGGCCATCACCGACCGGGCGCGGGCGATCGAGGTCGCCATCGAGGCGGCGCGCCCCGGCGATACGTTGCTCATCGCCGGCAAGGGGCACGAGGACTACCAAATCATCGGCACCGAAAAGCGTCACTTCGACGACCGCGAACAAGCTGCCCAGGCGATCGCCCGGGCTGTCGCAAGGGCCCCTGGGCGGGATGCTGGAGGTCAGGCCTGATGGCGACCCCCATCCCCCACAACGAGGCAGCTTTCTCCCTCGAGGAAATCGTCCGGGCGACCGGAGGCCGCCTCGAGGGCCCGACAGCCAGCACTCGCGGAGTCGCAATCGACTCCCGCGCCGTGACCCCCGGCGCTCTCTTCGTCGCCCTTCGCGGCGAGCGCCTCGACGGCCATCGGTTTGCTGCGGATGTCGTCGACGCCGGTGCCGGTGCCCTGGTCGTATCCGAAGACGCCGAGCTCGCTTCCTCGAGGGCCCCTCGCGTACGCGTCGCCGACACCACCCGGGCCCTCGGCGACCTCGCGGCGATGCACCGGGGCCGCTGGGCGGGGAACGTCATCGGCGTGACGGGCTCCGCCGGCAAGACCAGCACCAAGGAGTTGGTGGCAGCCGCCCTCGAGGCCTGCGGCGCGGCAGTGTCGAAGACCCGCGGCAATCTGAACAACCTCATCGGCGTGCCGATGACCCTCTTCTGTCTCGAAGGCGCCCACGACACCGCGGTGGTCGAGATGGGCACCAGCGAGCCGGGGGAGATTCGCCGCCTCGGAGAGATCGGGCGTCCCGACGTCGCCGTGGTCACGCTGGTCAGCGCCGCCCACACCGAGGGCCTCGGCACGGTCGACGACGTCGCCCGTGAGAAGGCCTCCCTCATCGAGACGCTCTCCCTCCGGGGCAAGGCGGTCGTCGATGGCGACGACCCCCACCTGGTTGCCCTCGCCGAAGCGGCGGCGCCGGGGCGCGTCCTGCGATTTGGTCGCGACGAAGGGTGTGACGTTCGCCTCGTATCGTTCTCCTTCGACCGCGACCTTCGTACGATCGCCGTCTACGACGTGCGCGGCGTCGGTCGGGTCGAGGCGACGCTCTCGCTCCTCGGAGAACCCGCGGCCCGCAACGGCGCAGCGGCCCTCGCGGTGGTCTTGGCCCGGGGCCTCGACGTCCAAGAGGCGCTCCCGGGGCTCGCGGCCGTCGCACCGACCCCGGGGCGGCTCTGCCCGACGACCGGAGGCCCCTTCGTCATCCTCGACGACAGCTACAACGCCAACCCGCGGTCGACGGAGCTCGCCATCCAGACCGCCGCGGCCTTCGCCGAAGCTCGTGGCGTATCCTTCGGCGTCGTCCTCGCTGACATGCTGGAGCTCGGCGGGGAGAGCGCAGACGAGCACGCGCGTATCGGGCGTGTCGCGATGGCCGAAGGCGCCCGGGCGGCGGTCTTCGTTGGCAGAGAGATGGCCGCCGCCGCCGAGGCCGCCCGAGAGCTCGGAGGCGACCGCGTCCGCCACGTCGCCGAAGCCCCCGCGGCCGTCGCCCCGATTCGGGAGCTCTGTCGCCCTGGCGACGTGGTGCTGGTCAAGGGGTCGCGGTCGATGAAGACCGAGGCGGTGGTCGCCGCCCTCTCTCGCGCGGTCGGACCCGAGGTGGCGTCGTGATCTACGAGCTCCTCTATCCCCTCAGCGCCCACGAGAGCTTCGGTTTTCTGAACGTCCTGCGCTACGTGCCCTTCCGCGTCGTGATGGCGATGCTGACCGCGCTCCTCCTGACCTTCGGCCTCTATCCGTGGTTCATCCGCCGTCTGCAGACCAAGCAGGTCGGGCAGGTCATCCGCGCCGACGGCCCCGAGTCCCACCTCGCGAAGGCCGGCACGCCGACGATGGGGGGCGCGCTGATTCTCTTGAGCCTCGGCGTATCGACCGCCCTCTGGGCCGACCCGAAGAACTCCATGGTCTGGGTGGTCATGGCCATCACCGCGTCCTACGGCGCCATCGGTTACATCGATGACGCGGCCAAGATTCGAAAGAAAGACACCGGGGGCCTCTCCGGTCGCTACAAGCTCCTCTTCCAATTCCTCATCGCCGGGGCCATCTGCGGCTGGCTCTTCTACGGCCAGGCCGGGCTCCCCGAGGACTGGCTCGAGATTCGTCATCGCGTGCACGTGCCCTTCGTGGCCTTCGACAAGTATCCGATCTCGATGCCGGCGTGGCTCTACGTCATTTTCGGAGCCTTCGTCATCGCCGGCATGTCGAACGGGGTGAATCTCACCGATGGCCTCGACGGCCTCGCCATCGGACCGGTCATGATCAACGCCGGGACCTACGCCGTCTTCGCCTACCTGAGCGGCGTGACCATCTTCGGGCACTCGGTTGCCGGGTATCTGCACATCCCCGCCATCGAGAGCGCGTCCGAGCTCGCGGTCTTCGGTGCGGCGGTCATCGGCGCCGGCGTTGGCTTCCTCTGGTTCAATACCTACCCGGCGATGGTCTTCATGGGGGACGTGGGCAGCCTCGCCCTCGGCGGCGGCCTCGGCGCCCTCGCCGTAGTCACCAAGAACGAGATCATCTCCGTCGTCCTCGGAGGCATCTTCTTCGTCGAATCCGTGAGCGTCATCGCGCAGGTCGCCGTCTTCAAGTCCACGGGCAAGCGCGTCTTCCTGATGGCGCCGATCCACCACCACTACGAAAAGAAGGGGTGGCCCGAGCCGCGGATCATCGTGCGCTTCTGGATCATCTCGATGATGTTGGCCCTCGTTTCTCTTGCCCAGTTGAAGCTGCGATGACCGCCGTAGAGCTACAGGGCAAGCGGGTGCTCGTCGTCGGTCTCGGGGCGAGCGGTCTCTCGGCGGCGGAGGTCCTGGTGAACGCCGGGGCTGAGGTCATCGTCAACGATGCCCGAGAGGAGGCTGCCCTCGGCGAGCGCGCGACGGCGGCCCGCGCCCTCGGGGCCGAACTCTCCCTCGGGGGCCACGACGAGGAGCTCTTCACGTCGGTAGACCGCATCGTGGTGTCTCCCGGCGTGCCCCCGCTCCCGGCCCTCGCCGCTGCCGACGCGGCCGGCGTGCCCATCGCGAGCGAGGTGGAGCTCGCGTCCTGGTTCATTCGCGGCACCGTCATCGCCATCACGGGCACCAACGGCAAGAGCACGGTCACGACGATGATTGGGGACATGTGCCGGCGCACCGGTCGCCCGACCTTCGTCGGGGGCAACCTCGGCGAGCCCGTGACCGAGGTCGTCGGCACCGACGCCGCAGGCGAGGACGGCATCGTGGTGGTGGAGCTGTCGAGCTTCCAGCTCGAGCGCGTCGAGCATTTTCGGGCCCACGTAGCGGTCCTCCTCAACGTCACCGAGGACCACCTCGACCGCTACGACTCCTTCGCCGACTACGTGGCGGCGAAGGGCCGCATCTTTGCCGGGCAGACCCGTGAAGACGCGGCGGTCGTACCCGCGGGGGATGAGCTCTCCCTCTCCCTCGCCAGGCCGTCGGCGGCGACCCTCCATACCTTCGGCGGCGCCGATGGGGTGGTTCGGGTGACGGGCGAAATGCTCGAAAACGGGACGTCGAGTCTCGCGGTGCCCGTCGCCGACCTGCTCATCCGCGGGGCGCACAACCGAGACAATGCCTGCGCGGCGGCCCTCGCCGCGCGCCTCGTGGGGGTTGCCGCGGACCAGGTGGCGAGCGTGCTCACCTGCTTCACCGGTCTTCCTCATCGCATGCAGCATGTTCGGCGCCTCGCCGGCGTCGACTACTACGACGACTCGAAGGCGACCAACGTCGGGGCCGCGACCGCCGCGGTGGACGGCCTCGGCGAGTTCGAAGGGCGGGTCGTGCTCCTCGCCGGCGGCGTCGACAAGGGCGGGAGCTGGACGCCCCTCGTCGAGCGCTTGCGTGACCGGGGCCGCGCGGTAATCGCCCTCGGCGAGGCCACGGAGATCGTCGAGGGGGCCTTCGATGGCAGCGGTGTGCTCTTGAAGCGAGCCCGGGACATGGACGACGCCGTGGAGCTGGCGGCGCGCCTCGCCGAACCCGGAGACGTGGTCCTCCTCGCTCCGGCCTGCTCGAGCTTCGACATGTTCGGCTCCTATTCGGAGCGCGGGCGTGCCTTTGCCCAGTCCGTCGGCGCGCTCGTCGCGGCGGAAGGGGAGCCGTCGTGAAGTTCCTCGCGAAGATTCTGCCGAAGCGCCTCCGGCGTGAAGATGGCCAGGGAGCCAAGGGAGCCAAGGGAGCCAAGGGAGCCAAGGGCACCAAGGGCACTGGGACCCGGCGCCGTACGACCACGGCCCCCGAGGCCGACGCGTCCCCCAAGGACCGGACCCTGCCGATCGGCCCCGCGGACGCGATCCTCGCCGGGGTAGTCGTCGCCCTCGTCGCGTTCGGCGTCGTGATGGTCTACAGCGCGAGCGCTGTCTACGCGGCGCAGCGCTACGGGGACGGTCAGCACTTCCTCATCCGCCAGGGCGTCTTCGCCGCCGCGGGGCTCTTCGTGGTCCTCGCCGTGGCGCGCATCGACTACCATCGCTACCGCGCCTTCACTTACCCCATCCTCGCGGGGGCCGCGGGCTTGCTCATGGTAACCGCCTTCGGCTTCGGCCACTCCGCCGGCGGCGCCGCCCGGTGGATTCAGCTCGGCCCGGTCAACATTCAGCCCGCGGAGACGGCGAAGCTCGCTCTCATCCTGTGGCTCGCGCTCTCGCTCTCGAAGAAGGCGGACAAGATCCGCACCTTCTCGGTTGGTTTCCTTCCCCACGCCCTCGTCGCGGGCGCGTTGATGCTGCTCTGCTTGAAGCAGCCCGACTTCGGCAGCGCGGTGATGATGGGCCTCCTGACCTTCGTGATGCTCTTCGCCGCGGGCGCGAAGACGGGCTACCTGCTCGGGGCGGTCCTCCTGGCCGCGCCGGCGGTCTACGCGTTGATCGCGACGTCGCCCTACCGCATGCGTCGCATCCAGGCCTTCCTCGAGCCCTTCGAGCATCGGTACGACGTCGGCTATCAAATCTCCGAATCGCTCATGAGCTTCGGCTCTGGCGGTGTTACCGGCCTCGGCATCGGGGACAGCCGTCAGAAGCTCTTCTTTCTGCCCGAGGCCCACACGGACTTCATCAGCGCCATCATCGGCGAAGAGCTGGGATTCATCGGCATCGTGGTGCTGATCGGCGCGTTCGTGCTGCTGGTGATGCGAGG
This sequence comes from Deltaproteobacteria bacterium, assembly GCA_003647065.1. Taxonomy (GTDB): domain Bacteria; phylum Myxococcota_A; class Polyangia; order Polyangiales; family B10-G4; genus B10-G4. The sequence goes on along the minus strand of QMMC01000471.1, from coordinate 530 downwards.
CATGCGTGCGGCTTTCCAGGCCGCCGACGATTACGGCACCTACCTCGCCGTCGGGGTCACGATGTTCATCGGCCTCCAGGCGTTCACGAACCTGGCGGTAGCCATGGGCATGTTGCCCACCAAGGGCCTGGTGCTGCCCTTCATCAGCTACGGAGGCTCCTCGCTGCTCGTGAATTGCGCAGCGGTAGGGGTCTTGCTCAACGTTTCCCGACCGCGACCGCTCCCTGAGGGCGAAAGCGACGAGGGCGACGAGGGCGAAGAAGAAAATTCTCGGCGCGCGCGGGGGAGTGCGCGCCGATCGGGGCCCGGCCGTCATGGCCGAGCCCTCGGAGGGGCGACATGATCGAACGAATCCTGGTAGCGGGTGGCGGAACTGGTGGGCATCTCTTTCCCGGCATTGCCGTGGTGGAGGAGCTCCGGCGTCGAATCGAGGGCCTCGAGGTGACCTTCGTCGGCACCGCGCGCGGTATCGAGGCACGTGTTCTCCCTGAGATGGGCGAGAACCTCGAGCTCCTCGAGGTGATGCCTCT
>QMMC01000470.1 GCA_003647065.1 Deltaproteobacteria bacterium | reverse complement strand
TCCGCCACCTCCATGGGGGTGATCGGAAGGAGCGGTTCGATAACCAAGTCCTGGCTGATGGCGCTCTTGAACTCGTTGTAGATGAGGTAGACGGAGTCGAGGTCGTGGCGACCGTAGGCGTCGACGATGTAACGGCCGATCTCACCGGCGCGGTCCATCGAGAGGTCCTGAAAGACGCCGCTGAAGTCCTTTTGGATGTCGGCGTCGCGGCGCTTGAGATAGTCGCGACCCTTGGTGCCGATGACGGCGAAGGTGACCTTCTTCCCGTCGGCTTCGAGTTCTTTCCAGAACTTGAAGGCGGCCTTGTTGATGTTCGCGTTGAAGGCGCCGGCGAGACCGCGGTCGCTGGTGAGAACCACGAGCATCACGTGCTTGGCCTTACGACGGGCCAGGAGCGGATGAATGTCCTCGTCTTCACCGGCGCGGGCTGCGACCCCGCTCAGCACGTCCATCGTCTTGATGGCGTAGGGGCGGAGGTCGAGCATGTTCTGCTGAGCCTTCCGCAGTTTCGCCGCCGCAACCATCTTCATGGCGCGAGTGATCTTCTGCGTATTCTTTACGCTTCCGATCCGCTTCCGAATGTCTTTGAGGTTGGCCATGGGGGTCCTGCTCGACGGGGCTCAGGTTCGGCTCACTCGGCTTCGAAGGTTTTGCCGAAGGCCTCGAGGGCCTTCTTGAGCTTCTTCAGGAGATCGTCGTCGAGCTTGCCCTTCGAGACGATGTCCTCGGTGATGTCCTTGTGCTTGCCATCGATGAAGGAGTGCAACTCCTTCTCCCAGCGGCCGATTGCCGAGACCGGGAGGTCATCGACGTAGCCATTGGTGGCGGCCCAGACGCTGATCACCTGATGGGCGATCCCCATCGGCACGTACTGGCCCTGCTTGAGGATCTCGACCAGCCGCTCACCGCGGGCCAACTGGGCCTGGGTTGCCTTGTCGAGGTCCGAGGCGAACTGCGCAAACGCCGCCATCTCGCGGTACTGGGCGAGGTCGAGGCGCAGGGTACCGGCGATCTTCTTCATCGCTTTGATCTGCGCGTTGCCGCCGACTCGCGACACCGAGATGCCCACGTTGATGGCCGGGCGCACGCCGGAGTTGAAGAGGTCGGCTTCGAGGAAGATCTGGCCGTCGGTGATCGAGATGACGTTCGTCGGAATGTACGCCGAGACGTCTCCCGCCTGGGTCTCGATGATCGGCAACGCCGTCAGCGAGCCGCCCGAGTCCGGGAGCTTCTTGGCGACGGCTCCGCCGCCCTTCTCCTTGGCGGCTGCCTTGGCCTGCTCTTCACCCTCGTCGGCGAGGTAGACCTTGTTGCCCTCGCGCTTGGGCTCTTCGTCCTTGCCACAGACGACCCACTCGTTGGCCATCTTGGCGGCGCGCTCGAGGAGGCGGCTGTGAACGTAGAACACGTCGCCGGGGTATGCTTCACGGCCCGGCGGGCGGCGGAGGAGCAGGGAGAGCTGACGATAGGCGACCGCCTGCTTGGACAGGTCGTCGTAGATGCAGAGCGCGTGGCCGCCGCTGTCGCGGTAGTACTCACCCATGGTCACGCCGGTGTAGGGCGCGATGAACTGCAGCGGGGCCATCTCCGAGGCGCCGGCGATGACGATGGTCGTGTACTCCATCGCGCCATGCTCTTCGAGGCGCGAGAGCACGTTGGCGACCGTCGACTGCTTCTGGCCGATGGCCACGTAGAAGCAGTGAACGCCCTTACCCTTTTGGTTGATGATCGTGTCTAGGGCGACGGCGGTCTTGCCCGTCTGGCGGTCGCCGATGATCAGCTCGCGCTGACCGCGGCCGATGGGAATCATCGAGTCGATCGACTTGAGGCCGGTCTGCATCGGCTCGGTGACCGGCTGCCGCTGCATGATGCCCGGCGCTTTGATCTCGACGCGGCGGGTATGCTTCGTGTCGATTGGCCCCTTGCCATCGACCGCCTGGCCGAGGGCGTTGACCACGCGGCCGACGAGGGCCGGGCCCACCGGGACTTCGACGATACGGCCGGTACGCTTGACCGTGTCGCCTTCCTTGATGTGCCGGTCCGAACCGAAGATGACGACACCGACGCTGTCCTCTTCGAGGTTCAGCACCATGCCCATGAGGTGGCCCGGGAACTCGACGAGCTCCCCCGCCATCACCGACTCGAGGCCGTACAAGCGGGCGATGCCGTCACCGACGGTGAGAACCGTTCCGGTTTCGACGACATCGATCTGCTTGTCGTAAGAGGCGATCTGCTGCTTGATGATCTGGGAGATCTCTTCGGCGCGGAGCTGCATTTCTAGCTACCTCGGTCAGGGCCGTTGTCGGCTCGCTACGTTGCGAGCAAAGGTTGTTGTCTATCGGGCTACGGGGATCAGCGGTCGTGGAGCTGGTCTTGCAGCTCCATGAGTCGGGTCTTGAGGCTCCCATCGAGCACTCGGTCGCCCAGGCGCGTGATGACGCCGCCGATGATCGACGGGTCTTCTTTGCGAGTGAGCAAAATCTTTTGTCCGGTTCCACGCTCGAGTTCTTTCTGAACCTGGGCGTAGTAGGTCTCCGGCATCGGCACGGCGGTCGTGATTTCGGCACGGAGCTGTTTATCGATGCTCTCGGAGAGCAATCGGTAGGCGTCGATGACGTCGGGCAGATAACGCATCCGGCGCCGGTCGCTCAGGAGGAAGAGCAGCGTCTTCACGAAGGGGGCGAGGCCCATGCGGGCGGCCATCCCTTCGATGACCTTCCGGCGGGCTTCGGCGGTGACCTCCGGGGTCGCGAAGACCGCGCGGAGCTCTGCGCTCTCGGCCCAGGTATTGTCGAGGTCGTCGAGGTCCTTGCCGATCTTGGGCAGCTGGTTCGACTCCTGGGCGAGCTCGAGGAGCGCCCGGGCGTACCGTTTTCCGATCGGAGCGGCCATCAGGCACCTCCCTGGACGTCGATGCCATCGTCGATGCGATGCTTGAGACGATCGAGGTAGGAGCTCGCGAGGCGCTCCTGGTCCGCCGTCGACGTCTCCTTCGAGAGCACCTCCCGGGCAGACGCGATGGCGGCGGCGACCGCGACGTGGGTGAGCTCGTCCCGAATCATCTTCATCTGCTGATCGATGATGAATTCGGTGTCCTTGCGGAGCCGGGCGGCCTTGCTCTCGGCTTCGGCGACGATGCGGTCGCGCTCCTTCGCCCCGGCCTTGGCCATGTCCTTGCGGATTTGGTCGAGCTCCTGGTCGAGCTTCTCGAGGCGGGAGGAGTACTCCTCGAACTTCGCCTCCGCCGCTTCCTTCATGAGCGCCGCCTCCTCGAGGCCGTCCTGGATTTCCTTCTTACGGCCCGCGAGGAAGCCGGGGAGAACCTTGTTTCCGCCATAGACGAGGATCGCGATGAGGAGCAGGAAGTTGAAGAGCGCTCCCTTGAACTCGGTCGTGCCGACGACGTTGACGACCCGGGTGCCGAGACTATCGTGGTTTTCGGCGCTTTCGCCGTGATCGCCGCCGTGGTCCTGGGCGTGCGTGGTCGCCGCGGGCACCAGAAAGAGGGCCGTCCCGAGGGCGATTCCGATGAGGAACTGGCGCATCACTGGACCTCCCGGCCGAGCAGTTGGGTGGCGATCTGCTTGGCGATGAGCGGAATCTGGGCTTCCAGCTCGGTCCGCACCTTCGCGGCCTCGCTGGCCATCTTCTTCTCTGCGTCCTCGAGGACCTGGTTGGTCTCGCTGCGGACCTTGTCGAGCATCTCGCGCTCGAGACGCAGCCCTTCGCCTCGGAGCTTGTCGCGCTCTTCGCCTGCCTCGAGGCGGACCTTGCGCATCTCCTCGTCGAAGGTGACGCCCTTGTCGAGGGCCTCCTGCTCCATGGCCTTGGCTTCTTTGCGGGCACCGTCGATGGCCTCTTCGCGCGCATCGAAGAGCGTCATCATCGGCTTGAAGACGAGTTCCCGGAGGATGAAGAAGGCGATGAAGAAGATCGCCAACTGGACGAAGATCGTCCCGTCGAGGTCGAGGATGGAGCCGCCCGAGAGCAGGGCCGAGGTGAGGAACGTCATGGGGGCTTTCTGCGCCCCGACTCACGCGGGGCAGCCTCGGAGCCGGGGCTCTTGGCAAGGCCTTTTAACCCCGCCCGGGAACCCGTCGTCCAGCGCGCGCGTATTTAGCAGCGGGTCTCACTCCCGTCAAGGGATGGAGAGTGCCGCATTTGGCTAACAAAATCGCGCGGTTCAGCCGCGGCCGATGATGCCCCGGAGTGCTGTCACGACGCGCCGGGCGTTGCGCACGTTCTCGTCGGTCATGATGCCGGAAGGGAACGGCAGATCCGGCGCAATCAGCAGTCGAAACAGTACCAGGGTCTTGCCGTTTTCGAGGGGGGTGACCTCGAAGCGGGCGATGAAGGAATCGAGGTTGCCGGAGGTCATGGTGCCCTCGACAACTTGCGTGTCCCCAATGTTTGCGCGCTTGCGCAGGCGCATGTTGGCCCAGAGCGTGATCGTGTCGTGGAAGGCGCTGACCTGCATGTAGACTAGGGCGCTCGTTCCACGCGCTGACAGCACCCGAGACTGGGTGAAGTGCGGCATGAAATCCTTGTAATTTCCGTAGTCGAGGACCACCGCGAGCACGTCATCGACGGGGGCGTCGATGACCGCCGTCGCCTGGCCGTAGCCCACGCTCTGGTCGGAATCGACTGAGCGGGCCGCGACCCGGTCTCCAATACGTTGGGCGGTGGTGTCAGCCGTCTCTTGGGCTGCCGCCGAGGTGGCGAAAGCGCCGAGAAGCATCGTAGCCAGTACCAGGGTTCGCATCGGTTTTACTTCCTCTCCACTAGGCTTGGGTCAAACGTGATCCCCGTCAGCTGTATTCAAACCCCACGCCAGGATCTGAAAGTCGGGAATTATTGGCTTTTTTGTGGTTCATGGCGACCGAAGTTGCCATCTACCGTGACCCAGGTGCCACAACATGGGCATGGATGTCACAAAAGTGGATTCCGAGCCCCTGGACTGGAAGAGTACCCTCACAGCAATGCAGAGACTTGGTTTGGGGATGGGTGTCCTGGTTTTGGGCATGGTTGGGGCGTCGACGGCTTCGGCCCAGTGGGCTACGGCGGTCCTCGAGTTCGAGGGCCCCGGTGGACGCCGGGCCCGCGGGGCCGTCATCGAAGTCATCGACGAGTGGGTGGACCTCCAGGACCTCGGCAGGTTGGAGGCCGCGGCGGCCGAGACCGGGGCCGACCTCGGCACCGATGAGGGCATCGCCCAGGCGGCTCGGGCTGCCCGCATCAGCATGGTGGTCGGCGGTCAGGTAACCGGTCGCGGGCGCCGGGCGAGGGTGCAGGTTCGGTTCGTCGACGCCACCGGCTCGGAGCTCACCTCGGCCGTCGATGCGAGCCTGCCGCGCAACCGCCGGAGTCGCCAGCGCTTCAACCAGCTCCTCGGGTCGGCCGTCGGTGAAGCTCTCGCCGCCCTCGACCGGAACGCTCAGGCGGAGCGCGCGGCCGAAGAAGAACGAGAGGCTGCCGAGTTCGACGCCCTGGCCGAAGGTTCCGAGGGCGAAGAGTACGAGCCCTATGACGGCGGCGGCGGCGACGATTCTGCCGAGACGAAGTTCCCCATGGTCCGCGCTCTGGTCGGCCTCGACGGTCGCGCTCGCAATATGAACGTCAATCTCGAGAACGGTTTCAGACGGACCTACGAGGCGTTCTTCCCGCAGTTCTCCTTCGCCATCGAGGCCCGGCCCCTGGCCTTCCTGGGTGGTCCTTACGCCGGCATTTTCCTCTCCCTCGACGGCGCCGTCGACCTCGGGCTCTCGACCGAGGTGGAGCGCGTAGGTGGTTCGATCGTCCCGGTCGATACGTCGGCCTTTCGCATCAACATCCTCGCGGGATACCTCTACTCGCTGGAGTTCCTCGAGGTCGGCGCCAGCGTCGGTTACGCCCACGATTCCTTCACCCTAGGCCCGAACGATACGATTCCCAGCGCGACCTACGGCTCTCTGCGCCTCGCCGTTCTCCTCCGGGTGCCGCTGATGGAGGAACTCCTCGGGGCGTTCCTCGATTTTGGCCCGCGCATCGTGCTCGGCACCGGGGACCTTGCCCCGACCTATGGCACCTCGGCGTCGGCCTTCGGCTTCGACCTGGTCGTGGGTCTGATGGGCGCCCTCGACTTCGGACTCACCTACGCCGCCCGCTTCGGGTACGTCGGCTACTCCCTCGACTTCGACGGCCCGGGTGTCCTACCCCAGGACACGGCGGTCGATGGTTCCGACGGCGGCGTGTTCTTCGGCGTCCAAATCGGCTACCAAATCTGATTTCGGGCGATCTTGGCGCGTCTGCGGTGTCGCCGTGCGGTTGAAGTACCTTTGGTACTCCTGCCCTTCGGCTCCTTGCAGCCACACCAACCTCGCCCGAAATCTCCGGCGGGCGGGCTAGGAGCGACTAGGGGGCTTCTTCCTCGGGACTCGGGGACTCTTCTTCGCCGGTCTCTTCTTCGGCG
>QMMC01000469.1 GCA_003647065.1 Deltaproteobacteria bacterium | reverse complement strand
TCGGCCGTTCGGCGCTCCATGGGGCGCTGCTTGGCACGCTCCGAGGTCTCGCCGCGCTCAGCTGTATCACCGGACTCGATCGAGTCGCCCGCCAGGATTCCACCCATGCCGCGAACGCTACATGGGGCCCCATGACCCGTCAATGCCCTATTGCTTTTTGTTAGTTATCAGAAAACAGACCTCCTATTCCCGTTTTTTCAAACCGCCCAAACCAAGGCGCTTTTCAACCCCGATATAGGCCCGAACTGTTGGAGATCTGTCATTTCTTGGGGCCCCAGGATCAGATCTCCGGAGCCCCGGCCGCCGGCCGGAGGCCGCCGAGACCGGCCCAGATGGCACGTGGAACATGGGAGACCGGCCCGAAACGGCGCGAGGGTCGCTCCAGGGCGGCGCGGGGCGCTCGCTAGTCGCTCGCTGGCCGGACCGGTAGCGCTCAGGCCGAGTGCCGATCTGACCGACCTGGCACGGGAACACGGCATATCCGCGCTGCAAGCGCTCACACGGGCGTAGCAATCGCTCGGATACGGCAGGCAACGCGCCCCGTACGCGGATACGCGGCAGGTAGGCGCTCGGATACGCGGGGCAGGTGCTCGCATATCCGCACACACTGTCCCCATACGTGGATATGCCTGCGTGTATGTGCTACAGTGTACCACGTATGCACACATAGAGATAACCATTGGGTTTATCTACGCTGTTTTGGCATATTGTATGGTCACATATCGCGCGTTTCCCGGGCCTGTGCGGCGCTCTAAGCCCCGTCAATGTCGGACGGGTGGGTAGTCGGGGGATCCCGGGATAGCCTTAGGGGGCCTGCCAGGGGCCTTTACGGGCCCGCTGGAAATCATTAGACTTTCGCAGTGGCACGGGATGTGCGACGCGGGCGGGTGCGCGGTCCTTCTAAATACGTGTAGATATCCGTTGACATCTCCAGGGATTTATGGGAGCCTTAGGCGTCCCCGGCGGTTCACACACGAGCCTCCGGGGGTCATAGGGCAGCTGGAAAGCCTGCTGCTTGGGATAGACCGCCGCGCGGTACCATATCCATCAACCTGTCCCCCTAGGGACGACACCCTAACACTCGCGCGAGGAGGGGGGACGGGGGATGATGGCCGCAACGTGTCACTCAAGCTACGGAATTCACTTTTCAGCGGTCGCGTACGGCCCGCGGGCAATCGTGACCTTGCTACGGACCCCCCGACATGTCGGGGATATGGCTCCGTGCGTCCTTGGTCCTCTCCGGAGGGTCGAGGGCGCAGGTAGCTCCGATGAGGTAGGCCAGGGGTCTACCCCGCCCGGCGAGGGCTTCGCGCAGCGCGAAGGCCTGGCCCGGCGGTTCCGGCGGCGACTTGACGCCGCGGGTACCATCGACATACTCTCAGTGTAGAGCCGCGACACACCGCGGTCATGGAGGTGGCTATGAGGACGATAATTGAGCGAGGGCTCGACGAGGACGGCGAAGAGGTGGAAATCTCGGTTCCGGTCGAATGGGCAATTTGCGACAACTGCCACGGCGAGGGGTCCTTCCTCGACTACGAGACCGCGTGCGAGCGTGGGGACGATATCGCGCCCATGACGCGCTGTCCGGTGTGCTCCGGGCGCGGGTCCATGTTGACCCCGCTTCATGAGAAACTGACCGAGGGCGAGCGGGACGCTATCGAGGCGCGCTGGTCGGTGGACGCAGACTGTGAAGCCGAGGCCCGCGCTGAAGCGGCGTATTTCGGATGGTAAGGTTATTCGAGCGGGGCGGGGCCGGGGCGCTGGCGAGAGCCCGCGAGGAGCTAGCCAGCCTCGACGGTATGCTCAGCTACCGGATCTCCGGTCAGGGGTGCCGGCGAGGCCTGTTCGGCGAGGAGGGCCCCTTCCTCCAGGGCGACGACCGCCGGAAGGCCATCGCCTACCGGCGGGCCCTGCTGGCCGTCTGCAAGGCGCTGGACGAGCACGCGAAGACCCTCACCGAGCTAGGCGCCGACCTCGACGGCTTCATGGGGTTCTAGGCGCCCCGCGCCCCGCGCCCCGCCCCGTTCTCTTCGGAGGACGGGGCTTTCGAGGTAGGAGCCGCGACACACCGCGGCCAGGAGGTAGCGAATGGGAAACGTGCGACACATGCTGACGATGGCCCCGGTGGACTATGACTACGGGGTCACTAGGACCCTGCTGACCGGCGTGGAGGATCGCTACGGGGCGACATACCGCCTTATCGAAATCGACCAGAGCGGTAGGGGCTCGTTCGCCCAAGGGCAGGTTCAGCGGTACGCGTCCGGGATGTACAGCGCCATCGATATGACCAACGCCCTTGACCTCGAAAACCTCGGCCTTCCTGGGTTGACCACGCTACTGGCCGAAGCCCGCGAAGCCGAGTCGGTAGCCGCCAGGGCGGCGGTGCTGGTCATGGCTAGGAAGGTCCGCGATGAGCCCGACACGGCGATCGGGGTCGTGAGGACGCTGGCCTCGGTAATCTCGTCCGTACTCGACAGCGATCACAAGATGGCGCCTCGGGCGCGAAAAGAACTGCTCACGGCCCTTGGCGTCAACATGAACGGAGACGCGTCGTGAGTCACTTCAAATTCGGGCCCAGCGTCATCCTTGGCGAGGCGCGTGATCGCCTCACTACCATCGATGGGCTCCTCTACTACCGCATCAGCGGGGACGGGTGTCGACGGGGGCTCTTTGGCGACGGGGAGCCCTACCTGAAGGGCGCCGACCTCGCGAAAGCGAAGCGATACAAAGAGGCTCTCACCGACGTGCGAAAGGCGCTCGGGCGCTTCGCGGAAGTCACCCGAGAACTAGGCGACGGGCTCGACGAAATCATGGGGTACGAATCATGAGATGCAAAAAGCACGTGTGGGTGCAGGCCGTTTGTACCACCGTCATGCGCGGGCACATCGTCCTCGAATACAAGTGCTCCCGGTGCGCCAAGGTCAAGTACGTCCGGCAGCGTCCGGGCGCGTGGGTGCCATCGTGAGACCGTGAAGATACGACCCCTACCCCGCCCGGCCTTGGCCCGGCGGGGTTTTGGGGTGAGAGGAAACGACATGACAAACACACTCACCAGAGACCAGCTGGCCGCGCTGCTAAACCTCACGCGTGACACGCCATCGGGCTCCAGACACGCCGACCACGCCATCCACCGGCTTACGGCACAAGCCGCCGACCTCGGGCTCTCCGCGTGCGGTACGTGCGGGGTGTTCGATTGCGACGACGAACACCCGAGAACGGCGACCTACAAAATCACCATCCTCGTCGGTGGCGACCATGACCCAAGCGCGCTGCTGGACGGCATCGAATTCGCTATCGAACAGGGGCACGTCATGGATGGCCTGACGCTGGACCCCAAGGCCGTCGAGGGCGGCGAAGCTATCACCGTGGAAGAGCTATGAGCGACAAGCAATATCTCGTGCGCATCGTAGAGGACAACACCGGCAAGGTAGAGCGCGAGATGGGTCCCATGGGCGGCGGCCAGGCCATTCGGGTAATGACCGGCGCCGAGATAAATCTCGACCACGAGCGTTTCTCGGTCGTGATCGCGGACGCAGATTCCGAGGACCCCAAAGAAACCCCTTGACGCCCACGGTACCTTCGACGTACCCTCAAGACCCAGAGTCGCGACACGCCGCGGCCACCCCGATGAGGAGAGACCATGGACCTGATTGACGACGATGTGCTGGCCGCCTTCGGCCTGCCAGTGGAGGCGCCCGAGGCGCCCAGGGAACCGGCGCCTATCGCCGAATACACGGGGGCGCTCCGCGGAGAGATGCGCGACCCCGAGACGGTGCGCCGCTACATCCTCGGCGGCCACGGAACGTTCACCGCCCGGAGCCTCCGAACCGGGTCTCGGCTCACCTTCCGCCTGAGCCGCCCGCGACACTCCGATGCGGGAGACGCTCGCATCTACGTGCGGGTCCTGACCGGCCCCGAGAACACGGCCGACTACACCTGGCTCGGGACGTTCCGGACGGCCGACCGCGACTGGCGTGGGCGGACCTACGCCGCGGGTTGGACGCATAGCCGAAAGAGCGACATCGGCGAGAGCGCGCCGAGTGCCCGGACGGTGGCATGGCTCCTGCCCCGCGTACTCCGCGGGGGGCGTCACCTGGACGCTGTCATGGAGCAAACCGAGTTCTGGCACGAGGGCCGGTGTGGGGCTTGCGGACGCAAGTTGACAGTCCCTGAGAGTATTAAGAGCGGCATCGGTCCGGTGTGCGCAGGAAGGGCAGCGTAGCCATGAAGGCAATCACAAGCGTAACCGAGACAGCAACCGGGCTGGTCCTCGTGACCGTATCCCGACTCGACATACCGGGTCACCCGTCGGTGGACTTCCATCTGCACTCGGCGAGCGACGGTAGGTGTCGTATCGTCAGCGAATACGATGCCGAGACCACGGTACGCGACCTTTTCGCGGCCCTCGATTTCTGTCTCACGTACGATCGCGTGGAAGAAGAACTGAAGGCACGGCGAGAGGCGAATGCTGATTTCCTCATCACTCTCGCGTGCGACATGGGGACCGAGTTCGAATCGGCATACGACGAAGTCGCACGGGGGCTCAAAGGGACGCCGGCTACGGGACCCTACCTCCTGTCAGAGGGCGACGACAACGCGTGTCGCCGCGTGGCAACGAAGCGCGCCGCAATTGTGGCTAAGGCCGACATTGACGCCGGGTACACCCCCGCGGAGCAGGAGGAAGATCTGGTCCCGATCCTCGCCACCCTCGACCTCGAATCCGAGCACTGGGAGGGCGCCAAGGCCATCCGCCGCGTGCTTCAGGGGCCGGTCCAATGACGTACCCATACAACATCACCGCCACGCGCACAGACAACCGCAAGGGCCGGCAATACTCCCGCAACGTCGAGGTGTTCGTTCGCGAGCTACCTGACGGCGTGAGCCCCTATCGCGCGGGTGAGACCATGAAGCCCCGACCCGAAGTACACAACCTGTACTCCGCGGACAAAGCCGCGTTCACGTGGAGTTTCAAGGCGGCGAAGCCCAGCGAGATCATCTCGGAAGAGGACGGCGTCAAGCGGGTCGAGGCCTGGATACCCGCCCTCATGCAGGCGCTCGTCGCGACCAAAGCCGCAGCCGACCTGAAGGTCATTCAGGAAGCGGAGCACCAGAGCATTATGTTCTTCGCGGAACAAGTGGGCGCTGCCGCCCGGAGGCGAGCGGAGGACGCGTGTCGGTACGACCAGCGACTGGCCGCTCTACATGCGGAGCTAGACGCGGAGATCGTAGTCCAGGTGCAGAAGGTGCGGGTCGATCAGATCGTCCTTACGTCTCTCGCTGAGACCAACGCGAGCGAGTTCGTGCAGGGCGAGGCGCTTAGATTCGCAGACCGATACGCCAGGCGCAGCGAGGGGCTGGGGATGTTCGACAACAGCTACAGGGTAGCTTTCGGCGAAATCTTCGGCGACGACGACGAAACCCCTTGACGTACCTTCGACGCACCTGATATACACAGTCAAGACCGCGGACAGCGGTTAGAGAAAGAGAGAGTCGAGATGGAAAGCAACGTGATTGACCTAAACCCCACGGTCGCCCAGACGTCGTGGGATCTCTCCGAGCCCATGAAGGTACTCGGAAACCAGCCTGAGCGCTGGACCGATTTCGGGGCCGAGGGCCTCGGGTTCATCGAGGCGGCCGACCTCATCATGCAGGCGGCGAAAGAGGACGGGGAGCGCGAAGACTTCGGGATTTCGTCGCTCAAGAGCTACGCCTTCGGGCCACGCCCGGACGGAGTCGCCTCCCTCGCGACAGCCAAAATACCGGGTCGAGAAAACCGGCTCATTCCGCTCCGCGCACACGCCTTCGGCCAGCTTTGCAGCCGCCTCGGGGCACCCGCTAAGTACATCCGGGCTCTCCCGGCCAAGCTCCAGATCGCGTGCATCAATTACGCCATGCAGAACGGCGACGACAACGCGGGGAACCTCGTGCGCCTCGCTAACGGCGAGGCACGTGCCCTCCTTTCCCAAGGCGACCGCGGATACGCCGTCCTCGACAACGGGATGGTCCTCGAAACGCTCGAAAAAGCGCTCGTCGCCCATGGGATGCTCGGCGATGTGCGCGTCCGAAGTATTGCGGTGGGGCGTACGTGCTCGATTCGGATGACGTTCCCCGAGCACGGCATGGTCATTCAAAACCCGACGAAGATCGGCGATGTGGTCGAGGTGGGCTTGGACCTCCTGAACGGCGAGATTGGCAATCGGTCAGTGAGCGTCACGCCGATGACCTACCGCCTCGTGTGCCTGAACGGAATGCGCTCAGCGGACCGCGACACGGCGACCCGTCTGCGCCACGTCGGCGACCCCGCTCGTCTCGTCGAGGCGTTTCAGGACGCCGTCCCCGCGGCCCTCGCTGCTGGCAACGGGCTCGCTGAGAAAATGCAGGTCAGCGTGGACCGGCTCATCGACGACGTGCTCGGCGAGTTCGATGGTCTCCGCGCCTTCGGCCTGAGCATGGGCGAAAGCCGCGACGTCGCTCGTGACGTCATG
>QMMC01000468.1 GCA_003647065.1 Deltaproteobacteria bacterium | reverse complement strand
ATCGGTGCGCATCGTCGCGTCGAGCGGCCTGTCCCAAGCCCAGATCGACACTATCGTCGAAGAGGCGGAGCAGTATCGGCGCAGCGACGAGATGCGAAAAGAGCTCGCCGAGATTCGCAACAGCGCGGAGGCCCTGCTCTATACGAGCGAAAAAGCGGTCGAAGAGTGCGTAGACCTCGTCGCCGCAGACATCATCGACGGGGTACAGGTCGACATCGACAGCCTCCGGCTGCTCATCGAGAGCGGTGGCGACGCCATCTCCCTCAAAGAGGCGCTGCAGTCCCTCGAGCTCTCGGCCTACCGCATCGCCGAGTCGATGTACGGCGGCATGGAAGACCTCGCTGAGGAAACCCCAGAAGAGCCGGTCGCCGACGGCGGCGAAGAGTAAGGCGCCCACTCACGCCATTCGCCTGCGGTCCCAATCCCGGCTCCGGTCGACTGGCGTCGCCCTGTCGCCTTCTTGGGACCGGCTTACGTCCTCGGAACCTCGGTCGCCGTACGAAAGGTACGGCTCGGTCGGCTCCTGCGGGCGCGCTCGGCGACTGACGCAAGTGGACGCCTTACGGGCGAATCGAACCGGGTCAGAGGGCGCAATTCACCAAGCGAGGCTCGGGGACGAGGGTGATGCCGAAACGGTCTTTTACCGTGCGGCGAACTTCCCGGGCGAGGGCGAGGAGGTCTGTGGTGCGAGCTCCCCCGTGGTGGACGAGGCCGAGGGCGTGGCGCGTTGAGATGCCGACGTTCCCCCGGCGGGTGCCTTTGGCGATGCCGGCACGCTCGATGAGCCACCCCGCCGCGAGCTTGGAAAGCCCTGGGCCCGCCGGATACCTCGGCACCTCCCCGGGCTCTTGGACGAGGCCTTCGGCGACCGCGAGGGACACGACGCGGTCGGCCTCCGCGTCGGGGACGATGGGATTGGTGAAGAAGGACCCCGCCGAACGCCGGTTGTCGTCGTCGGGGTCTAGGACCATCGACTTGGCCCGGCGAAGGGCGATGACTTGGTCACGAATCTGGCGGAGGCTCGGCGCGGCGCCTCCGGATTCTGCGGCGAGGGCACGTTGAAGCTCGCCGTAGCGCAACGCCGGCGCGCCGCCGGCTTCGAGGCGAAAGGAGACCGAGAGCACGACGTGGCGGTCGGGCTCGCGCTTGAAGGCGCTCGCTCGATAGGAAAACTCGCAGTCCTCCGACGTGAGGTCGACGATGGACGCGATCTTTCGATCGAAGGCCCGAACGCGCACGATCGTCTCTGACACGTCCTGGCCGTAGGCCCCGATGTTCTGAATGGGCGCTCCGCCGACGAAGCCGGGGATGCCACTGAGGCACTCGAGGCCCGCGAGGTCTCGGTCGACGGCCCGCGCGACGAGATCGTCCCAGGGCTCGCCGGCCGCCGCGGTGACCTCGACCGAGTCCCCATCGTCTTCGAAGCGTACACCGCGCAGCCCTTCGAGGTGGATGACCAAGCCGTCAAAACCCTCGTCGCCGATGACCATGTTGGACCCGCCGCCGAGGAGCAGGACCCGATGGCCGCCGTCGGCCGCCCAGGCGAGGGCCTCTTGCGCTTCGTCCTCGCTGGCGACGGAGACGAAGAAGCGCGCAGGGCCGCCGAGTTCGAAGGTGGTGAGCGGGGCGAGGGGCACCTGCTCTCGGAAGTCGAGGGCCACGGCGGAGAAGATAGGATGTTATCGCGTTGGGGCTAATTCAAAGTGCGAGTTTGAATTAGCCCAGCTGCGCGGTTAGGAACGTCGTCGGTGCCAATGCCCTTCGACAATCGCTTGCCGAAACCGTGTCTCCAGTGAACCCCGCCCTGCTCCTGCACCTCGCTGCGTCGTTGGGCGGCGTCTTCGCCGTGGTCGGGGGCTTCGTGCTCCCGGACGCGCGGGTGGTCGCGGCGGGAGGCCTCGCGTTGATCATCGGAGGGATGGCGGCCTTCGGGTCGGGGCGCACCCTAACGCCGACCGGGTGGGCGGCCCCAGAGGACCTCGCGGCGATCACCGACCCAGAGCACCGAGCCGCGACCGAACGCGCGGTAGCGTTCCTGGTCGGCAGCCTGCTGATCGTCGTCGGCGGATTGATCCTGGTGGTGTCGGTGGTGAAGGCGGTGGGTTAGCCGGCAGCCCCTACGTCGCGGCAATTCGCTCTAGACCGCCCATGTACGAGCGCAAAGCCTCGGGCACCACGATGCTGCCGTCAGCTTGTTGGTACTGCTCGAGGATGGCGACGAGGGTCCGACCGATGGCGAGGGCGGAGCCGTTGAGGGTGTGCACCAAGCGGGGCTTGGGCTTCTTGCCGCCACCCGGAGCCACGGGGCGATAGCGGATCTTGGCGCGCCGCGCCTGGAAGTCGCCGAACCACGAGCAGCTCGAAATTTCGCGGAAGGTGTCTTGGGCCGGCAACCACACCTCGAGGTCGAAAGCCTTGTGGGCAGAGAAACCCATGTCGCCGGCGCAGAGTTGGACGACGCGGTAGTGGAGGCCGAGGCGCTGGAGGACCTGCTCGGCGTGGCCGCGCAGGAGGTCGAGCTGAGCCTCGCCGTCTTCCGGGCGGCAGAAGCGCACGAGCTCGACCTTGTCGAACTGGTGCTGGCGGATGAGGCCCTTGGTGTCCTTGCCGTAGCTGCCCGCCTCGGCGCGAAAACACGCCGAGTACGCCGTGTAGGCAACGGGAAGGTCTTTGCCGTCGAGGATCTCGTCGGAATGCAGGTTGGTGACCTGGACCTCGGCGGTCGGCGCCAGGTAGAGGTCGTGGCCGCCGTCTTTGTCATCTTGGTGCTGCTGCCAGCCCTCGGCGGACGCGATCTTGAAGAGGTCCTCTTCGAACTTCGGGAGCTGGCCCGTGCCCCTTAGGGCGGTGTCCTTGACCAGGACCGGGGGCCAGATCTCCGTATAGCCATGCTCGGTCGAATGCAGGTCGAGCATGAAGGCCATGAGCGCTCGCTCGAGGCGCGCGCCAGCTCCCTTGAGCACGGCGAAGCGCGAGCCGCTGATCTTCGCGCCCCGTTCGAAGTCGATGATGTCGAGGGCCGTGCCGAGGGCGACGTGGTCCTTGGGTTCGAAGCCGAGGTCGGGCTTCTTGCCGTGGATGAGGATCTCGACGTTGCCCGTCTCGTCGAGGCCGTCCGGGGACGACTCGTGGGGGAGGTTCGGCAGGCTCTCGAGGATCTCTCGAAGCGCGGCCTCGGCCGCGTCCTGGCGCGCCTCGAGGGCCTTGATCTGCTCGCCGACCTCTTTCATCTCGGTGCGGGTCTGAGCGAACTCGTCTGACTTCTTGTCGGCGATCTGCCCCATCGCCTTGCTCACCTCGTTGCGAGTCTGGCGCAGCGCCTCGACCTCGACGATGACCTCGCGGCGGGTAGCCGCCGCCTCCGTGAGGCGGGACAGGGTCGCCTCGTCGTCATAGCCCCGGCGGGCGAGGCCGGCGCGCACATCGTCGAGGTTCTCGGTGACGAAACGTTGGTCGAGCATGGCCGACGGCATACACCAGCGGTGCGTGGGTGGCCAGTCGGGTCAGTGGACAGGTCGCCTCAGCGGCAGCGGACCCGCACGGAGTGACGCACGGCCATGCACTCGTCCGCAGCGCGGCAGGTGACGTAGGTCGCTTCGGACCCGCAGGCCGGCCTGGAGCTCTCCCAGCCGCCGCCAGTGCAGCGCCCGGCTGCGGAGAGCGTGCAGGCGCTGTGGGCTCGGAATCCGCCGAAGCGAACATCGGCCCCGTTGCAGTCGAAGTCCCAGCCCCCGCCGTTGCTCTGTTCTGCATAGAAAAGCCGGGTGCCCGGGTGGGCCCGGACGTCTGAGTCGTCGCAGTCGCCGTCGAAGGGCGTCATGTCCGGGGGACACACCGTGCTGCAGAACATGCTCGCGGGGCCGGTGCCGAAACCGTCGCCGTCTTCGTCGTTGTAGCAGGCGACATCCGGCACGAGGGACGTCATTTGGCACCGATGGTCCGGATTGCAGACAGTCGGGAAGCAGGCGTTGGTCGTCACTGCGCCCGCGGTTGCGCAGTCCAGGTCGGTCTCACAGGTGAAGGTGCAGTCCGGCTCGCAGCCGCTTCCGGGGGCGGCGCCCAGCACATCACAGTCCTCGCCGGGGTCGAGCCTGCCGTCACCGCAGAGCCCTCCCAGAACAGCGCAGTACCCGGCGCCCGTACAGTTCCCCAGGATTCCTGATGCGTCGAAACAGGGATCGCCGACCTCCGGCAGGGAGCCCTGGACACAGGCATGGTCAATGCACTGCTCTTCACCGTTGCACTGCCGGCCGTCATCGCAGTCGCCGGGCATCATGCAATTGAACTGACAATCGTTGCCGCAGCCGTCGAAGTTGTATTCGTTTTCATCGTCGCACTGCTCACCGCCGTCGGTGTCCACGAGACCATCGCCGCAAAGTGAGGCGACGCAATCGCCTTCGATGCAGATCTGCCGGGGAACCGTTGCACCGGTGTGGCAGGTCGTTGTAGGCGGAAGATCTGCGCAGGTGTCGTTCTGCTCCGTCGGATCTTCTGGATCCACCGGACCCGCGTCCGCCATGCCCAGCAGCGTATCGGGAGCCGCGTCGACGGGGCCTGCATCGGCCCTGCCCGCCTCCCCCGGCCCGCCATCCATGCCGCTCCCGCTATCCGCCTCGGGAAGCACGCTGCTGTCCGGCGAGCCCTCGGAGTCGAGCAGCAATCCGCAGCCGGCAGAGGACAAAGAGAGCGCCGAGGCCAAACCAATCGAGAGAGCAACTCGGTACATCATCTAAATCCCCACCATGAATAGGCTCGTCAATCTTAGCGCGGCGACGCCCACTCTGCAGTAGACGTCGACGAGATGGCCTGGCTTTGGCTATGATCTGTGGGTGCATGTATCCGCACCACTCACCCGCTTCGGACTCATCGGCGACGTCCACTCGGAAGACCAACGCCTCGGTCGCGCCCTGACCAAACTCGCCGACGCGAAGGTCGAGGCGGTCCTCGCGGTCGGCGACCTCATCGACGGTTTCGGCGACGCCGACCGAACGGTCGCGCTGCTCATCGAACACGAAGTGGTAGCCATCGCCGGCAATCACGAGCGCTGGCTCCTCGCAGACACGATGCGCGACCTCGACGGGGCGACGTTGGAGATCGCCGACGAGTCCCGCGCCTGGCTCGCCGCGCTGCCGCAGACCCGCGTCCTCGACACGGCCCGGGGCAAGCTCTTGCTCTGCCACGGCGTCGGCGACGACGACATGGCCGAGCTCCGCCCCGATACCCGCGGCTACGGACTGCAATGCGCCCTCGATGGCATATCCGCATTCGAGGGCGCGGAGCTGCGCTTCGCGGTCGGCGGCCATACCCACGACCGCATGGTTCGCGCGCTCGGCTCCGGCATCACCTTCATCAACGCCGGCACCCTCAGCCGCAAGCGAAGCGACGCCGGCTTCGGTCTCGTCGACCTCGAAACCGGCACCGTGACCTTCTGGGACTTCGCCGGCGACGACGTCCGGTGGGCGGCAGAGTTCGAACTCTGAGCGCTAGGCGTTCAAGATCTTCCGCGTCAGGGTCGCGATACCCACCTCGACCAGCTCGTCGTCGGTGAAGGCGCGAAGGATGCTAGAGGCCACTCCCTTGGCGTGGGTCGCCCGGTAGACGCTCACTTCGAGGCGCCGATGGGAGAGCACGTGGCGGATACGCGGCGGGTCTTCATCGACGACGCGTCCCGTGAGCCCGTGCTCCGCAAGGACGGCCCGAGCCGCGGCGACGCCTTCGCCTTCGCCGGACGGCACACCGAAGAGCCCGCCGAAGAGGCTGCCGCCCCCCTTCACCAGCCAGGTCGTATCGCGGCGCCGGGGCACCACGGCCACCATGGTGACCTCCCGCGGCTTCTTCTTCTTCTTTGGCACCGGCAGCTCATCGACCCTATCGGTCGCCAAGGCGCGGCAATCACCGCGCAACGGACAGCCGTCACACGACGCGCTCTTCGGGGTGCAGACGGTCGCGCCGAGCTCCATGAGGGCCTGGTTCAAGTCGCCGGGGCGGGGGCCCTTGGCGAGGTCACCGGCGAGGGCCCAGAGCTCCTTGTCGGACGCCGCCGTTCCGAGGGGCGCATCGATGGCGTGCAATCGCGACAAGACCCGGGCGACGTTGCCGTCGACGATCGCCTCGGGCAGTCCGAACGCCACCGAGCCTATCGCACCGCAGGTGTAGCGGCCGATTCCCGGCAGGGCTCTGCGCGCCGTCGCGTCCTGGGGAACCTCGCCGCCGTAGGTCGCGACGACCTCCTTGACGCCGGCGTGGAGGAGCCGGGCGCGGCGGTAGTAGCCGAGGCCGCTCCATAGAGACATCACCTCGTCCTCTTCGGCTCCGGCGAGGTCCGACGGCGTCGGGAAGCGCTCGAGGAATCGCTCGTAGTAGGGGATGACCGTATCGACCCGAGTCTGCTGGCACATGATCTCCGATACCCAGATGGCGTAGGGGTCGCGGGTCCGGCGCCAGGGGAGGTCCCGGGCGGCAGAGTCGTACCAGGACAGGAGGCT
>QMMC01000467.1 GCA_003647065.1 Deltaproteobacteria bacterium | reverse complement strand
GAGGACCTGGTCGAGGTAACGGATGGCGACCCAGGCGCGTCCGCCGTCGCGCGAGAAAGCGAGCCCCTGCGCGTAGTAGTCGAGGGGGATCTCCCCGCAGACGCGGTCGTCGAGGGTGTCTATGATCGTCGCGTAGTTGCTCAGCTCGTTGGTGACGACGAGGTAGCGGCCCCCGGGATGGAGCACCGGCTGGTAAGGGCGGCGACCGACCTCGATTCGGCGCCGGACCTCGCCGTCGCGAATATTGACGACGGCGAGCTCGTGCCCAGGCTCGGCCTCGGTGCCGGCGAGGGTCACGTAGAGCTTCGTTCCGTCGCGGCTCAGAGCGAGGCGCTCGGGGCGGTCACGGTGCGGCTGAGGCTCGGGCTCGGGATGGTTGGTCGGGACTGGCTCGAGATCGTGGCGCTCGAAAGGCTGACGGTAGCGCCAGACACGGCTCGTCAACGTACTGAAGCGCGTCTGGCGAAAAACCGGGGCCTCCCCGTCTTGGGCCGGCAACGCTTCGAGGCTCTCCTCCGCATCGAACGCGCAGGTCGTCGACAGAAGTGCGGCCACCGCGATCCAACGTCTCATCGTGAGCCCGCCCCGAGGAAAGTGGCGCCCAGGTCGATCCAGCGCGTCAGCGTTAGGAGCTCGTCGGCGTCGAGGGGATCCTCGGCGGGGTGCGGGATGCCCGGCGTCTCGAGGGCCCGAGGCGCAGCGAGCTCCTGTCCGCTCACCACCTCGATCAGGTGGCTCTCGCTCGAGAGGCCCTCGCGCTCGTTCACCCAGCGCCTCGCCGCTTGGTTCCCGCTCGCCGGTTCCTCGAGGGCCAGGAGGGAGACGTAGGACGCGGTGTAGGCTCCCTGGGGGTCACCGCGCAGATCGAGACCTCCCGGTGCGTCGCCTCCCGCGCCATGGCAACGCGAGCAGTGTCGATCGAAGATGGGCTGCACGTCGCGCCGATAGTCCGGGGATGACGGCTGCTCTTCGTGAGGGCGCCGACGCCGGGCCTCGGCGGCGTTCCAGTTGGCCATCACCCGGGATGCGGCGGAGACGACGTCGGGCGCTCCGAGGGCATCCGCGCGGTCCCCCGTCAGGGAGCCGTGGCAGCCTGCGCACCGCATCGGAAACACCGACCGCGGGATCGCGAACGTCAGCTTCTCGCCTGGCTGCAGGTAGAACCAGCGGTTCATCGAGTGGAGCGCGCGGCGCTCGGAGTCGAGGCCCTGGACGATCAGCGGCACTTCGGTCGGTACGCGAGCGTAGAAGGAGCCGTCGGGCTCGAGAGGGATCTCGGCAACGATCTCCTGACGCTCGTGGACACCGAGGCTGACCGGCGTTGCGAAGGGATCGCGGGCTTCGGGGGGGCCGGGGGCTTCGACCGGGCGGGTGTCGGAGAGGACGGGCGGGATTTGGCGGACGATGCGCACCCAACGCATCTCGTCGTGCCGAATGTCGCGCGCACCGACCGGAGCGAAGGCGTCGAGGAAGGACGCGAGGAGCGGATAGTCGTAGCACTCTATCTCGGCTGGCGCGTCCGGGGCCGCTCGTTCGACGCCATCGATGCGCTCGGTCTCGGTTCCCGGGACGAACTTCTGGTGAGTCCGCGCGCGCTCCTGGAGGCGCACGATGACCGGGCGCGGGTTGAACTCCGCCCACTCGGTGCTCGACAGACGATCGATGCGCGAGAGTTCGACCCTGCCGGCCGAGAGGCCGTCCACAGATTGCAGCGAGCCCGGGAAACGCAGCCAGTGGATGTCCCAATCGGGATCACTAGTAGGGGCGAGGTGGTCGATCGACGCGGGCGTGTGCGCGACGAGGATCCGTCCGTCGGGCAAGGGGTAGTGGTCTCGGAAGCTGCCGCTCGCCGAGACGCCGGTGTGGGTCGTCGCGTCTGGGCCCTGCTCCGGCAGGAGCGGGAGGTGCGTCGGGAGGAAGCGCTGCGCCGCCGACTCCGGCCTCGGGCCGCCGCTCGTCACCGCCAGCGTGTCCATCGGGTTGTCGGGCTCGAGGTTCACTCCAAACCCGTGGTCCGCGAGGATGAGTGAGCCACCGCCCCAGAGGTTTCGCGGGTCGAGGGCAAGCCGTATTTCGAGGCCGCTCGGTAGCTCGCGAGAGTCCGCGTAGATCGGATAGCGTGAGCGGTTGCCGCCCTGGATGTGGTAGTCGAATCCGCCTGCCTGCATCCGGTAGATGGCGCCGTTGAAGACGGGGCGATCTCCCTGCCACCCGCGATTGCGAACCGAAGTGGCCATTACCTCTCCGCTCGTTCGCATCGTCGGTCGCCGTTCCTGCGCGTTCGTGAACGTCATGCGTCGTGCCGTCTCTTCGAAGGGACGGGAGGGAATCATCCGCCAGACGTCGAAGGCCGAACGGTAGCGAGGGCCGCTGGGTTCGATGACGTAGACGGTGCGGGCGTCGGGGACCGAAGGAAGCGGATGGTCGAGCACCAGTCGTCCGCCGGGGGCGTGTCGAGTGATGCGTCTCCACTCTCCCTCGAGCGGACCGTCGACTACGTGGAGTCGGCGTCCATCGAAAGTACCGGAGTGTTCGACCCGCTGGAGGTCCAGGAGCGTCGTTCGTGAACTGCCCTCGTCGGCTTCGCCGAGGAGCGCCCACGCCTCCGACGCGACCTGCTCGCCGGCCGCGTTCGAGACGAAGGCGACGCCCACGTCGTCCAGGGCCGTGCCCTCGGACTCTCCGGGGCCCGGAATGTAGATCGGGTCGATGTGGTGGACGAGCTGCCCAGCGGCCGTCCGCGCAGGCCCCTGGCTGAGGGGGCGGAGCGAAGTGGGGCGGAGGTCCCCATCGAGCTCGACCTCGTAGAGCCGATAGCCCTCGTCGGCGCTCGCGCGCATCGAGAACACGATGGCGCGCGCGTCGTACCGGACGTCGAAGCTCTGGATCTCCGCGTCCCGTCCGCCCGCGATCTCGAAGGGCTCGGTGCCGTCTTCGGGCGCCATCATGAGGCGTGTCCCAGGCCAGAAAGCGTCCGCGTCGAAGAAGGCCCGGGGAGCGTGCCGCGTGCCGCGGAGGAAGGCGACACCCTGGAGTCGGCCGAGGTCCTCCTGGGGCACCGGCTCCCCATCGATCGTCAGCTTTGCGGTGAGTTCGTCCCGCTCGAGCCGCATCCATTCGAGCAGGGTCTGGACGTCGGGGTCATCGTAGGACTCGAAGAACTGCTGGTTCCCGCCACGCTGGTGGACGCCCCCCTCTTCGATCGGGAGGTTCTTCACGATCACCCGGCTCAGCCGAAGATCACCGCCGAGGTTGACGAGGCGGCAGACGTTCCCGCGCAGCGCCCGTCGATTCGCCGCGAGCATGCGTGGGGAGAGGCGCGCGGGCTCACCGGGCTCGGTGCGGGGCAGGGGGAGGGCGAGCTTCAGGTCGTTGAAGACATTCGGCCCATGACAGTTGAGGAGCATGCAGCCATTTCGCTCGAGGACTCCCACGACTTGCTCGCGAAAGAACGTCGCCGCCGGAGTCTCGGGAGGCGCGGCCTCGGGGTGGGCGGCGATCTCGGCCTCGACGAACGACCGCAAGGTCGCGAGATCCGGATCGTCCGGGCTCGCGAAGAGGTCGAGGCCCCGGTGCGGCAGGCCGCCGAGGCTCAGGGAGAGCGGGGCCCGCAGGAGCAGGCTGAAGTCTCTGTCCGCCTGACGGTCGATACGAACGGCGCCTCCGCCATGGTCGGCGCCTTCGGATGGAGGCCAACGGTCGGTCAGGACCTCGTAGACGCGTCTGTGGACGGCGGGGTCGTCGGCGATGCGCCCGGTTTCCGGGTCGACCGGGAAGAAGAGGCCGACCCGGTTTTCGGGCTCCTCGACGAAGCGCTCGTAGGCGGAAGCGTCGATGCCGTGGCAGTCCGTCGCGCACCGTCGTTCGAGGAGCGGCAGGATTTCGGTCTCGAAAATGCCGCCTCCACCGTCTGCACGGACCCCTTCCCCCGTCGATTCGACCGAGTTGCAAGAGAGCAGCAGGGGCAGCAGGAGCAGCAGGAGCAGCAGGAGCACGTCGAGCCACATCCAGGGGCGCTCACGGGGGCTGTCGCGGTTCGGGATCCGGTGGTGCATCGGGCAGGACGCGAGGGATAGCCGCCCGGGTCCATCCCCACATCGGCTGTTCGGCGGATGTCGCGATTCGCTCCGAGGCGGCTCCGGCGGGCCCCGGGGCCCCAGCCAACGGACAGCAGTGAGCGGAGGTACGCGCGTGCTATCCTCGCCCTCATGCTCGCGATGAACTCGGCCCTTCGGCCATCGAGGTTGGCGGCTGCGATGAGTTTCGCTCTGCTCTTGGGCTCCGCTTGCGGTGATTCCACTTCCGAACCACGGGACGCGGCCGAACCAGAGGACGCCGCCACGCCAGAGGACGCGATGGCAGCGACTGACGCGCAGCCTGACGGCGACGCATCTGAGCCTCCCGCGGATGGAGCTGTCCCTGCTTCGGTTGCAGTCGCGCTGTTCTACTCTGACTTGATCAGCGGCCCGTCCACGGGTGGCGAAAACAACGCCGGCGCGTTCGTGACCGTGTACGGCCGCGGCTTCGGCGCGTCGCGGGGCACCTCGACAGTCACCGTCGGAGGCGGCCTCGTCGAGAGCTATCCCGCCTGGTCGGACACCAAGATCACCTTCCAACTCGGCGCGGCGGCCACCACCGGCGATATCGTCGTGGAGGTGCCGGGGTTGGGCTCGAGCAACGGGCTCCCCTTCACGGTTCGCCCTGGCAATATCTACTTCGCAGCGACCTCCGGGGACGACGACGATGACGGTAGCTCCGCACAGCCCTGGGCCACACTGACTGCGGCCAAGCGTCGCCTCGAACCCGGCGACATCCTGTACGCCATGGATGGAGTCACGGCGCTCACCCTCGACGGCATCAGGGCGGCTCTGTGCATCTCCGAAAGCTATGGCTGTGAGGCCCAGAATGGCACCGCTTCCATGCCCATCGCGATGGTCGCGTATCCGAACGCGGAGGTCATCGTAGGTTGCATGGAAGAGGGCTGCCCCAGCAGGGGCATGCGGGTTCAGGCCGAGCACTGGACCATCGCGCAGTTCACGCTGGTCAGCAGCTCTGCGATGTATGCGTCCTCGATCTCGGTGGAGTCAGCGGACGACACCGTCAGCACCTACGGGCAGCGCGTCGTCGGCAACCGCGTGACCGGCGGGTACTACGGCATCACCCTCGGGACCAACGCAGACTGTCAAATCCTCGGCAACGAGGTCTACGACACGCCGCATTCGGCGATCTACCATGGTGGATGGGGACCCAGCTCAGATGTCGAAATCGCCTGGAACGTCGTTCACGATACCGGCGCGACCGCCTTCGGCATCAAGGCCTACGGCCATACCCCGGATGACCGGCTGTCTGGCCTTTGGATTCACGACAATCTGATCTACGAGACCCAGCGTGCGGCGATCCTGGTCGGTGGCTCCGACGGAGCCACGCCTTGGGTCTACGACGCCCGCATCACCAACAACGTCATTTGGAAGAGCCTCAGTCCCACTGAAGGGGCCATCCGCATCGGCAACTCGGGGGTAGACGAGACCGAGCTCGACCTGGTCATCGCCCACAACACCATCGTCGACTCCTCGGCGTCGCTGCAAATCGACGCGGTCGGCACGGCACTGGTGCAAAACAACCTCTTCGTGCAAGAAGAGGGCGACTACCTCGGCCGCGCTTTCGGTGCTGGCGGAATCACCCTCGATCACAACGGCTACTATGGGGGCGCCGAGGTGCCCGCGGCCGAAACCGCGGCGCTGGTTGGTGATCCACGGTTCACCGATCGGGCGGGCGGCGACTTCCACATCGGAGATGGCAGTGTCGCGATTGACAGCGGAGTGGACGCGGGCGTGATGCGCGATTTCGACGGCCTCAGCAGACCGCGGGGGGGCGGCTATGATCTGGGCGCATTCGAGTTCCTTCCCACTGCGCCCTGAATCTCCGCCTCCCTCAGCGACAAGCCCGCGGGCTCATCCCAGACCCGGCTGGATGAGGGATGTAGCGAAAATGCCCTCGGTCGCGGCCCGCTCGACCGCGCCTATCCCGCGGCCACCCACCTGAGGGCGTCGTCCCGGGTGCTCATCGGGAAGACCCGAATCTCCGCGGAGACGAAGCGCGACGCGAAGCGCGGGAGCGCAGAGACCAGGCGGTCCGCCGTGACCAGGGCGACGCGGTGGATCGATTTGTGGTGCTCGCGCACGAAGCCGACGTGCGATGTCAGCGCGGCGAAGTCGTCCCATCCGGGGAAGTGTTCGGCGACGACCATCATCCCGGCGAGGCTGCCGGCCTTTTTGATGTAGGGGTCGACTTCGGCGCTGAGGCGCTCGAAGTCGGTCGCTTCGAGAGAACCCTTTGGCTCGAGGATCAACACCCCGTCGTCCTCGCGCAGTTCGAATGAGAGGTGCGCCGCGTGCGGGGCCTCGGTGATCCAGCTCTCCGCAGCCTCGAGGTCGGTGCCCCCGAAGGCACGAACCTCCCCGGGCATCGCGAAGCCGAACGCCTTGACCATCTTCT
>QMMC01000466.1 GCA_003647065.1 Deltaproteobacteria bacterium | reverse complement strand
TCGAACTTCCCGCTCGGGCGGGCGTAGTCGTAATAGAAGCCGTTTTCGGTGGCAGGGCCAAAGGCGACCTTGGTGCCTGGGAAGAGGCGCTGGACCGCGTCGGCCATGATGTGGCTCGACGAGTGACGGATGACGGCGAGGGCATCCGCGTGGTCGGAGGCGATGGCTTCGACCTTTACGGCCCCGACGGGGACTGCCGTGAGCAGGTCGAGGACGACGCCATCGACCCGGCCGGCGACGACATCGGGGCGGAGCTTGCCGGCGGCCTCGAGGGCCTGCCCTACGGTTTGTTCGTGCGAGGCGCTCATAGCGAAGAGCGGCGCCGCGAACGACCGAGTAACCGCAAGCTCCAACGCCCCTCACTCGGGGCGTTGGTAGGCACGGGCGGGATTGAACCGCCGACCCCTACCGTGTCAAGGTAGTGCTCTCCCACTGAGCTACGTGCCTGTATCATTGCTTTCCCCAAAAATCGGGGATGCGAGGGATAACGCCGGCTCTTTCAGGTGTCAAGCAGCGGCTACGGGGCTACCATCGCTCTCCCGTGAAACCTGCCGTCACCTATCGAGATATTTTGCGCGCGTGGCCCATCGTCCACCGCTACCTGAACCGAACCCCCCTCTACCGCTACTCGCTCTTGAGCGCGCGGATGGGCTTCGATGCCTACGTCAAACACGAGAACCACCTGCCCATCGGGGCGTTCAAGGTTCGCGGGGGGGTCAACCTCTTCGCCAACTTGACCGACGCGCAGCGGCGCCGGGGCACCGTCACGGCGACCCGGGGCAATCACGGGCTTTCGATGGCCTGGGCGGCCCGGGCCTTCGGTTCCCGGGCAGTGATCTACGTTCCCAAGGGCAACAACCCCGAAAAGAACGCTGTCATGGAGGCCCTCGGGGCCGAAGTGGTGGTCCATGGCCGAGACTTCGACGAGGCCCGTGCCGAGGCCAAGGCCCGGGCGGACAACGAGTCCCTCTACTACGTGCACGTCGCGAATGAGCCCCTGCTCATCGCCGGGGTGGGCACCTACGCGATGGAGATCGCCGAAGAACTTCCGGACGTGGACACGGTCATCGTGCCCGTCGGGGGCGGCAGCGGCCTCGCCGGCACCGTCGTGGCGCTGCGAACCATGCGCCCCGACGTCGAGATCATCGCCGTTCAGTCCGAGCGGGCCAACGCCCTCGCCCTGTCCCTCGAGAGCGGCAAGCTCGAGCAAATCGACGCCGCCGACACTTTCGCCGACGGCCTCGCGACCCGCTTCGCCTTCGAGGCGCCCTTCTCCATCGTCAAAGACCAAGTGGACCGGGTGGTCCTGGTCAGCGAGGACGAGATCAAGAAGGCCGTGCGCATGTGCATGGAAACAACCCACAACCTCTGCGAGGGCGCGGCCGCCGCGGCCTTCGCCGCCGCGTGGAAGATCCACCGCGACCTCGCCGACAAGCGCGTCGTCATCGTGCACACGGGGCACAACATCGATCGCGATACGCTCCGGTGGGCAATCGGAATGTTCGACGCGTAGGGCGATTCAGCCGTAGGTCTTGGGGACGCGTGGTTGCTTAATTGCCTTACGGCCGACGCCTGTGGGGGCGCTCGACGCCTACCAGTGCGTCCCCCGAGTCAGGTCACTCGGGGCAGTGGGGGCCGACGGTTTCGCGGGCTTCTTCGCAGTCGACGTTGGCGGCTTCGCAGCGGGCGGCGATGTCGGCATCGGACTGGTCCATGGCGCAGATGCGCGTCGCGACTTCGCAGATGCCTTCGCGTGCCTCGGTGGCGTCTTCGCAGTCGACCTCGTCAGCCTCGAGGTGAGCCTGGAGTTCGACCTCCATGCGGTGGATCTCGCTACGCGCGTACTCGGCGTCATGGGCAGCTTCGGGCGCGTCGGGCCCGAGGGGGGCGACGGCGGGGGCGGCCTCTCCGGCAGCTTCGGTGCTTTCGACGGCCTCGTCCCCGGCGGTTTCATCCCCGCCGGCTTCTTCTTGGGAGCTGGCCCCGTCGGCCGTGCCGCCGCCGCAGGCGACGAGGGAAAGAGCGGTGAGGGCGAAGAGCGCGAGCATGATGCGGTGAAAAGCCATGATTTCTCCGGTGGGTGGGGGGCAGCCTAAACGCTCTGGTGATGCTTCGGAAAGGGCTGATCGACAGATAATCGGGCAGGAAAGCACTCCCGGCGCCGCTACGGTCGGCCGGTCGGCTTCGCACGCCTCCGGCGCGCTTTCGCCTCGGCCCGCCTACGCGGCGCCTTCTTACTTAAGGGGTCCCGAGCCCCCGCTTCGCATTGCGCCACCGGGAGAGCGCTGATATCCCTCCGCCCGATGTCGGTCGAGGAGACGCCCGCGGAGGAAGATCCGCTCAGCCGACCGCTGCCGTCGGTGGACATACCGCTTCTGCGCAACCAGCGCCGGGACGCGCGTACGAAGCAACTCGCGCTGCTCGCCGCCGGGGTCGGGATCGTCTCGGCCGCAGTGGCTGTTTTCATGGTGGTCGACTTCGGAGACGGAGACGGAGGCGACGAAGTACAGGAACCGACTACGGTCGGCTCCCCAGCCGACGGATCCGCCCCCCCAAACCTCGACGATTCCGGCGACGGCACTTCGGAGAATGAAGCCGCGACGACCGCGGCCGCGACGACCGCTCCGACTGCGCCATCCGGACCCGTCGCCGCCCACGAGCCCACGGTCCTCGGTGCCGTCACGCGGACCGAGGCGGCCTTCGGTAACGGACGGGGTTTCCGCGCCGCCCTCACCGCCGCCGGAGCCTCCGCCGAGGAATACGAAGAGCTCGAAGACGCCCTCGAGGACGTGATGGACTTTCGTCGCTGTCGCGCGACGGACCGCCTCATCTTCGAACGGGACACGGACCGCAACATCCTGCTCTTCGAGTACCGGGGGAGCTCCATCGAGTACTACCAGGTGACGCGAAATCGCCGCGGGGAGCTTCGGGGAGAGAAGGTCGAGATCCCCATCGAGACCCGGCGCATCACCCGCGGAGGCTCGGTCCAGACCTCCCTCGGCGCCGCCTTCGAGGGGGTCGGCCTCGGCCGGGCGCTGGTCGGTCGCTTCATGGAAGCCTTCGAGGGCAAGGTGAACTTCAATACCCACCCCAGAGCCGGGGATACGTTCCGCATCATCGCCGAGGAAGAGCGTATTTCCGGGGAGTTCCACGGCTGGGGGCGCGTGCACGCGGTGGAATACATCGGTCAGCGGACCGGAGATCTCCGGGCTTTCTGGTTTTCGACGAGCAACGACGACGACGGGGAGTTTTACGAAGAAGACGGCCGCGCGATGCGCGGGGGGTGGCTCAGAACCCCACTCCAGTACGACCGCATCAGCTCGCGCTTCGACCTGCAACGCATGCATCCCATCCTGCGCCGCGTGCACCCCCACAACGGGGTGGACTACGCCGCCGGCACCGGGGCCCCGGTGTGGGCCACCGCCGACGGGACGGTCACCTTCGCCGGCGAGCGGGGCGCCAACGGCAACCTCGTCGCCCTCCGCCACGCCAACGGCTACGAATCGTTCTATGCCCACCTCAGCCGCTTCGCCCGGGGGCTGTCCCGGGGCGACGAGGTCGACCAGCGCCAGCTCATCGGCTACGTGGGTTCGACGGGCCGGTCGACGGGCCCTCACCTGCACTTCGGCCTCAAGCGCAACGGCCGCTTCGTCGATCCCCTCGAAGAGATCAACGGACCCGGCCGGATGATGCCCCGGGGGCACCTGCCTCGCTTCCGGACCCACGCTCGACGCCTCGGTCGGGAACTCGCCCGCATCGAAGTAGGCGCTTCGGCCCCCGCCGCCGCCCCCCCGGCGCCCGCAGGGGGCGACGAAGAATCCCCCGAAGAGCCCATGGACTAGGCCACGATTCCACGCTAAACGGGCGGCAGCGCTTGGTCCTATGGAGCTGAATCAGAGGCAAGAACGGGTCTGGGCCGCCATGGCCTTCGTCGCCGTGGCGGGGCTGCTCTTCTTTGGGCTGCACAGCTTCGGCATTTGGGACCCCTGGGAGCTGAACACCGCGGACGAAGCGCGGCATCTGCTCAGCGGTGAGGTCGGCGAGCTCACCCGCCCCGCCTTCATGCGGTGGTTCGTCGCCGCCGGATTCGCGGTCTTCGGGGTGAACGAGTGGGCCGGGCGCCTCGGCGTCGCCGCCGCGGGCCTCGTGGCCGTGGCATTGGCCTTCCTCTTGGTCCGCCGCTTCGCGGGCCGACGCGCGGGCGTATACGCCGCCGTGATCGCGGGCACCAGCCCCCTCTTCCTCTTCAACAGCCGACAGATGCTCGGCGACGCGCCAGCCTTCGCCGCCCACGGGATGATCGCCCTCGGTGCGCTTTCGGCCATCTACCGGCCCGCCGCTCCCGAAGCAGACGAAAAGGCCCGCACCCGCAATACCGTCTTGTGGCTGCTCCTCGCCCTCGCCGGGGTCGTCGTCGGCACCGCCACCCGCGGCGCCCTCCTCGGTGCCCTCGCGCCCCTCGGGGCCGTCGCCCTCGCCGCCGTCTACACCGGCACGTTGAAAAAGCCCGATGGGGATGACCGGGTGCAGACCATCGCGGCCTGGGCTGTCGTGGTCTCAGCCCTCGCCCTCGCAGCGGTCGTCGCCAACGCGGTCGTCGCCGACGTCGCGGGCTATTCGTCGTGGCTCGGGGGCAAACCCCGGGGCGGCGATCCGCCCACCTTCGACGCCGCCATCGAGACCATCTTTCACGGATTTGCGCCTTGGAGCACCATTCTCCCCCTCGCCATCGGCTGGCTGATGCTCGGAGGCAGGGACGGCGCGGCAGCCCACGGCGATGCGGATGCCGAAGACGTCCTGGTCTCGCCAGATCAAGACGAAGCACCTCAACGCATGAAGGCCGCGTTTCGCTTGTCGCTTCTGCTCTGGGCCGCCATCGGCTACGGCGCCCTGACCCTCTTCGAGGCCCGCTACGGGCCCGGCACCTTCGTGCCCGTCGTGGCCCTCGCTGCGGCGGTCGCCGTTCTGCTCCGCGACATCGAAGGGACCAAAGCCACCTTCCCGGTCGCCGCGGTCGTCGGGGCGCTCTTCACCGGGCTCATCATCCGTGACTTCAGCCTCTACCCCGGGGGTCCCGTCGCCGGCCTCGCGGTCGACGAACTGACCGTCCCCGAGGTCTTCAACCCCCGGCGGTACTGGGCCGTCGTCCTCGGGCTCTTCGGGGCCGCGGTGGTCCTCGGTTTCCTCTCGGCGCCGGTCGAAAAGCGCAAGCTCGACCTCAAGGCACCCTACCGATACGCCGTCAGCCGCTGGCGCGAAGGCAACCCGGCCGTCCGCCTCTGGATGATCGCCGGGGGCATCCTCGTCGCGGTCTTCCCCATCTGGACCGTCGTCGTCTTTGCCTTCGGCGACTCCCTCGGCCTCACGGTCATCGTGGCCAAATGGAGCAAGCGCCTGGGCCTGGTCGTAGTCGCCGTGCCGATTCTCATCGCCGGAGCGCAGGCCGCCTGGGCCGCGGCCCCGCGCATCGGTCGTCACCGCTTCATCCCGCTCCTGGTCGCCGGGGTCATCGTCGGCGGTTACGCCGCCCAGGGCTACCTGCCGGCCCTCTCGGCGCACTTCTCCCCCCGCGAGGTCTACGACACCTTCAATAGCCACGCGGCCGAGGGCGAGGTCCTCGGCGAATACCGGGTCGGCGGTCGAGCTGCGGCGTACTACGCCGACGGGCAGGTCCGGGAAATCCAGAACCAGGCCGAGCTCCTCGAGTTCCTCGGGGGCGACGAGCGACGCTGGGCCGCCTTCCCCGCCGACGAGCTCGCCGCCATCGACCGTGCCTATCGCCGCCAGGAGGACCGCCACCTCTTCATCGCCGACGCCCGGAGCGCCCGGGTGGTCCTCGCGACGAACCAACCAATCGAAGGCGTCGAGGATCAGAACTTCATCGCGGAGTTCGTCACGAACCAGGAGCCGACGCCGGAGTTCCCGGTCAACGCCACCCTCGACAACAAGATCGTCCTCCTCGGCTACGACCTCGAGATCCCCCACGACGGCTACGTGGGCTCCGGCGAAGACTTCGTGATCACCTGGTACTGGAAGTGCCTCGCTCCGTCGCCGGGGAGCTGGAAGATGTTCGTGCACATCGACGGCAACGGCAACCGCGTCCACGGAGACCACGAACCCGTCGAAGACCGCTACCCGGTGCGCCTCTGGGACGAAGGGGACATCGTGATCGACCGCCAGGAGCTCACGGTTCCGGGTAACTACCGGCCGGGCAACTACAGCATCTTCATCGGCCTCTACGCCGGCGATACGCGGATGACGATCACCGACGGCCCCTCGGCGAGCGAAAACCGCATCCGCGCCGGCGTGATGGTCGTTCGTTAGTGCCGTTGGGAAACGGCGTTGCATGGAGTGTGAGACCCAAGCGAGGTGGTCTCGGCTTCGAGCAGCCCGCGGAGCCGACCTTTCGTCGGTGAGCTGGCAGCGCAGAAGGCGAGGCCAGATCCGGTAGTCAATCCTCGAGTAGGGGCCCCGGTTGCCCGGGGCCCCTCTCACAGAACCGTACAAGTGTTGTT
>QMMC01000465.1 GCA_003647065.1 Deltaproteobacteria bacterium | reverse complement strand
GCCGTTCCCGTTCCCGTTCCCGTTCCCGTTCCCGTTCCCGTTCCCGTTCCCGTTCCCGTTCCCGTTCCCGTTCCCGTTCCCGTGGAATCGAGGGTTGTGACTCGTTCTGGGGTGGCTGGGCGCGAGGTGATGACCCAGGCTGCGAGGGCGGCACCGATCAGGACTGTGCCGGCCGCTCCGATGGCCAGGAAGAGCCCGGTCCGGCGGCGTTTTGGTCGAGCGACGACCTCGGTCGACGTCGCTGTGAGGGGAGCGACATCAAAGGCGTCGGGCACGACGATCGGTGCCTCGATTGCGACCGGCGTCGGGAAGCTCACGTCCACGTTCATCCCCGGGTCCGGCTCCGGCGGTGATTCGACCGCCGGCGCGGGGAAGGCCGGGGTGGTAGAGACGGGGGCGGGCTCGGCGATCGCCGGGGCCGGGGCCAGAGCCGCGGGGGCGGGCTTGGCGATCGCGGAAGGTGTCGGCGGGGCGATTGCGGGGGGCGCAGCTTCGGCGATCGCGGGAGTCGGTCCGGAGGGCGTGGGCGCCGTGACCGCCGTGTCCGAGGCACTCAGGGGCTCACGGGCCGGTGGCCTGAATCCGGGAGTCGCCACGGCCGACATCTGGGACCGGGCCTCGGGGGGCTCGCTCGGCGCTTCTCCCCGCGCTGGGGGCATCTGGACCTCGACCGTTGCCTCCGCGGGCAGCTCTGCCGGGAGATCGACCTGATCGGTCTTGCCCTCATCGAGCGCCGGGGCGACGCGGGTGGTCTCTTCCGATGCGAGTGTCGGTAGGGCGACCTGCTTGGTCTTGGCCCCGTTGCCACCCTTGGGCATCGGCATTCCGACGAGTGTCGGTTGGCGCCGTCTCTTCTTCGGGATGCGCAGCTTTTCGGGGTCCACAGCCTTGGCAGGCTCTGCAGATTTCTTGGGCTCGGCGGGCCCGGGCTTCGCCGCCGCGGCGCTTCCGGGAGCTGCGGGGCGGAACTGCTGGGCCGCCGTGGACGTCGGTCGGGGCGGCATCGGCGGCGCCTTGGGCACCGGCGGCGCCTTGGGCACCGGCGGCGCCTTGGGCGTCGGCGACGCTTGGGGAACCTCGGGTACCGGGACCTCGGTGGTCATCGCCTCCGCTGGGACGGGCGGCGTGGCGAGCCCTGCGAGGGTCTGGTCGCGGCGCTGCGGGTCGACCGGCGTCATTCGGGTGGACCCGACGAGTTTCAGATCGTCAGGGCTGGCGGAGTTTCTCCGCGGAGCTTCGGAGGGCCGGAACGGCGTCGCTTCTCCGTCGGCCTGGTCGAGGGCCACGTCGAGGGTCGCCATGATGTTGGTCGTCGCCGGTGACTCGACCGGCTCCACCCGGACGCGCCCCGAGGCCATCGCCAGGAGGGCGGTCAGGGCGACCGGCCCCTCGAGCTTGACCGTCTTGGGCTTCGCTTCTGGGTCCGAGCCTGACTCTGAACGTGGTTCTGGTTTCGGGGCCGCCTTTGGCTGAAAGAAGGCCCCGGCGACCAAACCCTCGGAGAGGTCTATCTGAACCAGGCCGCGGCGGTTGTGCACGCTGACTCGGAGGCCGTGCTTCGAGGCGATCAGGGTGCGTAGGAGTCTCGCCGCGCCGATCACTTCGAGGCGCGCGTCGAAGGGCTCCCCGGCGGAGGCCTTCTCCCGGAGCGCTCCCTCCGCGGCCCCGAGGCGGCCGAGGCGCGATACGAGGGATTCGACTACCGGTCCCCGGTTTTCAGCGGACCAAATTTCGTCCCAGGAGACGACGAGCAGGTACGCCCAGCGGAGCCGCACGTCGTCGCGCATGCGCTGGGCGAGGCCGTAGCCCCCGCCGGTGAGGGCTTTGTCGTCGATAACCAGGACCGAGGGGTCGAGGGTCCGGGCGCGCTGGAGGCGCGTGCCCGCGAGGTCGGTCATGACGACCGTGGCGCCGCGCGCGCGCAGCTCCTGGGCGACCCCATCGGCTCGGGCGACGTCATCGTCGGCGAGGAGGATCCTGAGGCCCTCGATGCTCTCGTCCGACGTGCCATCGATGTCGAGCTCGGGGCCGAGGAGCGAGAGGGTGCCAGATGCGTGCTCCTGAAATTCGTAGTGCACGACCTCGGCTCGGTGGACGAGGGGCCTCACCCGGGCGACGAAGGACTCGACGACTTCGGCGAGCTGCCGTCCCTCACCCAGGACGATCCGAACCGTGTCTTCGGACGAGTCGCCTTTGACTGAGATGATCCCGTTCCGTAGCTCGCGGGTGAGCATCGACGCGAACTCCTCGAGGGTCGCTTCCCCGAGCTCTCCGACGATCTCCGAGCTGCGTTCGGGAATCTCGTGGGCCAGTTCCTCGATCCGGACGGCGATGGCGTCGGCGCTCGCGCTCCGCGGCACGACCGCTGCGGCTCCGAAGCGAAACGCCTGGAGCCGGTCGGCGAGGGTCTCGTCGTCGGCCAGGAGGACCACGGGGATCACCGCCGCGAGGGTGCTCGCCGAGAGCTTGCCCAAGATGTCCGTGCCACCTCCGCCGGTGGCGTCACCGACGAGGAGGATTAGGTCCGGTGCCACGGCGATAGCCGCTTGGGTCGACCCGACCGAGGCGACCGCTTCGACCGCCAGTCCATGGCGCTCCATCGCGTCGACGAGGGCCTCGGTGAGGGGCTCCCCGCTGCCGACCATCAGGACGGTCAGTTCTTCGTCCACGCTACTGCTCATCCCAGTGGGGGGCATCGACCCGTGATT
Source organism: Deltaproteobacteria bacterium (assembly GCA_003647065.1). Lineage (GTDB taxonomy): Bacteria > Myxococcota_A > Polyangia > Polyangiales > B10-G4 > B10-G4. The sequence continues at coordinate 3,809 of QMMC01000465.1, read as the reverse complement.
GTTTCCCAAAATACGTTTGGGGCCAAGGAAAGCGGTCGAGGCTTCCGTACGTAGGTCGTTTAACCGAAGAGATGGGAGAGGGACTCGACGGCGCTTCGGCGGAAGTCCGGCATGAAGAGGTGGGGGAGGGTGGTCGTGGGTATCGGGAGCTCGGCCGCGAGGCGGCGAATGGCGGTCGCCTGCATGCGCTCGCGGAGGGCTCTGGCGCGGCTGGCGGCGACGAGGCTCGTCAGCGGCGAGCCCGCGGGGAGGGCGTCGGCGACCGACAGGCAGGCCTCGCACTGCATCTGATCGAAGAGCGCGGGGTAGACGCTGTTGATGACGAGCTGGGTGACGGGCATCGCCAGCTCCGTGCCGAGGGCGTGATGGAGCTCGAGGGTCTCGTTGACGGGCATGTCCTCGGGGAGCGTGACCAGGACGACGCCGCCCCGGGCCGGGTCGCGGAAGAGCTCGAGGGCTTGCTCCGCCTCGTTGCGCAGAAGGCCCGGGGGAGCGATGTCGGTGATGACCTGGGGAACCCGGAGCATCTCGAGACCGTGGCCCGTCGCCGGCGCATCGAGGATGACGAGGTCGTAGCGCTTGGCCCCGAACTCGTCCTCTTCTTTGGTGTGATAGTAGGCCTTGCCGAGCATCGACCACGCTTCGAGGCCCGGGGTCCCGCGGAGAAAGGCGGCGACGAAACGATTTTCGAAGATCGCTTTATAGACGGTCCGCACCTTCAGGACCATCAAGCCGTACTCCTCGAGAGCATACTTCGGCACCATGTTGACGGCGTCGATGCCGGGCATGACCTCGCAGTTGTGGGGGCCGATGGGCTCGACCTCGAGGAGATGGCTGAGGCGCTCCTTGGCGTTGCACATGGCGACCAGCACACGCTTGCCTCGGCGCGCGGCGCTCAAGGCCAGGGCAGTGCTGACCGTCGTTTTGCCGACGCCACCTTTGCCAACGACAAAGACGAAGGAGCGGTCGAAGAGGTTCACCACGGGTGAGCGGACCTTAACTCAGGCCGTGTGGGTTCGCACGTGCGGATCCGCTCTAATTGGCGACGCCCCGGCTGCTGGGCCGGGGCGTCATCGCGCGAAGTGTTTGGTGGAAGGCCTCAGCTACGCCTCTGGCGCCGAGAGATGCTGATGAAGCCGGCCAGGGCGAAGACCGCGCCCAGGAAGAGCGGACCCGACTCGGAGTCCCCGCCCGATGCGGCCGTTGCCCCCGGGGAAGACACGGCGCAGAGGCCGGAGCGGGAGCCCGTCGTACGGGATTCGGGAGCCCCAGGTGACCGCAACCGGCCGACGGTAGTGGGCGCCCCGGCATCGACGGGGACGGGGTTGGTGCAAACGTCGGAGCATCCGAGGGGCGGCGGGCGATTTACCTCCCGCGAAACCGAGATGAAGTTGCTGATGTCGCCCTCGGTGCTGGCGCTCAGGATGAGGTCCGCGTCGAGGTATTCGGCGAGGAGGTCGGTTCGCAGGCGCGTGAGGTAGGGCGCCGACAGGCCTTGGACGGCGATGTCGTAGTCGGCCATCGCGCTGTGGCGCTCCGAGCCGTCGGAGTAGCTCTCGTAGTACTGCACGTTTTGCCATGAAGACTGCGGCTGAGCGTACTCCGCGACCCAGGCGCGGCCTCCGGCGGCCGTCAGTGTCTCGTCGAAGACCTCGAGGTAGTTGAAGCTGCCGGTATTCCAGTCGTAGACAAGCTCGTTCTGGTCAATCTCGACGACGTTGAAGTTGGCCGCGCCATAGCGCCCTTCGCCGATGATGAAGAGGTCGAGGCCGACCTTGTCGGTCACCCCGGCAGCGACCATGCGCAGCGGGAAGACCGGCATCAGGCCCGATGTGGTGATGCGGACGGGCTGCATTTGGCTCACGCCGGAGGTTGGCGAGAGACGCAGCACGGCGAAGTTCAAGCCTTGGTCGACGTAGTGGGCGATGGTCGGGAGGATGGAGTCGGGGACCGCGTAGTCGTTGCCTTGAAGCCAGGTGACGAGGGCGTTTGGATCTTCCGAGCCGATGGTGACCGTCTCGTAGGGCCCGACGACTGCCTCGCCGTACACGGTCACGCCGGCGTCGGAGGCGGTTCCTGAATCCGCGCTGCCGCTCGCGAATCCCCCGCAGGGGTCGGGGCAGAAGTTCTGGTACGGCGCGAAGCTCCCCTGGAGATTCACCGTCGTCGCTTGCTCGAGGGCCTCGAAGAAGGCGTTGTCCGCGAGTTCGACCAACATCTCACCCTGGATGGGCAGGACCCAGACGAAGTCTTCGGGGTCGCCGGCGTATTCGATCTGATCCCAGAGCGTGGTCTGGGTCGACGAAACGGAGACCGCCATGCGATGGGCGGTCACCACCGTCACCGAGTCGTTGGGGGCGAAACATCCCCCGCAGGCCTCGGCCCGGTTCGGGGCTGCCAAGGTCATCGCAGCGAGGGCGGCACCGAGGGAAAGAACAGCGGTCAGCGGTCGAATCATCGTCATCATGGGTCGCTCCTTGGGACGCCATGGGCCTACGCAACGGGTAGGCCAACGAGATTTCTAAGTGATTACCACCATGGTGACATTTGCCGCTGTGCCACGTTGGGTCTTTGTGTGTCATTCTGTGTTGGGGGATGGCCTAGGGTCGCCCCCATCGCCGGGTGCTTCAAGCTGGATGGTGTGTTCGGGGCCGATTCGTAGGCGTCCACGGTCCGGGACCAGGGGCCCCCTGACCGTGAGCAGGTCTCCCCGGCGCGCCTCGTCGATGCCCGCGTTGTCGGGGCTTTGTTGGCGCTTGAGGCGCATGAGTCGGACGAGCTCGCCCCCTCCGCAGACGAAGAGTTCGAGCTTGCCCTTCGACGGGCGCGGGTCGCTGACCAACCGGAACGAACCCTCGGGCCACGAAGGCGCCCCATCAGTCTTGGGATTCGTCTGCCGGCGCGTCAGCGTCAGGTACGAGAAGGTCAGGCGCGAACGCCGGAGCCCGGCGGCGCGGGCGATCTCGGCGAGGGGCGTCGCCAGTTCTCCGTGCACCGCCGTGTGGCACCAATCTCGCTCCGAAGGCAGCATCGGGCACGGGGCCGCGCTCCGGCAGGGGGCGAAGACGGCGAGGCGCCCTCTCTTCGCGAGTTCATCCCGGGTCTCTTGGAGAAAGCGCGCTTCTCGTTTCAGCGCGGGCTCGAGGATGATGATGGCTCCGTCGTCGGTGAGGCGCCCAGCCGCGCGTTCGACCAGGTCGGCGGCTTCGGCGGCGCTCTTGTTTCGGCTCCACTCGTTGAGGGATAGGCCGAAGAAGATGAGGTCGAAGGGGCCCGCCGGGAGACGCCGGCCCATGTCGAGGGCCACCGGGCTCACCCGGGTCGGAACCAGGCCCCCCTCCTCGGCCCGGGCTGCAAGGGCCGAGAGCAGGCGCAGGCCGGGCTCGAAGGGGTCGACGGCGACGACGTCGAGGCTGTCCCAGGCGCCCGTGATTGCCCCGAAGCGGGCAGCGCCGAGGCAGGTCGCGCCGAGCCCCGCGCCGAGGTCGAGGACTCGCGGGCGTCGGGTCTTGCCTAGGGCCCCCTGGGCGAGCAGCTCTCCGAGGGGGAGCATGATCTTGGGCAGGTCCCGGGGAAGAAAAAACCGAAGCCTCGCTGCGAGCAGCGCGCTCGAGGCGTCATCGCCCCCGATGTCGTCCCGGGTCCGGGTATAGAGCGCGCTCAAGCGGGCGACCTGGGCCGCGAGGGCCGCCCCCGTGGCGTCGGAGCGCCGAAGCTGTTATCGGGCCACCTGATCAATGATCGGGAGGAGTCCCGTAGGGACCTCCGAGAGCGGAATAGACGTGTACATCGTTGGTTTTCCCAAGGGC
>QMMC01000464.1 GCA_003647065.1 Deltaproteobacteria bacterium | reverse complement strand
GTTCCCGTCCCGGGTCGGGTTCGCGTTGCCGGTCCCGTCGCGGTTCCCGTACCCGCTACCGCTCCCGCTTCCCTACCCGTTCCCGTTCCCGATTCCGTTCCCGTTCCCGCTCCCGTTCCCGTTCCCGTTCCGAGGTCGCCGGGCAGGATGTCCGCGTCTTCGTCGAAGTCGTCGTAGGGGTTTTCGTGGGACAGCTCCCAGAGCCACGAGAGGCGGTCGGCGGTGCCGAGGAGCGCATCGCCGACCGCCTGCAGACTCGGTGCCTCTTCAAACATCCAATCGCCGCGAGTCGTGAGGGCGGCGAAGACCGGCTTGGGGAAGAGCACGAGGAACGCGGTGACGAAGAACGCATTCACCAGGAAGGTGCGCAGGATCAAGCGGTCCCAGAAGGTCAGGATGTGGTCCGGTGGCTCTTCCTTGCGGCGACGCCGAAACACCGCGACGCCCTCCCAGACGAGAGGAAGGCCCGGGAAGAGGAGCGCCCCCGAGACCACCGCGAGCCAGACCGGACCGTTTTGGTACACCGCGAGGGACGAAGCCGCCCAGACGCCGGCGATCGGGATCGCGATGACCGCGGCCGTGAAGAGCCCTTTGAACAACAACACCGCGACGTGGACGGCGGTTCGCAAACGCGACACGGCCTAACTCCCCGGAGGCTCTTCGAGGCGCCGGACGATGCTCACCGTTTCGCCAGCTCGAACCTCGATCTGGATCGGGTCGGGATCACCCGGCGGTTGGCCAAAGGGACGAAGGGAGAGGCTTTGAGTTCCCTCGCGGAGCTGAAGCTGGATCGGCGTCTGCCCGAGGAAATGGCCCTCGTCGTCGTAGACGTTGGCCCACCCTCCCGGGGTGATGAGGTTGACTGTGCCAGCGCCGGGAACGGCGGCGGTGGGTGCTTCTTCCCCGGGAGCCCGAGGCGCACCGACAACCGCCGGGGCGTTGGCCCAATCCGCGGCTTCGGGGCTGGAGTCGGGCGAGATGGTGGGAGGGGAAGTCGGCTGTCGGATCACCCGGGGGCGCGGCGCAGGTCGCTGTCGTCGCTGGTATGCCTCCTGGGTCTCGACCCAGGCATCGAGCTCTTCCCGACTGCGAATGGTGGTGGGGGCGACGCGAGCGCACGGCGGCGTGCGGTTGGAGTGGCAGAGCACGACGTACTCTCGGTCACCATCGACGCGCTCTTCGACGAAGAAGACCGCGTTCCCGGCCATGCCCGAAGGCGTATACGCGATGCGCGGGGCCGGCGCCGCGCATGCACCGACGAGGACCGCCAGGGTCATGAGGAGGACGAGTGTCAGGCCACGCGGCATCGAAGCGACCCTATCACGAGCGCGCGGCGGTTCTGGGCTGCGCCGCCTCAGCGGTGACGGGAGCGGATCACGTCGAGGACCGGATCGACCCCTTCTGCGCGCTCGACCGTCGTGAGATTGACTCGACGTTCGACAGCCCGCAGTTCGATCTGTCGCCCGATGGGTTGCTCTTCGCCCCAGAGCAGGGTGGTCGTAGTGGCCGGCAGGGTCTGCACGTAGTCGAGGATCTCGTCGACGCCGCCTACGGGCGCGAGAGCGTCGATGACGACCACCTCGGGGTCGAGGGCACCCGCCACCTCGGCGGCCTCCTCGGGGGTGGCGGCGTTCGCCACGTTGATCTGCAATCCGCCGAGGGACGCCCGGAGGCGTATCGCAACGCCAGAGCTCTTCGAGAGCACGAGGACCCGGACCGGGCCGGTACCCACGTGGATCTCCAAGGTCGCACCACCGGCGAGGCTGCGCGGCGGCCGGCCTTCGAGGGTGCTCTGAATGGCGGCCTCGATGTCGGCGATGACCTGGTCCGGATCACCGTCCTTCATACGCCTGCCGACGACGAGTCGCAGGGGCCCACGGACAAACGCGAAGAGCTCATCGACCGACCGGGGAAGATGCTCACTCGGGTCGACTTCGAGGGCGTCGAAGAGCACCGCCGAGGCGGTCGTCGATTCGATGGCCGATTCGAGAACCTCGCGGACGAGGAGCAGCCCCGATTCACCTTCCAGTAATCCCATGGTCGGGATTGTGACCACGGCTACCGCCCATGGTCACGAAATACGAGCGACCGAGGCGGAATTATCGAGGAGAGGTATACTTCACCATGGTCGATACGAAGGCCCGAGAAGTGGCCAGTGACAAAGCCGCCCCGATCCCCGACCGGTTTCGGGACGCCCCCTGGCGAGATACCTGGGAGCGCCGCGAGTGCGTCTCCCAGGACGGAACCCGGATCGCCTACTTCGTCCTGGGGCGCGGCAAGCGGACGATCCTCCTGGCCAACGGCCTCGGCGGACGCCTCTACGCCTGGGGCCCCCTCCTCGACCATTTCTGGGAGGATTACCGGCTGATCACCTGGGACTACCGGGGGCTCTTCGAGTCGGACACCCCGGATGTCCCCCGGCGCCTCGCCGTGACCCACCACGTCGAAGACGCTGTGGCTATTCTCGAGGCCGAAGGCGAGGACCGCGTGACCCTCTGCGGCTGGAGCATGGGGGTCCAGGTCTCCCTCGACGTCGCGGCGACGCACCGTGACCGGGTCGCGGGTCTGGTCCTCTTGAACGGCACTTACGGCCACGCCATGTCGAGCGGACTGCAACCGCTCTTCGCCGTTCCCGCCCTGCCCAAGCGGCTGCACGCCCTCGCCGAGTTCGCGCGCAAGAGGCCAGGCCTCTCGCGATTCTTCGAGACCTTCGCGCGGGTGACGGAAGTACCGACGGCGGCGATGTTCTTGCCGACCGCTGGGCACCGGGCCTTCGGGCTGCGGCCGATGCTCGCTCGGTACCGCGAGGACGTCCTCGGGGAGAGCTTCGAGAACTTCATGCGTCTCTTTCAGGAGCTCGACGCGCACTCGGTCTATCACCTGCTGCCGGAGATCGACGCCCCGGCGCTGGTGATCAGCGGCGCCTTCGACATGCTCACGCCGGCCCGCCAGTCCCGGGAGATCGCCCGGCGCATGCCCCACGCCAAGCGCGTGGCCCTCATCCGGTCGAGCCACTTTTCCTTACTCGAACGCCCTGAGGTCGTGCTCCCCGCCATCGAGAAGTTTCTGACTCGCCAAGCGCGGTGGTGAGCACCACGACGAAGGGCGCCCCCGAAGAGGCGCCCTTGGTCGATGGTCGAGCGCTAGACGCGCTCGGTCTCAGTAGCGGTAGAACTCGGGCTTGAAGGGCCCGTTCTGGGGGATGCCGAGGCCCTTGGCCTGCTTGTCGGTGAGCTCCGTGAGCTGGACGCCGAGCTTCGCGAGGTGGAGCCGCGCGACCTTCTCGTCGAGCTCCTTCGGCAGGACGTACACCTGACCAACCTCGTAGCGATCCTTCTCGGTGAAGAGGGAGAGCTGGGCGAGGACCTGGTTGGTGAAGCTGTTGCTCATGACGAAGCTCGGGTGCCCCGTCGCGCAGCCGAGGTTCACCAGGCGGCCGCGGGCCAGGACGGTGATGCGCTTGCCGTCGGCGAAGATGAACTGGTCCACCTGGGGCTTGATGTTCTCTTCGGAGACCTTGTTCGCCGGGTCGAGGAGCCAGGCCATCTGAATCTCGGAGTCGAAGTGACCGATGTTGCAGACGATGGACTCGTTCTTCATGGCCGACATGTGCTCGCCGGTGATGACGTCGTCGCAGCCGGTGGCGGTGACGAAGATGTCGCCCTGGGGAGCGGCCTGCTCCATGGTCACGACCTCGAAGCCTTCCATCGCCGCCTGGAGGGCGCAGATGGGGTCGATCTCGGTGATGAGCACGCGGGCGCCCTGGCCACGCATGGCCTGAGCACAGCCCTTGCCCACGTCGCCGTAGCCCGCGATGACCGCGACCTTGCCGGCGATCATCACGTCGGTGGCGCGCTTCACGCCGTCGAGGAGAGACTCGCGGCAGCCGTAGAGGTTGTCGAACTTACTCTTGGTGACCGAGTCATTGACGTTGATGGCGGCCATCTTGAGAGAGCCTTCCTTGGCCATCTCGTAGAGCCGGTGCACACCGGTCGTCGTCTCTTCGGAGACACCCATGATGTTCTCGAGGAGGTGGGCGTGCTTCTCGTGCACGTGGATGGTGAGGTCACCGCCGTCGTCGAGGATGAGGTTCGGTCCCTGGCCGCCCTCGAAGGCCTTGAGCTGCTGCTCGATGCACCACATGTACTCTTCTTCGGTCTCGCCCTTCCAAGCGAAGACGGGCACGCCGGTCGCGGCGATGGCCGCCGCCGCGTGGTCCTGGGTGCTGTAGATGTTGCAGCTGGTCCAGGTGAGCTCGGCGCCGAGGTCCTTGAGGGTCTCGATCAGCACCGCGGTCTGAATGGTCATGTGCAGGCAGCCAGCGATGCGCGCACCCTTGAGCGGGTTCTTGCCCTTGAACTCTTCGCGGAGGGCCATCAGGCCGGGCATCTCGTGCTCGGCGATGCGGATCTCCTTGCGCCCCCAGTCGGCGAGCGACATGTCGGCGACCTTGTAGTTGCCCTCGGTCTTGGCACTGCCCGTCGTGTTCTGAGTCTGCTGTTCCATCGTATTCGTTCTCTTTCCTTAGTTTCGCTTCAACTTCGTTCTGGAGCGTCCGCGGGACGCCGGGCGACGAGCACCTGCCAATCGAGGTGACCATCGGGGCCGTCCCCACAGCGGGACGCAGGAATTGTGGTGACGTGGGGGTCCACGAGCTCGGCGGCGCCGGCATAGCGCATCAGCTCGTCGGCGTCGAAGCCGAGCCACTGATCGGCCTGCTTGTCGCGAAGCGCCTCGTCTTCGTGAGCCGCGTAGTCGATGACCACGACGGCGCCGCCGGGGCGGGCGAGGCGCGAGAGGGCGCCGAGGGCGCGACCCGGAAGCGACGCGTGGTGCAGCACCCGCGCCGCGAAGACCGCGTCGGCGCCGCCCCGAGAATCGACGAGGGAGACGAGCTCCGCGTCGTCGAACTCTCCTTCGTAGAGGGTGACGTTCTGATAGCCCCGGTCGACGAGGCGCGCCCGGGCCCGGGCGAGCTGGGCCGCCTCGCGGTCGACGCCGATGACCTCCCCGAAGATCGGCGCGAGGAGATCGAGCAGGCTTCCGTCGCCGGTCCCCGCATCGACGGCGAGGCTCCGGTGCTCGATGAGCGGGGCCAAGGCGCTCAGGTACGCGGGCAGCTCGCTCGGCAGGGTCCGGGCATCGGCCTGGCCCGGACGGGCGAAGAATTCCCGGGCGGCGGCCTCCCGGGCACGGACCACGTCACCGACCCGTCCAAGGCTGCCGTCCGCGGCACAGAGGGCACGGCCCTCGCGGAGGGCGTCGGCGACGACGGGATCGTCACTGACACCCTCGGTCAGGCGCGCGAGGGCCCGGGTCCCTTCCTTCCGAACGGTCAGGAGCGTGGCCCGCTTGAGAGGCGCCACATGCCGAGAAACATTGGGCTGTCGCTCCCCGAGGAGCTCGGCGAGCTCGCCTATCGCCAGCTCTTCCTCCGACGCGAGGGCCAGGAGCCTCAGCCGCACGGGCTCCCCCAGGAGCTTGTAGAGCTCCCAGCGCGGGGCGTTCAGAGTCGGGACGGCTGGCACTCACCTTCTATATTCGATGATACGCATGGATGCAATAAGGCGGGATGAATCGCCGATTTTGGGCCACTAGGGGGCTGATTACGTTAGTGTTTCGTCGCGTTTGGGGACGCACCGGGGATTCCGGTCCAACCCCACCGCGATCCCCTACGTGCGCAAGCCGACAAACAGAACGAATGGGCTCCCCGGTTGGTGGCTCTTCCCTATAGGCCTCCTAGTCTTTGGGGCGTGTGACGGCGGCTGCGGGTGTGGCGCATCGATCGCCGAATTGGTCGACGCCGAAGGACCGGTCACCCGGGACTTTGCTGGCAACGAGAACCAGTGGGAGGGGGCGGAGGTCGGTACGACCTTCGCGATCGGGGATGCCGTTCGCACCGCTCCCGAAGGATCCGAGGCGCGCGTTGTCCTGACCAGCGGCGGCGGCCTCGAGCTCGCCCCGGATACGATCGTTCGATTCCTCGCCGCGGCCCCCAATGACGGACAGCGTGAGCGAGTCAATGTGGAGATGGGTGAAGCCCGCGTATCTGCCGGCCAAGGTGGCCTCATCATCGCCGGCACCTTCGGCGAGGCGCAGCTCCTCAGCGGCGGCGAGATGCGCATCAGCGCAGCCGACGGCAGAGTGGAGTTCGAGGTCCTGATGGGCGGTGCGCGCATCGAGCCTGCTGACGGCGACTTCGTCGACCTCGGCGTGGGCGAAGAGCTCGCCCTCGATGTCGAGCTCGGGGACATCATCATCGACGAGATCGATGCCGGCCCGCCGGACACGGGCCCCCCCGACACGGGTCCCCTCGATGCGGGTGCGGACGTGGGCGTCGACGCGGGGATGGGCCCGGAGGTCGCCATCACCATGCTTCGAGGCCGCGTCGAAATCGCCGACGACGAGGGCGGCTGGTCGCGGCTCCCGCGCGGAACCACGGCGGTGCCTGCGGGGAGCCGGGTCCGTCTCCGGCGCCGGGCACGGCTCTCAGCCGCCCGCGGCGGGGGCACCGTTCGGGCGAATGGGCCCGCAGAG
>QMMC01000463.1 GCA_003647065.1 Deltaproteobacteria bacterium | reverse complement strand
GACCAGCTCGGGGGCGAGGATCGCCGTGTCGTTCTGCCGGTGCTCCCGGTAGACCCGGTTTTCCTCGCAGAGACCATCGTCAAAGGCGTCGATGAACGCCTCGGGGCTTTCGGGGCGGCGGTCGCCGCTGAACTCCGCGAAGACCACGTAGCGGCTCTTGGCCTCGCCATCGATGCCGATGTCGGCTCCGACGCCGTAGTCGATGACCGTGGACGGGGCCACGTTGAGGGCCGCGTCGAAGGCGTTTTGGACCTCGACGTGGGTGGTGAGCTCTTGGGTCGTCGATAGGCACCCGGCGAGACGCCCGGCGAACTCGACGGCGTGGGGCGCGGTGGAGGTGAAGCGCACCAGATCACCGAGCTCGTAGCTGTACATGCCTGAGGCGTTGGTGATGAGGATGACGTAGTTTTGGCCGGTCTCGACCTCCCACAGGGGTACGCGGCTGGCGTTGGGCTGGCCGTGCTCCTCGATGGGAACGAACTCGAAGAAGACGCCCCGGTGGGGGATCATCATCATGCCCTCGAGGCCCGCTTCGAAGGCCGTCGAGGCGTACACGCCGCCCTCGGTTGCGTTGTAGGTATCGATGAGCTGGACGTCACGCCCCATGCGCTCGCGAATCACGGGCATGTAGGGGGCCGCAGCGACACCGCCGCCGAAGAAGACGTTCAGGTTGGGCCACAAGTCGGACACCGTCTCGACGGTGCGTCCGCGACGCCGGGCCGCAGCGAGCAGCTTGTCGAAGAGCAGGGAGAACCAGCACGTCGTGCCGGTCACCATACGGATGTCGTAGTCGAGGTAACGGTCCGCGATGCGGTCGAGCTTCGCGTCGTAGTCCGTCATGCACATCGTCGGACGGTCCGGCAGGTAGACCGCCTTGGTGGTCGCCGGCAGGTTCGCCGCCATCAGGGCCGGATTGCAGGTGACCTTGATGGGCCCCTCCTGGCGCATGGTCAGCGGCGGAACGAGGTTCATCACGAAGCCGTCGGTGAAATCACGGACGTCGTTCTTGACCAGATAACGCGAGAGGGCGTCGCCGCCATTGCCGCGCTGGTAGTCGACCTGCCGAGTGGTGATGGGCAGGTACTTGATCTTGTGCTGGTTGGTGCTCCCGGAGGAGTTGCCGAAGTGTTCGACGAACTCGGGCACGACGATGTTCCGCTCGCCCCGGCGCATACGGTCGAAGGATGTAGAGAAAGAGTCGTAGTCCCCAACAGGCACCCGGCGGCGATAGTCGTCGTAGTCGCGGATCTCCCGGAAGCCGTGGGCCCGGCCGAACTCGGTGTCTCGGGCGTGACGAACGAGGGCCAGGAGCTGCTCGGTCTGGGCGCGCTCGACGTTGGCGAGGGCCTTGTCCCAAGCCTTCACCCGCAAATGGGCGGCGGCATAGAGTCCCATACCCGCCACCTTCGGCATCCCGCTCTGGGTGAGGGGGCCGTGGCCGGGCATCATGACTTCTCGGGGCGCAAACACAGCTTCAATTCCTCGTCGCGGCACCGGTATACGCCCGAAAATTGCTCGCGCAAGCGGCCGGCCGGGTCGCGACGGGGGCCGACTGAGATCTCTCATGCGAAGGGATTTTCGCAGTAGCGGTGGGCATGGGGGGCACAGCTAGGGCCATTGCAGCGCCCGTACCAGGCCGCCTCGGAACAAAAGTCGGCCGATTGGCCGGAAAAAGACCGGCCAGGTGGCCGGTACGTAGTGTGCCAAATCCGCCCACCTGAGGCGCCTGGTTCACGATGGGCCCTCGGGGCCCCTGCGAAGCGCGCTTCGCACCCAGAATTCGCCTAGTTGCCTGGGGTGGATCGCGGGACTACACATCTGCCGCCATGCAGACCGCGTTGACGAACCCCAAAGCCGGGGCCGAAGCGGGGAGCCCCGAAATGCTGACCGGTGTTTCTCCGGTCGACGGCCGCCCCCTCCCCCCCGTGTCCATCTCGACCGTCGAGGACATCCAGAAGGCTGTCGCCGGCGCCCGGGACGCCCAGCCGGCCTGGGCCGCCCTCGGAGTCGACGGCCGCACCGCGGCGCTCCAGCGCGCGGCGAAGCGCATGCTCGTCGACCGCGACACGATCCTGGCGATCCTCACCCAGGAGATCGGCAAGTTCGAGGTCGACGGACTCTTCAGCGAAGCCCTCGGCCCCCTCGACGTCGTCAATCAGTGGGCGAAGCTGGTCAAGAAGGGCACGGCAGAGAAGAAGGTCTTCCTCAACCCCGTGGGCTTCCCCGGCAAGAAGGCGAGTCACCAGCTCGTCCCGCGCGGTGTCATCGGCTGCATCACGCCGTGGAACTATCCCATCGCGACCTTCTTCCGCCCGGTCATCCCGGCGCTGCTCACGGGCAACGCGGTGGTCATCAAGCCGAGCGAGTTCGCGCCGCGAGCGGCGAACTGGTTTGCAACGCACCTCGCGGCAGAGCTCCCCGACGGGGTCGTCAATGTGGTCCACGGACGCGGCGCCGTCGGCGCGGCCCTCATCGATGCGGGCATCGACGCGTGCACCTTCACCGGCTCGGTCGCGACCGGCAAGAAGGTCGCCGTCGCCTGCGCCGAGCGCCTCATCCCCGTGAGCGTGGAGCTCGGCGGCAAGGACCCGGCCATCGTCCTCGAAGACGCCCTCCTCACCCGCACCGCGGCCGGCCTCGGGCACTGGGCACTGCAAAACGCCGGGCAGTCCTGCGGGGCCGTCGAAGTCGCCCTCGTCCAGGAGAACATCGCCGACGAGCTCGTCGCGCGCCTCCGGAGCGGTTTCTCGCGATTGCACGTAGGCTCCGGCCGCTTCGCCGAAACCGACTTATCTCCCCTCGCCACCGAGGCCCAGCTCGAGCTCGTCGAGCGCCATGTGAAGGACGCCATCGACAAGGGCGCCAAGCTGGTGACCGGCGGCGAACGGACCGGCGAAGGGTTTGGCTACCTGCCGACGCTCCTCGACAACTGCACAGACGAGATGCTCGTTACGACCGAAGAGACCTTCGGGCCGGTTCTGCCCATCGTCCGCATCGCCGGTGTCGAAGAGGCCATCCGCTTCGTCAACGGCTCGAAGTACGGGCTCACCGCTTCGATCTGGACCAAGGACCTCGCCCGGGCCCGGCGCATCGCCGGCCGCCTCGACGTCGGCACGGTGACCATCAACAACCACTCGGTGACCGGCGCGATGACTGCCCTTCCCTGGAGCGGCACGCGGGACACGGGCCCCGGCATAGCGAACTCGACTCACTCCCTCAGCCTCTTCTGTCGCCCCAAGTCCCTTTTGGTCGACAGCAATACCGGCCCCGACCCCTTCTGGCTGCCCTTCGACCGGTCCCTCTACGACCTCGGCGACCTGCTCGCCGACGCCATGGTCGGCCGCGTGGGCCAGGCGTTCCGCATCCCAATCCTCGCCCTCGGCCGGGCCAAGACGATCAAGAAGTTCTGGAGTCAACGCTGATTAGGACGTGCCCGAGCACGTTGACGAGTGATTGAAGTGAACGCGCCCCATTCATCCATGAGTCCCGCCACACGGTTCAAGACGCGCCACCGCCGGGTCGCCCTCGCCTTCGCCGAGGCTATTCTGCCCGGCGGCGAAGGCGCCCCAGGAGCCGACGAGCGCACCATCACGCGCCTCGAGGAGTACCTCGGCCGTAAGAACATGGAGCCCCTGCTCCCAGTGATCGGCGCGGCCCTCACAGCCCTCGACGCAACCTCACTCGCCTTTTACCGGCGACGCTTCAGCAAGCTGAGCCGGCAAGAACAAGAAGAGCACCTGGCCCGCATGGCCAAGCGCCGGGTAACGCAGATCCCGATCCATCTCGTGGGGGCGTTGCTGAAGCTCATCCACTTCGACCAGACGCCGGTCATCGAAGCCCTCGGCGGCAAGCGCCCGCGCGTATTGCCCGAGGCGCCGCCGAGCTGGATGCAAAACGTCTTCTCCGCCGCGGACTGGGACGCAAACGAGCCCCTCGAGTGCGACGTCGTAGTGATCGGCACCGGCGCCGGCGGCGGCGTCGTGGGGGCCGAGCTCGCCCAGCGCGGCCACGCCGTGCTCTTCGTCGAGGAGGGGGAGTACCTCGGCCGGAGCGACTTCCGGCACAGCCAGGTCGAGTCCTTCGAGAACTACTACCGCAACAGCGTCTGGGCTGTCGGCAACAACATCTTTCCCATCTTCAGCGGGCGCCTCGTCGGTGGCTCGACGGCCATCAATACCGGCACCTCCCTCCGGCCGCCGAAGTTCATCACCGACGGCTGGGCCGAGCGCCTCGGCAGCGACGACTTCTCGATGGAGGGCCTCGACCGCTACTATTCGCACGTCGAGCGCGTCATGGAGGTCCAGCCGGCCAAGCGCGAGCACATCGGCCCCATCGGTGACGTCATCGCTCGGGGCTGTGACGCCCTCGGCTGGAGCCACTACGCCCTCCCCCGGAATGCCCCGGGCTGCGAAGGCGAAGGCTTTTGCGGCTTTGGCTGCCAATCCGGAGCACGTAAGAGCACGAACGAGAGCTACATCCCCGCGGCGCTCCGCAACAGCGCCATGCTGCTGACGGGCATGCGCGCCGACCAGGTCATCGTCGAAGGCGGACGCGCCGTCGGTCTACGCGGCGTGGCCGTCAAGAACGGCAAGCGCCTCGAGGTCCGGGCCAAGAAGGTCATCGTCGCTGGCAACGCGATCAATACGCCGCTGATGTTGATGAAGCAGGGGCTGCTCGGCGAGAGCGGTCAGCTCGGTCACAACCTGACCCTGCATCCATCGTCGGGCATGCTTGCCCTCTTCGACGAAGAGATCAATGGGATGAAGCACATCCCCCAGGGTTACGGCACCCAGCAGTTCATCGACGAAGGCATCCTCATCAACGCCGCCAACGGCGACCCGACGATCTTCCCCGTCATGCTCGGCCTCACCGGCAGAGAGCTGATGCAAACCACCGCCAAGCAGAACCACGTGGTCGGCTTCGGCGTCCTCGCCCACGACCACGGCCCCGGCGGCCGCGTATGGGCAAGCGCCAAAGGCGTGCCGCTCATCACCTACAACCTCACCAAGGCCGACGTGCACTGCCTGCACCAGGGTTTGATCCGCAGCGCCCAGCTCTTGGTCGCCGCGGGAGCGAAGAAGTTCTACCCGGGGCTCATCGCGATGCCCGTCCTCGACGCCGAGACCGGGTTGCAAAAGCTCATCAACGCCGATCCCGGCCCCGGCGATTTCGTCGTGCTCAGCTACCACCCCCTCGGCACCGCGAAGATGGGCCGCGACCGGAAGACCAGCGTCGTGGATCTCCACCAGGAGAGCCACGAGGTGAAGGGCCTCTACATCGTCGACGGCTCGTCCATCCCCGGCGCCCCGGTGGTGAACCCGCAGCTGACGATCATGGCGTTTGCCACGCGGGCGGCTGAGCACATTCACGCGGCGTTGTAGGCCTCAACAAGAAGGCGCCACGGGAGGCGGCCCGAGGCGAAAGCGCGACGCAGTCGCGCAGAGCCGACCGGCCGACCATCGAGGTCATCCCAGAGATGAATGAGCTCACATCATCAAGACCATGAGTCTACCTGCACCACTCATCGGAATTCTCGGCGGCATGGGGCCCCAAGCCGGCCTGGACATGGCTGAGAAGCTCATTGCGATGACAAGAGCCGAATGCGACCAGGACCACCTACCCTTTGTGTTGTTTTCAATGCCGGAGTGCATATCTGACCGCACCGACTTCCTGCTTGGCAAGACCGACACCAACCCGGCGAGGGCGATCGCAGAACAGCTCGAAAGCATGGCCAATGTGGGCGTCACCATCGCCGTCATGGCATGCAATACCGCGCATGCGGGCCCCATATTCGACACGGCGCTCGAGACACTTCGGGCAAGAGAAGTAGATCTCGAGATTCTTCATCTAATCGATGAAACCATCACGCACATCAAGACCCGGCACCCGCAAGTCAGGCGTGTCGGACTGCTGGCAACACAAGGCACCTACAAAACGCGCCTCTATGACCAGGCGCTGGAGGCCGCGGGCTTAGAGTGTGTAACTCCTGATGAGCGTGTCAGGAACAATGACATTCACGGGGCCCTCTATGACCCGTCATTTGGCATCAAGACATGTGATGGCCCGGCTACCGTGCAAGCGATGAATGGGGTTCGCTCCGGCATTGAGCATGTGATTCAACGAGGGGCAGAGGCCGTCATACTCGGCTGTACGGAGTTGCCCCTCGCCGCCAAAGAAGACCTGATTGATCGAATACCGATACTCGACCCGGCAAGAATCATGGCGCAGAAGCTGGTCTTGAGAGTCAGTCCGGGCAAGCTCATTCGATCAATCTGAATGTTCAGATGACCTGCCCTCCGGGTCAGCCTCTCTCATCGGCAGAGCTTGAAGAGAATCGCCACGATGTGGTCGAGCCTGTCGGCCGTGAGGCCGCGACATCTGAGTGTTCGTTGATTGCGCATGCATCGATACACGTTGGCGTCACGACGTGGCCACGGCCGTCTTGTCGTTTCCGTTTGCGACTCAGTTAACGTTTCCGTCGCCGTCGCCGTTCCCGTTCCCGTTCCCGTTCCCGTTCCCGTTCCCGTTCCCGTTTCCGTGTCCGT
>QMMC01000462.1 GCA_003647065.1 Deltaproteobacteria bacterium | reverse complement strand
TCGATGACCCGGAATCTGCACGCCAGCATCTCCGTGAGGCCATGCGTCTCGCCGCGGAACTCGGGGATTCCCGGAACCGGGTCGACGCTGAAGCGGCCCTCCGGGCCCTCGATGCCGGCGAGCCGCTCCCCATGCCGGGGTAAGCGCGGCGCCTTTTTGGGACCTACTCGGTGTCGGCGGCGGGGGCCGGGTCGGCGGCGGGCGCGGGGGCCGGGGCAGCCATCGCGGCAGGAGCCGGGGCAGCCATCGCGGCGGGTGCGGCCATTGCGGCCGGCGCGGCCATCGTCGCGGGCGCGACCATGCGAGCCGGCGGGGGAGTCGGGGCGGCGGGAGCGGGCTCGTCTGGGGCGATGTCGAGGGCTCCGGGCTCCTCTTCGATCACCTCGCCGGGGGCGTTGTCGACGTCGAAGCCGATGTCCGTCGGGGGCACCTCTTCGTCTGCGCCTTCGGCTCCATCATCGGCCGAGTCGGCACCGTCGTCGGTGCTCTCGCCGTCGCCGCTGATGCTGCTCGCGGCCTCTTCGGTCGCTGCACGCTCGAGGCTCTGCTCGCCGCTCGAAGAGAGGTAGGCGAGGGCGGCAGACAGGATCATGAAGAGCGCCGCGCAGACGGCGGTGAGCCGGGTGAGGAAGTTGCCGGCGCCTGCGCCGCCGAAGACGGTCTGGCTGCCTGCGGCCTGGCCCCCGAGGGCGCCCATACCGCCGCCCTTACCGGACTGGAGGAGAACCACCATGATCAGGAAGATGCAGACCATGACGTAGATGACGGACAAAAAAGTGAACATTATTGGGCTCGCAGGAGCGCGGACCATAGCAGTCTCGCCGTGCGCGTCTAGTGGCAAAGGCCGAGAGACCCGCGTGCGCGCAACCTACCGATATCATTGACCCTCGATCTCTCTGCCGGCCCCTGAGAGATCGCCGCATGCGCCACATCGGGGTAGGGCGTGCACCGCGCAGAGATCACACCGGCTGGAACAGCCGAGGGCGCTCCCCAGCGCGCAGCCTCGCTCGAAGAGCTCAGCGCCCCGGACCGTGTCCACCTCCACCGAGCGCCCCAGGGCGTAAATGACGCCGAGATTCGCGCAGGCCTGACCGTAACGCCCATCGCAGCCACGGGTCAGGGCGTCGAGCCCCCCGGCACTGTCGGCCGGCACTCCGTGCCCGTAAAAGCGCAATACACCCAGGCTGCCGCATCCATGGGCGCTCCCCGCCTCACACCCCCGTTCGTAGTAGTGAGCCGCGCGGGTGAGGTCCATCGGCACCCCCCGCCCATCCTCGTAGGCCAGCCCGAGCTCGGTACACCGCTGCCCGTCACCCGATTGGCATGCTCGGTCGGCGTCGGTCGAGGCCTCGGTCGCCGGCGCATCCGAGGCGCACCCCCAGAGTAGTGCACACGCAAGCAGCCAAGCGGTTAGGCTCCCGCCATGGACCACCCGACCGCGCTCAACCCTCGGGACTACGCAGTCTTCTCCGACGAGAAGATGGGCAAGGTCACGCTCTTCCGCTCCGACCACCTGCTCGTGGGCTTGAACTGCTTCGAGCCGGGCCAGGGGCACGCGCTTCATGCTCATGCGGACATGGACAAGGTCTATCAGGTCGTCGAAGGGACCGGGCTCTTCCTCCTCGAAGGCGAAGAGACGACCCTCGACGCAGGCATGGTGCTGGTCGCTCCAGCCGGCGTCCCCCACGGGATTCGCAATACGAGCGACAGCCGGCTGATCGTGATGACGGTACTGGCGCCAGGGCCCACGCCGAAGCGTTGAGCCCCGCCGCTAACCCGCCGCTTCGATGATCGGAACGAAGGTATCCGCGGTGAGGCTCGCGCCTCCGACGAGGGCGCCATCGATATCGGCTTGGGAGAGCAGGTCCTTGGCGTTGGAGGCCTTGACGCTGCCGCCGTAGAGGATGCGGATGGCGCCGGCCGTCTCCGTGTCGAAGATCTCGCCGAGGCGGCCGCGAATCGCTTCGTGCACCTCCTGGGCGTCGCTGGGGCTCGCGGTGCGGCCCGTGCCGATGGCCCAGACGGGCTCATAGGCGATCACGACCTCCTTGGCCTTCGCGCTGGGGTAGTTGGCGAGGCCGAGGGCCAGTTGCCCGAGGACCACGTCGAGGGTCTTGCCCGCTTCGCGCTCTTCGAGCTGCTCTCCGACACAGAGGATCGGCGTGACGCCGTGATTGAGCAGTGCGTGCACTCGCTTGTTCACGTTTTCGTCGGTGTCGCCGAAGACGTGGCGGCGCTCCGAGTGCCCGACGATGCAATAGGTGCAGCCGACGTCGACGAGGAGCGGAGCGCTCACTTCGCCGGTGAAGGCGCCTTGGTCCTCGAAGTGCACGTTCTGCCCCGAGAGCGCGATGGCCGAGCCCGCGAGGGCCTCTTTGACCGAGGCGAGGGACGTGAAGACCGGGGCCACGGCGACTTCGGCATTGCGCGCCGCGGCGAGGCGACCCTTGAGGTCTCGGGCGAGGGCCGTCGCTTCTTTGACGGTCTTGTTCAGCTTCCAGTTACCAGCAACGAGGGGACGACGAGCGCTCATGACAGGGCCTCCACTCCGGGGAGTTTCTTCCCCTCCATGTATTCCAGACTCGCACCACCGCCGGTCGAGACGTGGCCGAACTTGTCGCCGAGGCCGGCCTGCATGATGGCGGCGACGCTATCCCCGCCGCCCACCACGCTGAAGCCGGTCGACGCGGCGATGGCTTCTGCCACGCCGAGGGTGCCGGCGGCGAAGGCCGGGTTTTCGAAGAGGCCCATGGGGCCGTTCCAGAAGATGCTCTGGGCCCGAATGAGCTTGTCCCGGAAGGCCTTTACCGTCTGGGGACCCACGTCGAGGACCATCTGGCTATCACCGACGCTGTCTGGGGCGACATGCACCGCCGCCGTCGCGTCGAGGCCGTCTCCGACCGCCACATCGACCGGGAGCAGTACCTGGACGTTCTTGGCTTCGGCGGCTGCGAGGATGCTCCGGGCGACGGGCAGCTTGTCTTCCTCGACCAGGCTCCGGCCGAGGCTGAGGCCCTTGGCCGCGAGGAAGGTATTGGCCATCGCGCCGCCGATGAGGAGCGCGTCGATCTTGGAAAGCAGCGCCTCGATGACGCCGATCTTGTCGGAGACCTTTGCCCCGCCGAGGACCGCCAGGAAAGGCTTCGGGGCGCCGTCCTTGAGCTTGCCGAGGGCGGTGAGCTCCCGCTGCATGAGCAGGCCGGCTCCATGCTCGGCGATGAGCCCGGGAAGGGCCGAGACCGAAGCGTGGGCCCGGTGAGCGGTCCCGAAGGCGTCGTTGACGTAGACGTCGCCGAGCCTGGCGAGCTCTTGGGCGAAGGCCTCGTCGTTTGCGCGCTCGCCGGCATGAAAGCGGAGGTTTTCGAGGACCGCGACCTGGCCGTCGCGGAGGTCGTTGACGACCTTGCGTGCTCCGTCGCCGATGCAATCGTCCGCCAAGACCACCTCGCCGTCCGGCAGAAGCGACGCGAGGGCCGCCGCTGCCGGCTCGAGGCTGAACTCGGGCTTCTTTTCGCCCTTGGGGCGGCCGAGGTGCGAGGCCAAGACGACCCGGGCTCCCCGCTCTATCGCGTGCTTGATGGTGGGCAGCGCGGCTCGCACCCGCGTGTCGTCCGTGACCCTCGTGCCGTCGAGGGGCACGTTGAAGTCGACGCGGATGAAGACCCGCCGCCCACTGATTTCGAGCTCTTCGATAGAGCGGATAGCCGACATCGGATTCAGCCCTTCGCCGCCATGATCTGGGCGAGGTCGATCATGCGGGCCGAGAAGCCCCATTCGTTGTCGTACCAGCTCTGGACTTCGACGAGGTCCCCGCCGACGACCTGGGTCTGGAGCGCGTCCAGGATGGACGACCGCGGGTCGCCGATGAAGTCGCCCGAAACCAGGCCTTCTTCGCTGTAGCCGAGGATGCCCTTCAGCGGCCCGTCGGCGGCTTCCTTCATGGCTGCGTTCACCGCTTCGGCGGAGGTCTCCTTGGCGACGACCGCGGTCAGACAGACCATCGAGACGTTGGGCGTCGGCACGCGAATCGCCACGCCATCGAGCTTGCCCTTGAGCTCCGGGATGACCAGGCCGATGGCCTTGGCCGCTCCGGTGGTGGTCGGGATCATGTTCAGCGCGGCAGCCCGAGCCCGCCGCATGTCCGAGTGGGGCAGGTCGAGGATGCGCTGGTCGTTGGTGTAGCTGTGCACCGTGACCATGTGCCCCTTGACCAAGCCAAAGCTGTCGTTGAGGACCTTGGCGATGGGGGAGAGGCAGTTCGTCGTGCAGGATGCGTTGGAGACGATGTGATGCTTCGCCGGGTCATACTCGTCGGAGTTGATGCCGACGCAGAAGGTGCCCTCGACCTCCTTGCCGGGGGCGCTCAGAATCACCCGCTTTGCGCCGGCGGTGAGGTGCTTGCCCGCGCTCTCCATGTCGCGAAAACGCCCGGTGCACTCGAAGACGATGTCGACCTCGAGGTCCTTCCAGGGCAGCTTCGCCGGGTCCGGCTCGGCGAGGGCGGTGATGCGCTTGCCGTCGATGACCAGGTGGTCGCCGTCGACTTTGACCTCTTTGCCGAAGCCCCGATGGACCGAGTCGTGGCGCAGCAAGTGAGCCAGGGTCTCGTTGTCGGTCAGGTCGTTGATGGCGACGAGCTCGAGGTCGTCATGGCCCGACTCGAAGAGGATGCGAGTGACGCAGCGGCCGATGCGGCCGAAGCCGTTAATTGCGATCTTGGTGCCCACGGAATCGTCCTTCCACCGCGGGGGCTGGGCCCGCGGGATGCGCAACTTACGGCGCTGTCAGATGGCCGGTCAAGGGGCAGGGAGGTGACGAAAAAAGGCCGTCCCAAAGCACGGGACGGCCCTACGGAAGGGAAAGCGCGCATCGCTGAGCGGCTAGCTGATCTTGGGCTCGCTGTCGCGGATGTCGGTGGTCACCAGGTCGAGGAGCTCGTTGGTGAACGATACGATGTCACCCCGGCTGTAGCCGCTGGACTTGAGCTCGCGGTGGACCGACTTGGCCAGGATCTTGAGCGCACGAGTGGTGACGGGCGCGGCGGAGGGCTGACGGGTCTCAGGCATCTGGCTCATGTTTCTGAATCTTCCCCAAAGGAGCGGCTGCCACTTCGCAGCCTGTTCTCTTGGCGGGGGTAGAAGCACCGATCATGCCACTTTGCCCCGGCCACTCGGCCGAAAATCTGATTTTCTCATGGTTGCGGGTTGTTGGGCGCCAATCCGATGTGGCTTGGGGGTTTTCTGAATCGCCGAATTGCGAAGCGATCTACGCGAAAGTAGCCCCAGGTGCGTAAAGCTCTACGCGGAAGGTGCGACGCGATCCACGCGGAAGGTTTCTCACAGGTTTCGGCGGGGGAGCCTGGAGACCCGACCGTCAGACGCCGTCAGACGCCGTCGTCGCGGTCTGGGTGCAGGTCCTTGTCGGCGAGATCGCCACCGTCCGCGTCTTCCGGGGCGTCGGTCGTGGGCGCATCCTCTGGCGGGGGCTCCGGCAGGTCTTCGGCGTCATCGCTGCCCGCGAGGCGACTTTCGACGTAGATACGCATGTTCCTGAGCCCCTTGTCGAAGTTGAACTCGGCGTCGTGGGCCCGGGCCAGGAAGTAGTACAGCTCCGGGTGACGCCGGACGTACTCCTCATCGGAGCGCACCAGGTCCTCGAGCTGGTCGATGGCGCTGCGATAGCGGCTCGGCACGCCCTCGGCGGCCTTGTACTGGAGGTAGCCGTAGAGGAAGCGCAGGCTGGGGCCGCTGTGCAGGCGCAGGGGCGCCGGGATCTCCTCCATGGCCGCGAGGGCGGTGCCATAGGCCCGCATGTCGACGGCCGACCGGACCGCCTCGAAGCCGAGGCTGAGCTGCCGGGCCGTCGCCTGATCCATCTGCGGGCCGGGGACCGGGGGTTCGATGGCGATGCGCGGCTCGTGCTCGTCGGTGAGCAGGTGGCGGAGGACCTCGGTCGCGACGAGGGTCTCGGCCACCGCGCCGTGGCGAGCGCTTTGGGTGAGAAAGTCGCTGGCCTCGGACTTGCGGCCATGGCCCATGAGGCTCATCGCCATCTCGGCATACGCTCGGGCCGCGTCGTCGCCGTCACCGAAGTTCTCGAAGGTCTCCATCAGCTTCCCGTAGGGCCAATCCGGCGAGTAGATGTTCGCCAGGTACCCCTCGTAGCGCTGGAAGCCGATGAGATCCCGGGGTGCGGCGAACTCGATGAGGGCGTTGTCGTCGGTGTTGAGCTCGACCGCGGACCTTCGGCAGTCGGCGGGGTCGCAGTCTTCCATCGGGCCGTTCGAAGACTCCGGGAAGAACTCCCATTCGCCTCCCCGGAGACGATGCTCGACCTGGGTGTAGCTCAGGACCTCTTCCCTGTTGGCGAGGATCACCCGGGCGAAGACGTCGAAGGGCGAGTGCACGTAGGCCCTCTCGAGCTCGCTCTTGATGCCCGGGTCGGCAAAGGACCGGGAGAGGCGCTCGAGGTCGAGGGGCAGAGGCGAGTCGGAGCCCAACATCACCGTGTCGCTCGACAGGTCTTCCGCGGCGAAGACCACCACGTGGGCGAACTGGCTGGCGAAGGTCCGG
>QMMC01000461.1 GCA_003647065.1 Deltaproteobacteria bacterium | reverse complement strand
TCGAGTTCGGCCTCCATCATCGCGATGAAGTCTTCGTCGCTCATCTCGTCGTCATCGACGGGAGCGGTGTCCGTGTCGGTGTCCGTTTCCGTTCCCGTGTCCGTTCCCGTTCCCGTTCCCGTTCCCGTTCCCGCTTCCGCTTCCGTTTCCGTGGTCTGGGCGTGGGTTGGCGTTGGGGTGAGGGCCCACAATAGAACGAGCGCCCGAAGGATGAATCCGACGGGCGCTCTCAGAAGTAGGGGGTGAGCTCGGCTCACCGAGGTCACGGGGCGGCGAGGAGCTGGTCGAGCTTGGCGGTCAGACCGGCGAGATCGGCGCCGGCGTAGCCGTACTCGCGATAGACGATTTGCCCCGTGCTATCGACGATGAGAGCGGCGGGCAGGGCGTTGCCAGGGAAGTAGATGCCGGTGAACTGGGCGGGGTCGATGAGCTCGATGTTGGTGAGGCCGAAGGTGCTGACCCACTCGGAGCAATAGGCTCCGTCCGGCGCGCCGTAGGTGTCGGTCTGGGTGAGGATCTGAATCACGCGGACGCCGTCCGCGCGATAGGCCTCGGTGATCGCGTCGGTGAGCACCCGGCTCTCCATGATGCAGGGGCCACACCAGCCCGCGGCGATGCTGACGACGGTGAACGAGGTGTCGCAGAAGTCCGCACCGTAGAAGTCGTAGTCGACGCCGTCGCAGTCGGCCAGGGTGAGGGGCTCGAAGTTTCGGCCGATCTCGGTGCCGAAGGAGGCCGTCGGGACGGCGCAGCCGGGCAGGGCGGCGTCACTTCCGGCGTCGTCCCCGGTGCCCGTGTCAGCGGCTGCATCGGGGGTACCGGTCCCCGAGTCGGTGGCGACGGGGTCGTCGCTGTCGCAGCCCGCCACAGCGAGAGGTGCAAGGAGGGCAAGGGCAAGAGCGAGCTTCAGTTGGTTCATGGTCGTCATCACATTCTCTCGCAGACGGAGCTAGTGCCTCTGCTGGTACTAATCTCGGTACAGGTGTAGCCAGTCGGACAAGCCGTGCCCGCGCAATCGATGGGGAAACAAGCGCCCGTGTCGAAGGGGTAGGTCCCGCTCGCGGTCTCGAAGGACTTGTCGCAGAAGTAGCCCTCGTCGGCGCGGCAGTCGGCGTCGGAGGAACACGCCGCGAGGCATACGCCTTCGTCGCCACGGGACAACGAGCCGTTGGGGAAGCACATGTCGCCGTCCGGGCAGGTGCCCTGGGGCAGGCCGGAGGGCTCGAAGTAGAAGGTGCTCGAGTTGTAGCCCGCCGGGAGGATGCAGGGACCGAGGCAGGTCCCGCCGTTCCAGCCGGTCGGCGAGCCGGCGTTCGACTCCTGGATGCACCTCCCGCTCAGACACCCGTCGTCGTCGGCACACGAGTCGCCGTGCTCCGAGCCCGAAGGCATGGTGCCCGGCGCGATGCAGCGCCCGGTGTAGACGTTGCACTCGGCGCCGGCGCCGCACTCTTCATCAGAGCTGCACACAGGCACGCAGATGCCCTGCTCCGGTACGCCGAACTCACCCTGACCCACGCAGGTGAACCCGTCGCGGGTGCAATCGATGCCGTTGAGGCAGCGCTCTTCGCAGGTGGGGTCCTGCCCCTCGAACTGCCAGCAGATGTGATAGAGGTCGTCGGTCGGCTCGTAGCAGTTCGTCCGGTCCGGGCGGCCCTCGGGGGTGATGGCGCAGCGGGCGACGCACTGGCCCATGGGAACGCCGTCTTCGGCGGCGGTGCGACAGTAGCTGTCGGCGCCGGGGCACTGGTCATCCTGGATGCAGGGACCGAAGAGGGTGCTCGGGCCCGTGTCGGGGGCGCCGGAGTCCGCGGGGCCGGTGTCTCCCATGGCGGAATCGCCCGCGCCGGAATCGACAGGGGTGGGGGGGCTGTCGTCGCCGCAACCGGCCAAGGGGGCCCAGAGGGCAAGAACGGCGAAGGCCGCCGTCAGCACGAAGGTCGTGGTCCTGCTATTCATGGTCATGAAGCCAAACAAAGGGTTTCTCCCCCCAGAAGACGAGGGGACGGTACAGCGCGGCGCTTTCTTAATCTGAGCCTCGCGTCTACGCAAGACGCGGGTCCGGCATTGAGTCGAATGTTGACCCCCGAAATTTCAGTTCTCCTGCCCTATCGCGACGCCGCGGCGACGATCGACGAAGCCCTCGCATCGGTGCTCCAGGACGGCAGTCCTCAAATTGAGGTACTCGCCGTCGATGACGGGTCCGAGGACGACGGGCCCCGGCGAGTCCACGAAAGAGCAACAAAAGACGCGCGCATCCGCTGCCTCGAGAGCCATGGGGCGGGGATCGTCGGCGCCCTGAACCGTGCGGTCAGTGCGGCCCGGGCCCCGGTCTTCGCCCGAATGGACGCTGACGACGTGAGCCTGCCGGGGCGCTTTGAGGCTCAACTGGCTCTCCTCGAAGCTCACCCGGAGGTGGCGATCGTGGCGGCCCGCGTCAGGAACCTCGCCGACGCCCCCATCGGCCGGGGCCTCGAGCGCTACGTCGCGTGGCAGAACGACCTGCTCACCGCGAGGGACCACGACCGCGACATCTTCGTCGAGTCGCCCCTCTGCCACCCGTCGGTGATGATGCGCCGCGACGCCTTCGAGGCCGTCGGCGGTTACCGCGAGTCCCCGTGGGCGGAAGACTACGACCTCTGGCTGCGCCTCTGGCACGCCGGGCACCGCTTCATGAAGGTGCCCGAGGTCTACCTCGAGTGGCGCAACCGGGCGGGACGCCTGACCCACACCGACCCGCGCCTCTCAGAGGAAGCATTTCGGCGAGCCAAGGCCCACTACCTCGCGCCGTGGGTCACTGCAGGTGGCCGACCGTTGACCATCTGGGGCGCCGGCCCGACAGGCAAGCGCATGGCCCGAGCCCTCGAAGCCCACGGCGTCTTCGCCGCGCGCTTCGTCGACGTCGACCCGAAGAAGATTGGAGGGACGGCTCGGGGAGTTCCCATCGCCGCGATCGAGAGCCTGAGCGCCACCGCCGAAACGGTCCTCGCCGCCGTCGGCAACGCCCGCGCCCGGGGCCTCATCCGCGCGGACCTCGATGCGCGAGGGTTCGTCGAGGGGATGGACTACCGCGTGGTGGCTTGAGACGGCCGCTGTCAAGATGTCGCGAACATCGAATCAGGAGCTTCGCCTCGAAGTAGGCCGAGAGGTAGGTGAGTGTGCCCGGATCGGACGAAAGCGAAATTCCGAAGCAGCCGTGGAGTGATGTGTGCCTCCGTGGTCTGTCCTGGACCAATGAAGGCCGTGACCTCGCATTGGCCGTGCGTTTTCCGGGTAGCGGGCCCTCCTCGCGGCGCGACATGACGCTTCATTGCCGTTGGGCCTCCAACCTCCACGTTGCGCTCACGTTCAAGGAGAACCAAGGAGGCTTTCCGCTTACCTGGGACGTCATCTTTGATCGCGCAGACTGCGGTTGGAAGATCGAGCTCGATTTCGCGGGTGCCGGTCGTATCGTGCTGTCTTGCTCTGAGATGGAGTTGAAGTAAGCGTAGCGGCCCAAACCCGCCGAGGCAGGGATTGCGCTCCCGACGCCCGATGCGATCGAACCGGATGCAGACAGAATTTGGTCCGCAAATGGCAAGCGCAGCATTCGTTTCGGTTCGCATGAGACGGGCAGTCGACCGCATCGAAGCCTCTACCATCGAGAGACTTGGTCGCCGAGTCGGGTAGACAATGAGCTTCAGAGAGTTCAGCAAACACCATGAAGGCGCGAATCACGGAAGTCATTTCTGATGCGGGGACCGAGCCCCTGGTACGCCTCGAGACGTCTGCTGGAAGTGCGGTTTTTCGGGTGAGAACAAGAGCAACTCACCTAGAGTGTGGCAGGGCGCATTCCGTCGAGTTCGAAATTGACGAGCCGATAGAAATGGGACGTAACGCGAAGCCGGCAACGGCGCATCGTTTCACGTTGGAGGATGGCGATGGGCGCATCCTCATGACAGGACTTGTAGACGCGATCGACCCCGATGGGCTGGTGTACCTCCGCCTTGGACCGGGCTCGCTGACCATGGTTGACGCCCCACTGGGCCAGTTTGATGTCGGCAGTTGGCTCGATCTCGAGTTCGATGCATCGTCGGTCGTTGTCTACCTCTCCTAGCCAGCCACCACCGTAGTGCTTGACCACTACGCGTTGCGGGCCGAATTGACGTCCTAGGCGACGGCCAATTTGCGGTCGCAAGATGCGGCCGTCGCAGGGGCCGGGGGGGGGGATCTACTTCAGGCGGTCGCGCCAGTAGCCAGGCCGGCGAGCCGCGTGGGAGATCGCCACGATCTTGCGGTGCGATACCTCTCCCGCAACGAACACGAGGTACGGGAACCGCTTCACCACGTACTTGCGGACCTGAAATCGAGGGTCGGGGCCAGGAAGGGACAAGCCCGCGCCCGGCGCCTCAGCGGCAAAGTCCACCGTCGCTTCGATCGCCAAGAAGAAATCTAGGCCAAGTCCGGGTCGCTGCTTTTCGTAGTATGCAACCGCTTCCTGAAACTCAGCGATCGCCTCCGGAAGGGCGACGAGCTTCATTCGAATCCGTGCCTGGCCCGAATCCGGCGCTTTGCCTCATCCCAGTCCACGGCGACGGTCTCGCCCCGTCCGAGGCGCTCGAGCCGGCGCACGATCTCCTCGCTCCACGCCCTCTCCACATCTTCCGGAGAGTCCCACTGGAGGCTCGTGATGAGCACCTCCACCAACGCTTCCCGCTCCTCGTCAGGGAGGGACAGGGCATCATCCAGAATCTTCTTGGCCGTCGAGGTCACGAACACAGTCTACGAGGCCTAGCCCCGGTCCGCTACCAGTCGAAGTCCGGAGGCCCAAGATGTGGGGGTGAATCGCCATCGAGTCCACCTCCGGGTATACACATCGGATGTCCCGCCTCGCCCCGATCGCTGCCCTCGTCTGGACGTTCCTCGCCTCGGCTTCGGCGGAGACACATATCGGTATCCACAATCCCGGTGACTTGCCCACCGTTCGATGGCGGCCACACGGAACAGGCGCCCTGTGAGTCTTGAATATTCGGCAAGCGCCAAATTGACAGAGGCCGAGGTTTCCCAGCTGAAGGGCTCTCTCCCCAACGACGACTACGTATTGGTCTCGGCCCCGAGCGCCACTCGGTTGCTTTTCCGTTTCGGAGGTCGGCCGACGCGAGAAGAGTGGCCGGAGGATGTTGATTTGCGCTTCGGGGACACCGTCTACGTGGCTATCCATTCTGGTACCGAGGCCGAGCGGAGGGAATTTCTGCGCCATGTCGGCGCTTGTCTAGGAGAGCTCGGTCATACCTGCCACTTCGAAGAGCGCTGAGCCCACCACGCTCACCTCGCACCCTCCCGCACGCCCCAAAGCACCACCGGCATCCGCCGACTCGCTGACCATGAGCGAACGGTTCGCAGCGTCCGCAGTATGCGAGTTGCCGAAGACGAGGAGAAGAGGGGGTTGTTCACCGACCGGCCTTCCCGCGTTCACGATTACGCGCTAGGGTCCCGCCACCATGGCCGACGACCACGAAGCCCCCTACCGCGGCGAGTTCCCCGACGTTCAGGACGAGGCCGCCACCTCACCCAAGTGGCTGCCCGGCCTCGGCTTCGCCATTCTCTGTAGCCTGGCGCTCTTCATAGCGATTCAGGCCGCGACGGCCCATGAAGCGACCGATGCGACGGATGGCGCTCCAGGCGACGTCGCAGCGGAACCGGCCGACGGGGACGCCCCCCTCCCGACCGAATGACCGCTCGGGAATCCTCTCGTCCCGGAACATCGCCAAGCGGTATGCTCGGCCCCTGATGCGAGGGGTCGTAGCCGCCGGGAATCCCTACACCGCCGAGGCCGCAGCTGAGCTGCTCCGGGCCGGCGGCAACGCCATCGATGCGGCCTGCGCGGCGGCCTTCGCGACCTTCGTCGCCGAGCCGCTCCTCGCGAGCGCCGGGGGCGCGGGCCTCGGGACCGTCGCCGTCCGCGGCGAAGCGCCCCAGGTCATCGACTTCTTCTCGTCGGCGCCGGGGCTCGGTGGCCCGGCTCCGAAGAAAGCGCACTTCGAGCCCATCGACATCAACTTCGGCAGCGCCACCCAGCGCTTCCACGTCGGTCGCGGCTCAGCGGCGGTGCCCCTCGCCCTCCCCGGCCTCGCCGAGGCCGTGCGCCGGTTCGGCTACAAGTCCCTCGCTGAGGTCGTCGCCCCGGCGGTGCGCATGGCTCGGGCCGGCGTGCCCCTGAGCCCGGAGGGCGCTGTGGTCTTCGAGCTCCTCTGGCCGATCCAGTCCCGAGACCCGGCGACCGTCGCGCTCTACTCCGACGACGGGAACACCCCGCCCGCGGGCCGGCTCATGAAGAACCCGGAGCTCGCCGATACCCTCGAGCAGTACGGTCACAACGGCATCTTTCCGAGGGCAGCCCGGGCAGCATTGCTCGAGGCCTTCGGCCCGGACAACGGCGGGCTGCTGACCGACCAGGACCTCGCCGCGGACGTCGGCATCCACGTCCTCGACCCCCTCAGCGTGCAGCTCGGCGAATGGGAGGCATTCACGTCACCCCGAGTCGGGGGACGCCTCGTCGCGAGTATCCTCGAAGAGCTCGGCGACGCTCCGGGGAC
>QMMC01000460.1 GCA_003647065.1 Deltaproteobacteria bacterium | reverse complement strand
TGGGATCGACAGCCTGCGGGGACGCCACCGGCGTGCCCATGGCGACGACCAGCGGGGCGGGCGGCATCGCGTCGGCAGGGGCGTCTGGGGTGGAGTCCGCGGCGTCCAATCCCCCATCGACGGCAGAGCCCTGGCACTCCCCCATGACGCAGAACTCCGCGGCGCAGGCTGCGCCTGCGGACTGGTCTTCGAGCACCAACGCGACCCCTTCTCCGTCGGCCACCGGAAGCGTGTACTCGCGGCAATCGTGGGCGTACGGCACGCAGCCATCATCCCAGGCCGTCGCGTCGAATCCGTAGCGTCCCGGGGGAAGGATACCGGGGGCCGGCCCCGTGGCCGTGCCCCGGTAGATGTCGGTGATGTAAAGCTCGGTCGACCCATCGCAGCCACCTGAGAGGATTCGGCTCTGCACGCGAACGGCACGGGCGTCATCGACGCTCGCGCCGAACCTCACCTCCCATTCGAGGTCGCGGGGAGACTCGCCGCAGCCGACGGAGAGGGCCGTGATGATCAGGGGGAGTGAGCTGAAGCGCTGCACGCAAAGCCCATACTACCAGAGCCTGAACCGCTGGGCCCCGGGGATCGCTCCGGCGCCCGCCGTTCCGTTCTGCCGCCCAGCACCGTCGCCTTGGAACTCCTCACCGAGGGGTGCTACCTGTGTCGGCGTCATGACACGACCCAGCAAACGGGTATTGCCCCTCCAACTCGTCGAGACGTCTCGCATCAGCGTGCTGACGATGGCGGATGTGATTCGCGGCCGCCTGAGCCGAACGAAGTGCACCCGGCTCCTCGGTGAGTGGGGCCAGCGGGCGTTCCATCTCGCGGACGCCGAGCTGGTAACCCACGGCCTCGAGAACTACGACTCGGGCCAGACGTATCTGCTCATGTCGAACCATCAATCGATGTTCGATATCTTCGCGCTCTTCGTCGCGTTCCCGGGACACCTGCGCATGGTGGCGAAGAAAGAGATGTTCGTGCTCCCGGTCATGCAGCAGGCCATGCACGCCGCGGACTTCGTCCGAATCGACCGAGGCGATCACATGAAGGCCCGAGCCGCCCTCGATCATGCGAACGAGGTGATTTCGGGGGGAGTGAACGTGTGGATCGCCCCCGAGGGCACCCGAAGTCAAAGCGGCACCATGCTGCCCTTCAAGAAGGGCGGCTTCATGCTCGCACTCCAGACGGGCATTAAGATTTTGCCGGTGAGCGTGGTCGGGACGCGCGACATCCTCCCGTCCAAGGACTGGCGGGTCCGTAAGGGAGGGCGCGTTGACATCCACTTCCACGCACCCGTCGACCCGACCGTGTACGGCCTCGAGCGCCGCGACGAGCTCATCGCCGACGTGCGAGCGCGTATCGAGAGCGCGCTCCCCGGTTATGAACCCTGAAACATTCGCGCGAGGTCTCTGAGCCAACGCTCTTCGGGCTCGTCCCCGAAGGCCGGCGCCGTTCCCGCGTCGACGGCCTCGAGCAGTCTCTTTACGTGAGGGCCCGCGTCCTCGCGGGCGCGAAGGACCTCGACGATGGTGGACAGTCCGACCGGAACGCCGGTGCGCGCGACCCGGGCGTCGACGGCGGCGGCAAACGAGGCGTCGCCTTTGAGGGGCAGCTCGACCGATAGCTCATTGGGGCCGAGGCTGTTGATGGCGGCCATCACGTGCTCGGTGCGCTCCTTGTAGGGCAGGGCGCTGAGCTCTCTGGGGAAGATGGGGCGGCCGAGGTAGTAGTCTTGGCGGCCCATGGCGACGGGGTATTCGAGCTTGTCCGCGCTTGGGGTGACGGGCAGGCCTCCGCTGAAGCGGACCGGCACGATCGGAACCCCTGCGTTGATCGCGAGGTCGCAGAAGACGCCGCTCATGCTTTCGACGCGGTGGCGGGCCGCGTGGGCCCGGGTGCCTTCGACGTGCACCATCAGGCTCTTCGCCCCGGCGGCCCCGGCCAGCTTCTTGGTGATCTCGACGAGGGAGGTCGGGTCGCTTCGGTCGAAGTACGCGATGACCCCGGGGTCGTCGACGCCGGGCCAGGTGAAACAATGGGCGATGAGCTGGCCCAGCCAGCTCGTGCGGTGCTCGGTCTTGGCGAGAGTCAGGGTGGGAATGCCCTGGAGCGCCGATGCGACGATCGAGAAGATCAGCGATTCGATGCCGGTCTGGTGGTTGCCGAGGTAGAGCACCCCGCGGCCCCGGAGCGCTCCGAGGGCGGCGGGGTCTTCAACGTGAACGGCGCCGACGAAGCGCTCGACGAGGCCGTAGTAGAGCTCCTCGACGGGCCAGGTGCCGATGTCGAAGTACTCGCGCCAGAAGGCCTGTACGGTCGCGATGTCGAGGCGCGCGGGACCGGCGTCCTGAACGATGAGGGTGTCGCCCCCTCGGTCATCCTGGGCTTCTTCGATGCGCACCGGGTGGGCCGTGAGCGGGGCGTGGGCATCGATGCCGGCATCGCCTCGGATGGTGATGGACGAGGGGTGGGAGCCAACGCGGGCCCCGACATGTTCTTTGATCGCGATCGCGCGTGGGTCGTCGGTGCCGTAAAGCGCCGCGAGGGTGCCGGGGAACCAGTCGCTGAGCGCCACGTCTCTCGGGTCGAGAATCGTCGCGCCGCCGCGGTCACCATCTCGTCGACCGAGGCCGACGCCGTCGCTGGCGACGCCCTCGAGGAATCGTCGGCGCCGTTTGGGGTCGGCTTTGCCGATCGGGCCCTTGGGCATCAGGATCTCGACCAAGCGGAGGTCGGCGAAGACCCGATCGCCCTCGATGAGCTGAGCGCGAAAGACCGGGAACCGCCCTTCTTCATCGTCGAAGCCCACGAAGCGCACCTCGCCGTGGACGATGCCCTGGCGCGGGGCGTCGCCATCGAAGCGGATGTCGAGGCGGCGCGGATAGCCGACGACGTCGTCACCGATGTGGTCTGACCACTCGTGAAGACGGTCGTGGGGGATGAGGTGGGTGATGGCGTCGAGGAGTCCCTGGTTCAGCGTGCCGTAGGGGACCGTACCTGCGCCGGCGTCGAGGATGGCCCGGGCGCCCGCTGCGCCCATCTCGAGCTTCCGCACGTAGTGAAACGCGGTTCCGTGGAAGAGGCGGTCGTCGGCGTAGGGCGCAAGGGCGGTCGTCTCGCCGACGGGGGGAAGCGGCTCGAGGGAGCTCGGGGCACCGATCGTCGCCCGAGCTGCGACCTCGAAACGAGAGAGGCGCGGGTCCTTCGCGTCGCGCCAGACGAGCACGCGGACTTCGTCCCCTTCGACCTCGGTTCGCACGCGGGTCGGTCCGTCGACGACGAGCCAGCGCTCGACCATGAGATTACTGAGGCCTGCCACAACCTCGTCGCCACGGTCCGCGCGCGCGGCCGCCATCATCCGGTCGACCATGCTCATCATCGGCAGCGCCGGTGCGGTGTAGGTCGGTCGGTGATCCTTCAGCCAGAGGTCCTCTTCAGGGTCGAGGACCTCGGCTTGGTCTTTTGGGTCCGCGTCATCCTCATGCTTCGGGCCCCGCGGAGGCAGAGCGTCGTCGACGATGCGCATGCCGAGGCGGAAGGCCTCGTAGATGCGCTTGCCGTCGACCCAGAGCGAGGCGTCGGCGAGGGCGTAGACTCCGACCTCGTCGGTCCCGGTCTCGACGATCTCGAGGGTCGTCGTCACGGTCGTCGCCTCGGGGATGACCTGGCCGCGGTACTTCCACACGTGCTCTCTGTTGGTCGCGATGCCTTCGAAGCGCGGGCTTTCCATGTCGGCGCCGAGATCTCTGTCGATCATCAAGAACTGCAGTGCCTGGAGCATGGCCTCGATGCCCAGGGAGCCGGGCTGAACCGGGTCCTGGTAGAAGTGGGCCTTGAAGAACCACTCCGAGGGGTCGATGTCCTTTTCGGCCTTCACGATGCCGAGGCCCGCGGCCCCTCCCTGGTGGTCGAGGTGGGTGATGCGGTCGATCATCAGGAGCATCGGATTGGCGAGTCGAAGGGACCCGGCGCAGTAACGCGGTGGCTCCGCGGTCAAGTCGACCAGGGTGTCGCTCGGTGCGGCAAAGGCCGCGCGGTGGGCGTCGTCGAGGGGCAGGCCGGCCTGGTCCTTGAAGGCCTCCGGGGGGAAGAAACCGAAGACCGTGTCGAGCTCATAGACCTCGGTCTCGCCGAGGTAGCAGTGCACCTCGAAGGAGATGATGATCATCCCGGCCGACCGCGAGATGCTCTTGACCTTCACCGTGGTGCGCAGCGTGCCGCTCTCGGGAAATACCTCGCACTTGATGGTCCCCGTGCCGTCGAGGTTGCGGAAGAGCAGGTCCGTATCGACGGTGAGGGCGCTGCCGACGTAGCTCGCGGTCCAACCGCAGGGCTGCAGCGCCGCCTCGAGGAGCACCGCGAAGGGCATGACCGGCGCGCCGTTTTCGTCGAAGTACCAGACGTCGGGCGGCACCTCGTATTCGAACTCGAAGGTCGTCCCGCTCTCCAGGCCGCCGATCTCCCCGTCGACCTTCGTGACCAGGCTCAGGAAGTGGTAGGGCGGGCCTGGCAAACGCGCTGGCCGGCGGTGGCCATCGAAGCGTTCGTACATCGGACCGAAGGCCGCCGAGGGCCGGTCCCAAGCGCAGGCGAGAAGCGATGGCAGGTCGAAGCGGAACGGCGGCCCACCCTGATAGGACGCGACGGCGGCTCGGGGGTTGCCCTTGCCCTCTTCTCTGAGCTCGGGTCGACTCGTCATCGGCCAGCTCGGAACCAGCTCGACACCGAAGCGGCGGGCATGGAAGGCTCCGAGGCCGTCGATGGTGCAGAGCACATCGGCGTAGAGGCGGGGAATGGGGCCGTCGTGGACCTCTTCGACGAAGAGCTCGTAGGTGATCTCTTTGCTGGTCGGGATGGCCTGGCCGCGGCAGATGAGCGCGTAGGCCTCATCGGGGATGGGCTGAAAGCGCCAGCCATCGCGGCCTACGGTGTAACCCATCGCCGTGAGGTAGAACGCCATCGCCTGCACGCAGCCCTCGAGCATGAGCGTGCCGGGCATGCATGGGTCGTTCTTGAAGTGCCCGTCGAAGTACCAGTCATCCGGGGTGATCGGCGTGACGGCTTTGAAGTATCCGCGGCCCCAGGGCCCGCCCTGGGGGTCGAGGGTCTCGATAGTGTCGAGGAAGAGCATGCGGCCGCTCTGGATGCGCGGCGTCCGGGTGTGCGTCCTGGTCCGCATGAAGCCTTCGCCAAAACACTCCCAGGGCCGGCCCTCGGCGAAGGCCTCGATGGAGGCGCGGTCGTAGCTCCGGGCCTCGAGGGGCACGATGGGTGCGTCCAGACGCGCATCGTCTCGGGTGTCTTCTTCCGGGTCCCAGAGGATGCCCTCGGAGTCGTCGAGCTCGGCTCGGGTGAAGAAGCCCGCCTGACCGTGACGCACGCTGAGGGCTGGCCGCGTCGTTCCGTCGGCTTTCTTGATGTGGCAGTCGTAGTGAAAGAAGAAGAGGCGGATGTCGCCCTGGGCGGCGTGGCCGTCGACGTGGATGTCGTAGACGAGGGTCTCGCCGATCTGCGGCAAGTCTCCGTGCCAGGTCATCTCGCAGCCCAAGAGCCGGTAGGCGCGCTCGCCCTTGTTGAGGAAGTCGGCGCCGAGGTAGCTGATCAAGAAGAGGTCGGCCTGGCCGGACTCGATCATGATGCCGGCGGGCATCTGGCCGTCGTGCAGGTACCAGGAGTCTTCGCGAACATCCGTCTCGGTCCAGCAGGTCCCCTTCTTCATGGAGCCGGGTTCCGCTTGGATGCCCGTGCAGCGATCGGCAAGCAAGAGCGGCGGCTCGGGCATGCGAACCTGCACGTCGAATCCGTCCTGCCGCGCGAAGAGCGGGCCGAAGATCTCGCTGATGGCTCCGCCGGAGTGCGTGAGCAGGTCCTCGCGAGTGAACGCGGGGCCGGAGGGGCGGAAGGCGAGGGGAAGCTCGACGCGGACGTGCGCCGCCTCGGAAACGGGATCGGAAACGGAGGGGTCTGCAAGCACTCCCGGCGCCACGGCCGGCGGCCTGACGGCTCTGCTCGCCTCCGGCGCGCTGTCGCCTCGGGCCGCCTCTCGTGGCGCCTTCTTGTCGAGGGGAACGGCTTCGGGAACGGGAACGTGAACGGGAACGGGAACGGGAACGGCTTCGGGAACGTGAACGGAAACGGCTCCGGAAACGGGAACGGGAACGGCTTCGGGAACGGACCCCAACGGCATCAAAATCGTCTGCAAGAACTGCTGATGCAGCTGTGCCTGCTGTTCGACAAACGCCATGTGCGCCTCGGCCATCGCCACCTGATGCTGGGCAAAGGCTGAGACCGGATGGCCGGCGGGGACCGCGGCGACGCTGGCTGGACCGGCGGCGACCGGGGCGCCAGGAACGACCGGAGCGACGGGGGCGGCTCCATGCACTCCCGGCGCCACGGCCGGCGGCCTGCCGGCTTGGCTCGACTGCGCACTCCCGGCGCCGCTACGGTCGGCCTGTCGGCTCTGCGCGACTGCGTCGCGCTGCCGCCTCGGGCCGCCTTCGCGGTGCCTTCTCGTTGAGGACTGCGTCGCGCTGTCGCCTCGGGCCGCCTCTCGTGGCGCCTTCTTGTCGAGGGGAACGGCTTCGGGAAC
>QMMC01000459.1 GCA_003647065.1 Deltaproteobacteria bacterium | reverse complement strand
TCCCGTGCCGCCGGGGCCGGTAACCGCCGTCAGCATGTCGCCGACGATGCGGGCCGTATCGCGAGGGATGACCCGGCGCCGGGTCGTCGGCATGGTCTCGTCGACCGTCTCCCCGAGGCCGTCGCTCACCCTGCGCACCAGCACCGGGCGCATCAGCAGCCCGCCGTTCGCGATGACACTCATCGCGCTCGCCATCTGGATGTTGGTGACGCTGACGCCCTGACCGAAGGCGATGGTCGCCGCGTCCATCTCGTACCAGCGGCGGTGATGGCGAAGAATTCCGCCGGTCTCGCCGGGGAGCGGCAGGCCGGTCACCTCACCGAAGCCGAAACGACGGAAGGTGCGGAAGAGCCCCCGCCGGCCCATCGTCGCGCCGATCTTGGCGGCGCCGATGTTGGACGAAAACGCGATGATCTGGGCGGTGCTCAGCTCGTCGAAGCGGTGGGAATCGTGGATCGTATATTCGGCGATCTGCATCGCCCCGCCCTCGCAGTCGAATAACTGGTCGGACCGAACCGTCCCGGCAGCGAGGGCGCCGGCGACAGTGAAAGGTTTGACCGTGGAGCCAGGCTCGAAACGGTCGGTGACCGCCCGGTTGCGCCGAGAGGCCGGGTCTGCGCGCCCCGGTTGGTTGGGGTTGAAGGTCGGGTAGTTGGCGACGGCGAGGATCTCACCGGTATGAGGGTCCATCACCACGACCGACCCCGCCCGGGCCTCGAAGGTGCGCGCTGCGAGTTCGAGCTCTCGCTCGGCAATGTGCTGAATGCTCTTGTCGATGGTGAGGTGCACGTCGTCGCCGCGGGCCGCGCGATCGTCGAGGAGTTGCTCCGAGAAGACGACACGGCCGCGTCGGTCGCGGATGGCCGGAACCGCACGAACCGAGCCCCGGAGGTGCTCTTCTTGGCTCAACTCGAGCCCCTCGATGCCCACTCCGTCGATGTTGGCGAAGCCGAGCAGGTGAGCCGCGAGTTGGCGGTTCGGGTAGTACCGCCGCGCCTCCTGGTCCATGTGCACGCCGGGGACCTCGAGGGAGCGCACCGCAGCCGCTTGCTGGGGCGTGATGCGCCGCTCGATCCAAACGAAGTACCGGTCCGAAGAAAGGCGCGTGATGATGCGCTCTTGATTGATCCGAAGCACGGTCGCGAGGCGCGCCGCGGCCGTGACCGGGTCCATGCCTCCGGCGCGCAGCTCCCGGGGGTTGGCCCAAACGCTGTCCACCTCGACGCTGACCGCGAGCTCCGCTCCGTGACGGTCGTAGATGGTGCCGCGCTTCGGCGAGAGGCGAATGTCTCGGAGGTACTGCTCTTCGGCCATCTCGCGCAGCGTGTCGCCGCGCTCGACGGTGAGTTCGAAGGCGCGGCGAATGACGACGCCAGCTCCGGTGAGCAGGAGCACGGCGAGGAACCCCACGCGCACTCGCGCCCAGCGGCGACGCTCGGGAGGCAGGTTTCTCAACGCACTCTCCCGGCGGTGCGACGTCGGGCCGTGCGGCCGACGGGCACGATGCGCGCAGGCTCGGGCACGTCCATCTCGAGGGTGCCCCGGGCGACCGCTTCGACGCGACTCGCTTGCTTCAAGGTCGCGGCCTCGATCGCCAGGAGGCGACGCTCCTCGGTCAGCCGTCGCTGCTCACTGCGAGCCTGGCCCACGTCGTAGCCGAGGCGCACGGTCTCGTACCGGAGCGCGAGGTGCACCACGAAGGCCGCGGCGCAGGCGAGGACCGCGGCGCTCCAGAGCATGAGGAAGCGAGCTTTCATGCCGCCTCCTCCCGCGCGTTGCGCCGGGCGGCACGGAACTTCGCGCTGCGGGCCCGACGGTTGCTTTCGCGCTCTTCGTCGCCGGCGACCAGGGGCCTCTTGGTGAGGGGCGTGAGGTGAGGACTGTTCCGGAACGCCCACTTCACGATGCGGTCCTCGAGGGAGTGGAACGAGATGATCGCTGCGACTCCGTCGTCCTTGAGGATTGCAGGAAGATCGGCGACGAAGGTCTCGAGCTGCTCGAGCTCGCGGTTGACCGCGATACGCAGGGCCTGAAAGGTCCGAGTCGCCGGATCGAGGCGGCCCTTTTTGGGGCCGAGGGCTCGGACGCAGGCGCGGCGGAGGTCGGCGGTCGTATCGAGATGGCCTTCGTCCTGGGCACGGAGAATGGAACGCGCGACGCGGCGCGATTTCTTCTCCTCGCCGTAGAGATAGAGGAGATCGGCTAACGAGTTTTCGTCGTGCTGCTCGATGAGCTCACGGGCGGTGAGCCCCCGGGTCGGGTCCATCCTCATGTCGAGGGGACCGTCTGCACCAAAGGAGAACCCCCGGGCCGGGTCGTCGAGCTGGGGCGAGCTCACCCCGAGGTCGGCGATGATGCCGTCGATCCGCTCGGCCCCGACGTCACGAAGAATGGCCCGGGCGTTTGCCATGTCCCCGTGCACCAACGTCGCACGATCACCAAAGCGCTCGAGCCGCGCGCCGGCAGCGGCGAGAGCGGCGGGGTCACGGTCGATCCCGATGAGACGTCCGTCGGGGGCGCTCGCTTCGAGGATGGCCTCGGCGTGACCTCCTCCTCCGAGGGTCGTGTCGGCGTAGACGCGGCCAGGCTGTGGAGCGAGCGCCGCGATGGTCTCGTCCCGCATGACCGTGAGGTGGTGAAACGCGCTCACAGACCGAGCTCCGCGAGGCGTCGCGCCATGGCGAGGCGCGCCTCCGCGTCGTCCAGGGTGGCGGCGCGCATCTCGGTGAAGCTCGCCTTCGACCAGAGCTCGACGTGGCGCCCCATGCCGGCCCAAAGCGCGTCACGGCCGAGCGCAGCGTGCTCGCGCAGACTCGCCGGGATGAGGATGCGTCCGTTCTTGTCGGGCTCGAGTTCGACGGCACCGGAGACGTAGATGCGCCGAAGCATCGCGACCTGCGGGTCGAACTGAGGCAGGCGCGAGAGGCGGTCCTCGAAGGCGAGCCACTCGGTCCACGGGTAGGCGACGAGGCAGGGGTCGAGGCCGGTGGTGATCACCAGCCGTTGGTCCCCGAGGGCCGCGAGCACATCGCGGAAACGTGACGGAAGGGACGTGCGTCCCTTACCGTCGATCGCGTGCTCATAACGTCCGCGGAACACCCTGACTCACCACCTCGAGACCCGAATGTGCACTGAATTGGCACTGGGTCCCACTTCTTACCACCGAACACCGAACCTATGGAAACCACGGTGAGGGTGTCAACTTCTTTCTCTTTGGGAAAAAGCTCTAGAATCCGAAGACTTACAGCGTCTTACCACGAGGGATTGGGGTAAAAGGCGCAGCATGGCACTAGGGCCTCTGGACCCCATTCCCCGGGGGGCGCGCCCCGGGGTCTGTAGACCCCGCTGTTTTTCGACGCGATCCGCTCCAATTCGTTAGAATCGGTCGTGGCGGAGAGCCCCGACCCGATCGATGTGGCCTGGAACGAGGTCGAGGCCGCCTGGAAGGATCGGGACGCCCACAAGCGCTTTGTCGTGCTCTGCCAGTCCCTGGGACGGCTCCCGGAGGCGGGGCGGCGCTATCGGGAGGTCCGCGAAGGCGGCGAGGAAGGCCGGCGCGCCGATGCCCAGCGCGAGATCGATGCCATCCTGACGATGGCGATGTCGACCCTCGAGGCGATTCGCACCCCACCCCGGGAACGCCCCCGCGTCTTGGTCCTCTTCATCGCCCTCGCGGTCGCCGTCGCCCTCATGGCGAGCGTCTCCTTCTTGGTTCTCGGGGGCCCGTAACCAGAAAAGTAGGCCACGACGAACGCCGAAGGTGCGGTAGTCTTCGGTCTCGTTTCGAAGGCGGTAGCTCTTGCAAGTCGACTTCACCGCACGCGAACTGACCGTCAAGCTCGTCTACTACGGCCCGGCCCTGAGCGGGAAGACGACCAATCTCCAGGCCGTCCACGAGCTCGTATCCGAAGACTCGAAGGGTCGCTTGATGACCCTCGAGACACGGGACGACCGAACGCTCTTCTTCGATCTCTTGCCTCTCACCTTCAACTCGAAGTCGGGGCTCAAGGTCCGAGTGAAGCTC
This sequence comes from Deltaproteobacteria bacterium, assembly GCA_003647065.1. GTDB lineage: Bacteria > Myxococcota_A > Polyangia > Polyangiales > B10-G4 > B10-G4. Next base: position 2,577 of record QMMC01000459.1, on the reverse strand, counting down.
TTCACGGTCCCGGGGCAGGTCATCCACAGCGCGACCCGGCGGCTGGTTCTCCAGGGGGCGGACGGCATCGCTTTCATCGCCGACTCCCAGAGGAGCGAGACGAAGGCGAACCAGGTGGCGTTCTTGGACATGCAGAAGAACCTGCGTGACAACGGCCTCGACCCGGCCAAGACGCCGCTGGTCATTCAGTTCAACAAACGCGACCTGCCGGACATCCGCACCGACGTCGAACTCGACGCCCTCGCCAAACGTGGCCGCGAGCCCGTGTACAAGGCCGTGGCGGTCCGAGGAACCGGCGTCCTCGAAACCCTCATCGGTCTGCTCGAGCGCAGCTGGGCTCAACTCGAGACAGAGCACGGCCTAGAAGAAAAGTTCGGCCTCGTCCCCGAGGAGGTCCTGGCCGAAGTCCGCCGTCAGCTGGGAGCCGTCGAGACGGAGGAGGGGCCGCAATGAGCGAAGGGCTCGACCTCAACCTCGGCGACATCGACGGCCTCGAGCAGGTCATCGACCGGGAAGCCCTCGCCGAGGTCTGCCGGTCGTTCTTCGACCTGTTTGGGATCTCGATTCGCGTGTTCTCCCGAACAGGAGCCCTGCTCTCGGACGTGCACGAAGAGCAGGCCGTCTGTCGATACGTAAACACCCTCAGCGAAGGGCGGCGCGCCTGCGGGACCACGGTGACGGAGGTCAAACACATCGGAGCCACCGATGGGGTGGTCGTTCACCCGTGCTTCACCGGTGCGAACTACCGCGTGGTGCCCATCGAATATCACAGCCGGCACGTGGGTCGGTTCGTCATCGGCCCGTACTTACCGGCCGAGCGCACCGAGATCCCGAAGACCCTGCTCACCGTCGATCCGAACATCGATGCCGATAAGGCGATCGCCGCCCTCGGAGACATGCCGCGGGTTCGCGAAGAGACGGCCCTTCGCATAGCCCACCATCTGCGCAACATCGTGGACCTCATCCTCTTCTCCAGCCACCGAGCGCACCTCACGAGTGAGATGCACGTGGCGAGCGTGCGGGAGAGCTACCGCGAGCTCGCAGAGAAAAACGACGCACTCCAGAGCGCCTACAACCGCCTGAAAGAACTCGACCAGCTGAAGTCGAACTTTCTCGCGACGGTCAGCCACGAGCTGCGCACCCCGCTCACTTCGATCATCGGCTACTCCGAAATGCTCACCAGCGGGATCGCCGGCGACCTCAACGAAGAACAGAACGAGTTCGTGCAAACGATCCACGACAAGGGGGACCACCTCCTGTCCCTGATCGCGAGCCTCCTCGACGCGAGCAAACTCGAACAAGGCCAGCTCACCCTGAACCGCGTGCCCCTCGACGCCGGCCAACTGATCCGCTCCGTCGTCACCACGATCATCCCCAACGCCAAGAAGAAGGGCATCGCGGTCGAGTCTCAGGTCGAAGAGGGCGTTCCCACCGTCATCGGCGACTCGATACGCATCCATCAAATTCTGCAAAACCTCGCCGACAACGCGCTCAAGTTCACCACCAAGGGCGGCACGATCATCCTCGGAGCGCGGGCGACCGAGATGATGGACGACGACGGTGGCGGCTTCGGCGCCGTGCTCATGGCCGCCTCGAAGCCAGCCGTCGAGTTCCGCATCGAAGACACGGGCATGGGCATCGCCCAAGACCAAGTGGAGCGCATCTTCGACGCCTTTTATCAGGTGGACGGAAGCTCGACCCGGGAACACGGGGGAGCGGGACTCGGGCTATCGATCGTCAAGCGCCTCATCGAGGCCCACGGCGGGTCGATCCGAATCGAAAGTTCGGTCGGCGTAGGCACGACGTTCTTCGTGACGATCCCCGAGGCTCCCGACACCTTCGACCTATGAACCCGCGCGACGAGCTCGCCCGGGTCGAAGCCCTCAAGCAAGCCTTCGACCGACCGCGCCCCGACGTGCTGGTCGGCATCGGCGACGACGCCGCCGTGCTCACGGCGTGTACCGGAGACCTGGTACTGAGCGTCGACGTCCAGGTCGAGGACGTGCACTTCCGTCGCGGCTGGCTCTCGATGAGCGACCTCGGTTGGCGCGCGGTCAACGCGGCCCTGAGTGACCTCGCGGCCATGGGCGCCGAGGCGCGGGGCGTATTGCTTTCGCTCGTGCTCCCGCAGAACTTCGACGATGACGACCTCGACGAACTCGTCCGGGGCGCGGCCATTGCCTGCGACGCAGCCGGCACCAGCGTGGTCGGCGGCAACCTCGCCCGGGGAAGCGAGCTCTCCGTGACCACGACCGTCATCGGAGACGCGAAGGGCCCGAGGATCACGCGTGCCGGCGCTGCCCCCGGGGACGGAGTCTTCGTAACCGGTGTCGTCGGCGCGAGTGCCCTCGCCGTGGCCGCTTTCGAAGCCGAGCGCGGCGACGAAGCGGTCTTCGCGCCCTTCATCGCGCGCTTTCGCCGACCGGAAGCCCGGCTCGCCCTCGGCCGACAGCTCGCGGGGCAAGCGACCGCCGCCGCCGACATCTCCGACGGACTCATCGCCGACCTCGGCCAGGTGTGTCGCCCATCCGGCGTCGGCGCCCGCATCGACAGCCACCTCGTGCCCACCCTCCCGGG
>QMMC01000458.1 GCA_003647065.1 Deltaproteobacteria bacterium | reverse complement strand
TCGCCAGTGGTGCAGGTTGTCGAGGCGTTTTCGCTCGCGCCGGACAGGCGTCCGCTGACCTCGTCCGCTGGCAGAGTCAGGCTCCCTTCGATCGAACACGAGGGGCCCGCGTCGATGGGTCCACTGTCACTCGAACTGGAGTCGACGGCCGAGTCCTCCGGCGGCACGGGTCCCGTGTCATCGACAAACGCGTCCCCGCGTATGTCGGCGTCTCGGCTTGCATCCACCGTCCCGCCATCTGGCGTGAGCGAAGTGGAGCACGCGGCGGTACCCAATAGTGTAAGAACGCTCACCCATATCCGGTGGCTGCCTGATGTCATCATGTCTCTTTCCTCTTCTGGCTCGGAGCCCTGCTGACTTCTGCGGTTTTCGTTGGCGCGCCCAAGAAGCGCCCCGCTTAGCAGCCTCGCTGTACTGATCGCATCGCAGCAGAGGGCGATACTTCGTAGAACGGGTGATCTGTTAACTCCCGCGGGCCGAAATCGGTTTCATGTTTCCTATCGGCGGGCCCGCCGAGGCCATCGGTCGCGACGAGGATCCGTTTGGACCGCTGCTCGGGATTCATCTGGGCAAAGCGCCGACGGGCGCCATCGCGGGCCTCGGCCAGCTCTTCGAGGTCGTCCCGGGAGTAGCTCGCGGCGCTTGGGGCATCGACCTCGACTCGGGTGTGGTCACGGAGGTACTGCCCGCGTGCATCCCACTGGGGGTGGCCAGGGCGCATGACCTCGAAGGACCCGCAACCGCTGCACGCGGCGTCGCCGGTGGGTGCGACGAAGACGTAGTACACGCGGTTCGCTGTGACCACGCCTTCGACCCGATCGACGGGAGAGAAACGCGCCCAGAAGGAGTCGAAGGCCCCTATGTCGTCGAGGGAAAGATACCAATCGACGTTCCCGGGGGGGAGCTGGACGGCCGACCAGGTCTCGGCGCCGAGTTGGGCGAAGACCGTGTCGGTCCTGGCGTCGACGAGGTTGATGGAGCGCCCCGGTCCGAATTGGCCGGTCCGCATGAAGACGACGGTGGCGGCCGCCGGAACGGGCGTCGGGGCCGCGTGGGGGAGGGCGGATTCGACCCTCAGATTTGCATTGCCGCACCCGACGAGGGCGCAGGTCACCACGACCATCAGCGTGGTCTTCGTTCCGCAACTTCTCGGCATCGGGAGGGTAGAGACGGCCTCCCGGTGGTGTGAACGCAAAAGCGCGGGACCCGGCAGAGAATCGTTCACAAACCAAAACGGCCGTCTCTAACTCGTGGAACGGACTCGTCGGTTGTGGGGGAAGGGGTCATGCCGTGAGGGATCGTTTGTCTGGGGGCTATTTGGGGATCGCTCTGTTCCTGGCGTCGGTCGCGGCCGGATGCTCGAGCAACGCCGAGGTCGTTTGTGAGGCCTACGTGGAATGCGGCATCCATGACGATCTTGCCGAGTGCGTCGCCGACATCGAGGAAAACCAGGACGTGGAGATCTGCCAGGACGTAATCGGCTACTCCGTCGAGCATGCGGGTGAAGGCGACTGCGGCCGCCTCCGAAACGAAGCTGCCGTATGGGACGAGTTCGCCTACTGCTATCCCTGAAATCGAATTCGAGTTCGACGGAGTGACGCCCCCGGCATTGGCGATCCCGATCGTCCTCGAAGGTACCCGGGGGACGCGGCCCGTGATGGCGGCGATGCCGTCTTCATCAGACACACCAACGGAGTGGCTCATCGCCTACGAGGCGGAGGGAGGGGTTCACGTAGTGCGTGCGGCCCGCGGCGCCGCCCTCGAGGCCCCGTCCCTTGCGGCCGACGGCGTCGATAGCCCCGCCCTGGTCCTTCGGGAAGACGGTCGCGTCGACCTCTTCGCGCGCTCCCCAGACGCTCTCGTCCAGCTTAGGGCCACCTGCGGAGACGGTCGCCCCTAGAGCCTTGGTGAACTACGGATCGCTGTGGCTCGGTACGGGTTGTTGTCGCGGTGGTCCCTAGCTGCGTGCTACACACGTGTGCAGCCCGTCCATGGATGCACACCTCGAAGAGCAGATCCGAGCGTTCTTCGATGCGAACGACCTGAGCGGCGCCGCAACGCTATCGCTCGAGAGCTATGGGCCCGAGCTCCTCGGGTGGCTCGTGACATCGACCGGTGATCCGGACCTCGCCGAGGAGGTCTTCTCCCAGGGGGCGGAGGATCTCTGGGCGGGGCTCGAGGCTTTTCGCTGGGACTGTTCGATGCGCACCTGGCTCTACGTCCTGGCCCGCAATGCCTTGGTCCGCCTGCGCCGCTCGCCGCGGGAGCGCCGCGAGGTCCTCCGCAGCCAAATCAGCGAAGTCGCGGCGGCGGTGCGCACCCGGACGCGGCCGTGGATCCGCAGCGAGGTCAAAGACCGCTTCCGCGTCCTCCGGGAATCCCTGGACGAGGCGTCCCGGGAGCTCCTCATTCTGCGGGTCGACCGTCAGATGGCCTGGGAAGACATCGCCCGAGTCCTCGGCGAGCCCGGTGATCCGGGGCAGGCCAGCGCCCGGATCCGGAAGCGCTTCAGCCTGCTGAAGGCGAAGCTGCACCAAGAGGCAGAACGAGAAGGGCTCCTCGATGTCGAGTGCTGAGTCGCGTTATCTCGTCTGCCTACGCGCCCGGAGGCGAGGAGAGGGCAGAGGCCACAGGTGAGCGAGATTACGCCGGACTCCTTGCTCGAGCGCGTCGCCCACTCACCACCGGTGGCGCCTTCATTCGCGCCGCACCCGGCGCACCTGCCGGGCGTGAGTGAGCGCTACGAGATCTTGGGGGTGCTGGGGGAGGGCGGTTTTGGTGTCGTCTACGAAGCCTTCGACCACGAGCGAGGCCGTCTCATCGCTCTCAAGACGCTCCGGGGAGCCTCAGCGCAGCGGCTCGTGCGTCTCAAGCGCGAGTTCCGAAGCCTCGTTGACTTGGACCACCCGAACCTGGTCACGCTCTACGAACTGGTGGCGAATGAGGGGCTGCTCTATTTCACTATGGAGCATGTCGATGGCGCCGTGCCCTTCGACGAATGGGCACGACGGGGTGAAGCCGGTCTTCGAGGAGCCCTCCCGCAGGTCGTCGCCGGTCTCGCCGCCCTTCACGCCCGAGGTCTGATTCACCGAGACATCAAACCATCGAACGTCTTGGTCGACCGAGGTGGGCGCGTGGTGCTCGTCGACTTCGGGTTGGTGCATGACATCGACCGGGAGAGCACGTCCGTCGCGGGTACGCCCGCCTATATGGCACCTGAGCAGCATAGTGGCCTCCCCCTCACCTCGGCGGTCGATGCCTACGGGCTCGGGGTCATGCTCTTCGAGACTCTGGCTGGACGCCGCCCGTGGGTTGGCACCTACGGGGAAGTGATCGCTCAAAAACAAGCCCAAGACGCTCCGTCATTGCGGGCCGCGTGCCCCGATGCCCCTCCGGATCTCATTGTCTTCGTCGATTCTCTCCTGGTCCTGGATCCAACGCGTCGGGCCTCGCTCTCATCCCTCGCGCTAGAGGGGGGAACTCCCAGGGACGACTTCTTCGTCGGCCGGGTCCGGGCTCTGTCCCGCCTCCGCGATGCCCTCTCTTTCCGGGGGGAACTCGTGGAGATTGTGGGTCCGTCGGGGATGGGCAAGACCGCCCTGATGAACCACTTCGTGCAGGAACTCGAGGGGACGATGGTTCTTCGCGGGCGCTGTCACCCGCGGGAGGACGTTGCCTACAAGGCCTTTGACGGGATCATGGACGAACTGTCGAGGCGCATGGAGCGCTCACCCGAACTCGAGCGAGTACTTCCCCGGGATTCCGCTGCACTCGCCGCACTCTTCCCCGTGATGCGAGGCTCCACATCTTCCGCGAGCTCGACCCCGGCACCGCCCACTCGAGAACGAGGCATCGCGGCGTGCCGCGAGCTCTTCACCCGTCTCGGTGAGCACACCCCGGTCGTCCTCGCCATCGACGATATCCAGTGGGGCGATGCCGATAGCGCCTCCCTCCTGATCGCGCTCCTGCGGGAACCTGACCCCCCGCCCATCTTCATCGTCACGACGCGGCGGGACGACGAGGTAGGGGCGCTCATGGCGCGCTTCGAGCGCTCGTGCGCCGGGGGCACTCGGATCCGGCGCAGCACCATCTCCCTTGGGCCGCTCGGCCGCCAGGACTCGGAGCGCCTCGCGGCGATGCTGATGCCGGACACGGACCGCGCTGCCGAAGTGGTTTCGGAATCTGGAGGCCATCCGTTGTTCCTCCACGAGCTGGCCCTTCAACGCGTGGGAGCATCGCTGAGCGAGCTCCTGAGTCGACGCGTCCGGGAGCTGCCCCAGGGCGCGCGCCGCGCGCTGACCATCCTCTCCCTGGCGGGCTATCCATTTCCCCGAGGCGCCCTCGAAGCGTTGACCTCTCCCGCATCGTGCGATGCCCTCAGCGCATCCGGGCTCGCACGAAACGGCCCCGTGGGGGTTCGCGTCTATCATGACCGGGTCGCCGAGGTCGTCCTCGGGGAACTCGACGCCGTCTCGTCGTCCGACCTTCATCGAACGCTTGCTGACACATGGATTGCGAGGGCCGGGGAGCCGGACCGCATCGCGCTGCACCTCGTAGCCGCCGGTGATGGCCGAGCGCCGTCCTATCTCCTTTCTGCGGCGCGGCGGGCGGAGAGCAGCCTCGGCTTTCGGCACGCGGCGAAGCTCTACGGCGAGCTGCTCGGGTGGGTAGAGGGCGGCGCTACCGCGGGTCTGACCAAGGGCGAACTCTACGAGGCTCTCGCCGCGGCGCGTATGTCGGCGGGGCAGCCCGCTGACGCGGCGAAGGCCTACCTCGCCGCCGCGGGCCTCAGCGAGGGCGAGGCCGCGTCGAGCCTCCGGCTATTCGCCGGCGCCCAGGCCGCATGGGGCGGCGACACCGACCGGGCCTGGGAAATCTTCGCTATCGATTTCCCGGAACTCGGGACTCGCTTCCACCAGCACGGTCTCCGGGCATCCGGCAAGGCGGCGCTCAACCTGGCGACGGCCTTCGTCGGACAGCGCCTACGGCCCAAGGTCACGAGCCGAGGAAAGGGCCGGACGCTCGATGCGCTTTGGACGGCGTTCGGCGCTGTCTCTTCCCTCGACCCGCTCCAGAGCCTTCTCCTCGTCTCCAAGTACCGAGCGGAGGCCGCGCGCACGACTGACCCTCTCCATCGTTTTCGCTCCGAGTCCCTCGGTCTCTTTCGGAGTGCGCTGCTCAACGGGGCGTCGGGCTGGGCCGAGCGGCGGGCGCACCTCGACGCGGCGTACGTAGACCTCGCTGACAGCCCCGATGCTCTCATGACGTTGCACTGTTTTCGCTCCGTCCTCGATAGCCTCGGATTCCGTCCCGCGTCGACGATCGTGTCCGGCACCGAGGGCTGGAATCACGCGATCGAGCATGGGCTCGAGTGGAGTTTTGAGGCCATCGGGACTCGCCAGCTACTCGCGCACTCCCTCGATGCCACCGGCGACATCGAAGCGAGGCACGCCTTTGCGCTGCGGGTCCTGGCCGAGGCCAACGAGCGCAACCATGGCTACCTGTGGCAGACCGGGACGATTCACCTCGCGGCGGTGGTCCGGATTCGTGGAGATTTGGCGGAGAGTCGCCGGCTCATGGGACGCGTCCGAGAAGGATGGCGGGCAGAGTTCAGGAGTCATTCGAGGAACTGGCGGTACGCGGACTCGATTGGGCAGGCCCTCGCCGAGGGGGATGCCGCGGGGGCTCACCGCGCGGCCACGACCGAGGTGAAGACGAGCCCCCTCGAGCGGGTGGCGAGCATGCCCAACCTCTCGATGTACGACGCGCTCTGGGAAGCTCGGGCGGCGATCGCCTATGCCGCCAAGAGCCCACGCGAGCGCCCGGCGCTGCTCCGGAAGGCCGAACGCGTTCGTCGCGCGTATCGGAAGGAGCCCTCGGTCTATTGCCTGGCGGTGTCGCTTGGCCTCGAGGCCGGCATCATGAGCGTCTTGGGAGACACAGGGGCAGCCCTTCGAGCCCTCCGTGCCACGCTTCGTGTCGCTGAAGAGGCGAACTGCGTGATGCTCTTGGCGCTGGTCCAACGGGAACTCGCCGTCGTCGACGACGACCCGCGCCTCATGGGCATGGCCGACGCGTTTTTTGCCGCGTCATCAATCGACGATCCCGTCTATGCTGCCCGGCTCATCTTGCCGGGGAACTTCAACGCGACCGCATCCCGTTGACTGAAAGACGCCGGGCAAGGTGATGCGCGCGGCCTAGATCGCGTAAGGGCCCAATACTCGATCCCGGCTAGAGCTTGCCATGTCCACTGTGTTGGTGGGCTCAGCGTTCGGCTGCAAGACCCTCGACATGCAGAACCATGCTCTGTCGTTTGTTGTGCTCGCTGTAGCGGGCTTTCTGAACCGCCGGCAGCAAGCCGCATTGGAGTACCTCGTGGAGGAGAACCGCATTCTTCGTGAACAGCTCAGCGGCCGCCGTCTTCGTTTCACGGACGCCCAGCGCCGGCGCCTGGCCATGAAGGGCAGGGCGCTCGCTGGTGCCCCTCCGTTGCGCACAGATTCAACCAGGGCCAACCATTGCCGCGCTGACGACCAAGTACGTCTCACCACTCCCGACCGCGCCGCGCTCCACTTCCCCATCGCGCCCACCTGGCCCGCCACTCCGGCAGAGGGAGTCGCCCCGTCCACTGCCATCGTCCGAGCGGAGTGGA
>QMMC01000457.1 GCA_003647065.1 Deltaproteobacteria bacterium | reverse complement strand
GTGCAGTGGTCCGGAGTCACGGTGCCGTCCGGCGAGCCGTCGAGTCCGCCGTCCACGGCGCTGTCGTCGGGACCGCCGTCCGGAGTGCCCTCGTCGTCGCCGCAGCCGCCCGCAAGAACGAGTGAAGTGCCGAGAACCAGCAACCAAGGAAGATGACGACTACGCATGACGAACCTCCGGCGGTGGGGGTACGGAGAGCCCGCAATATTCAGGCCACGCGGTAAGCCGTCGCGTTCGCCTCGGTTCACCCCCGCGTCGTCGCAGCCCGTGCGCACACCCCTGGTTTGGGACGCAAAAGCTTCGGTTGACCTAGGGCAAATGCCTTTGGAACCAGGGGTCAAACGCTCGGGAGTACGTAAGCCTGTTCGTCGGCGTATCCTGCTGTCGGCATGATGCGAATTGCGTGTTTGGTGTGGCTCGGCTTCGCCCTCCTCGGTTGCGGCGCGGGAGCTGCGACGCCGGGACCGGAGCCCGCGACCGAGTCTGCAACCGAGGCCGACGGTGATGGCGACGGTGTCCCCGACGCGCGAGACCTTTGCCCTCGGGATACCGGCCCCGCCGAGACCGACGGATGCCCGCCGCTTCCGCGGGAATGCCCAGAGGGTCCGTTCGCGATCCTCGATACGCTGGAGTTCGCCGAAGGTACCGCCCGCCTCGCCGGTCGTCCCGGTCCCATCCTGGATGCGGCGGCGGCGACGCTGCGCGGTAACCCCGGCGTTACCTTGGTCGAGATTCGCGGGCACCTCTCCGTTGAAGAGTCCCCGGCGGGTCCAGCCCTCGCCCTCGAGCGCGCTCGGGTCGTCGAGGCCGAACTCGTCTCCCGGGGCATCGCGGCGGCGCGCCTCCGGGCCGTCACCCTCGACGCCCGGTGCGTTCCCGGAGACAGCCACCCCATCCCCCGGGCACGGGTTGGTTTTCGTTTCCTCACCGTGGACGGTGAGGCGGTCGTGCACGACGACGAGTGCACGCGCTACCCCGGAGAGCGCGAAGCCGAGCCCTGCGAGTGAAGGCGCCGGCGATGTCGACCCGGAGCGACCGACTCTCTGCCCACGCTGCCGTCAGGGCGCTGGGGGCGCCGTGGGCACGTCGGGAGGGATGCAGGCCGATGCGGCGATGCACCGGCCGGTGAAGCAGAACCCGTCGCGCTCGGGAACCGAGTCGTCTGGGCAATCTGGCTGCACGCCGTCGCATTCTTCGGTGCAGATCTCCGCCGTGACCGGGACGCATTCGACCTCGCAGCCCTCCAGGCAGCCGGGCTCGAAGGCCACCGTGCACCCCGGCTCGCTGCATCGGTTTCCTGTCGTGGGAACTGCGCCCTCGCAGGTCGCGGCCGAGCCGGCGCAGTGAGCCGGCTCGACAGTGCCGCAGATGTCCGCCTCGCAGGCCTCGGCGATCGGGGCACATCGATACATGGCGATTCTCGTGCAGTCGGCGCAGGCCCCGATGGGGATGCACGAGGGGCAGCAGAAGTCGTCGTAGACGGGAGCGCAGGTCGGATCACCGATGCATTCGGCTTCGGCCAGCGCGTCGCAGGGGCCCGTACCCTCGCACTCGGGGGCCATGGCAGTGCACTCGGCGCCGCGGATGCTGCCCGCAGGGCAAACAGTGATGGGAAAGGAGCAGACCGACTCGACATTCTCGCCGCAGCAGCCCTCGCCGAGGTCTGCGTAGCATGCAATAGGGCCATCGGCGCAGGTCGTGGGGGTGCTGCAAGAACTGTCGCACTCCCACGCGCCGGCTACACAGAGGGCCGAGACCGATTCACACCTATCGCCGGGCCCCCAACCCATACATCCAGTCGGCGTTGGGGATGGGCAGTCGCCGGTGCTCGCATCCGACCCGTGTGAAGTGCCGCAGCCGTAGGCCATCACCGCGGCCAAGGCCATCGTCGAGATTAACCACCCGATTCGCATGCAAGTCAGGGTAGCAGCCCATCCCTAGGCTCGAAAGTCTGGGGCGGCCGCCCGCCGGCGACGAGTCGTTGATGGCTCGCCACCTCGATGCGAATCATCCATGCTTGCCTGCATGGTCGGGCCTCGGTTTGCGCTGCTGCTCTTGTCGCCCTCGTTGCTCCTGGCGACCGGCTGCAGTCATCGGTCGTCGCTGCCGGTTTCCCACGCCCAGCCCGAAGAGGCGGCCGTAGGGCAGGAGGTCGAGCCCCTCGCCGAGGATCCGGCGAGGGTCGAGGTGCGCCGTCTGCACATCGCTTGCGACGAGACCGTGGCTGCCCTCGGTGAGGGTGTCGAAGACGCCGAGCGTCGCGAAACCATCCTCACCGCCGTCGCGGCCCTCGCCTACGTCGTCGGCACCCTCGCCGACGGGGGGGGCTCCGAGGGGGCCTACTACGGACCAGGGACCTCAGGCGCGCACCGCTGCACGCCAGGCGCCGACGGCCGCTCCTTCGAGGGCACGGGCTGCGGTCCCGAACCGATGCCCTCGCGTCAACTCGGCGAGGGGGGCCCGATCGACCAGCAGACCGACGAGGTTCACTTGAGCGCCGGGGATCAGATCCGCCGCATCAACCGCGCCGTCGACGCTCTCGACGAGATGATCTTCCAGAGCCCGCCATCGGATGCGTGGAACGACGACGAGCGGGCCCACTTCCGGGAGCTCACCGAGGCGCTCTCGTCGGCCTGCGATTGACGAGCCGGGTGTTACCCGCGCGCGCTGCTCAGGGCAGCGCCTTGCTCAGCATTTCGTGGAGCGCCTTCCAGCGTTTTCTGGTGGTGCCCTTTTTCTGTTCTGTCACCGCCGCGCGGACGGCTTGGCGCAGCCGCTGGCGGTCGATGGCGGGGTGTTCCTCGAGCAGCTCCGCAAGGGCGCTGTCGCCTTCTTCGACCAGACGCGTCCTCCAGCGTTCGAGCTTGCCGGGGCGCGCGCTGAAGACGTGCTTGCCGAGGGCGATGTCGACGCGGCGGTCGATAGCCTCGATGTCGTAGTCCCGGAGGGTGCGCGCGATCAGACGTCGCTGGCGGGCGTAGCCGGACCCGTGGGGGATCTTCGCGAGGGTCGTGACGGCCTCGACGATGTCCTCGTCGAGGTCGAGGGCAGAGAGGATCCTGGGCGACAGCTTGCCGAGGCGCACGGTCAGCGCGTCGAGGCCCGCCTGGACCGCCTTACGCTCGGCGCGCAGCTCCGACCGCGTCTTGCGCGTGTCTTCCTCTTCTTCTTCCCGGTGGTCGATCACGATGGTGCCGCTGTGTAGCACTCGTGGGGGCGATCGCGAGGCGTTCGTCCCTCGACTGGCCAGGGTGCATTTGGGTGCACAGGCACTAGAATGGCGGGCCTTGCCCGAATTCACCCTAGCCGAACTGCGTCGTGCCGCCCGCCGTGGCGGCGCGCCCCTCCCGCTGCCCCTGGTGGCCTGGCTGTCCCGCTCTTTGGGCGAGGCGATGGCCGACCTTCACCGCGCCGGCCGCACCCTCGACGGACGCCTGACCGAAGAGATGATCTCGATTGGCGAAACGGGCCCACCGGCGCTGCCGCCGCCCCGTGCCGCCTCTGGCAACGCCGCGATGGCCTCCCGGGCCGACGTCGAGTCCCTCGCCCGGGTCCTCGTCGCGCTCTGGACCGCGGGCACCTCGGATGCCGCACGGCACCGCGAGGCCGCGGCGAAGGGGCGCCCCGATTTCCTCGTCTCCGCCCGGTCTGACCTCCCCGTCGGCCTCGATGGGGTGCTGCTCAGCTGCTTCGCCGGTGGCCAGGGCTCCCCCTACGAGTCGGCGGCCCCTCTCGCGGTTCGCTTTGCGCGGCTCTTCGGCGAGGTCGACGAGGCCGCTGCGCGCCGCGACCTCGACCGGGTCATCCAGGCGCAGCCCGAATCGCCACAGCCAATCGATACCCCCGCATCATCCGGACGCTCGGTCTCTCTCGGCGACGACGAGCTCCGTGCCATCGAGCGGCCAGGCTCCCGCATGCGCGCTGACTCAGGCGGTCCCCTCGGCCCCGAAGCCAGCTGCATCGCCCACCTCGCCGACTTCCCTGGCCAGGTCAAAGGCGCCCTCGTCAAGTCCGTGTACGAAGCACTCCCCCCATCTCAGCGGCGCGTGGTCGCAGGTCATTTGGTGCCCGAGTATCGCGAGATCCTCGACGCAGGGCTGATGCCCAGCTCCTGGTATCCGGAGATCTTTTTCGCTGCGCTGCAACGCGCCTCCCACCGGGTCCAACCGCAGGGCTCCTTGATGGACCAGATGGTCGAGTCCCGCCGCGTCTTCGACGAGGTGGCCCGGTCGTATCACCGTCTCTTCTATCGGGTCGTCGGTCCTCGGCGGCTGCTGGCCTTGATGAACAAGGCCTGGGGCCTCTATCACACGGTGGGCGAGGGCATCGTCCACGACCAAGGGGACACCTGGCTGAAGGGTGCCTACGTCGGCAATCCGGCCATCCTCGAGCCCGGCTACGCCGAGGGCGTGATCGGCTCGACCTGGGCCGCCCTCCGCCTCGCCGGGGCCAAGGCTGTGGAGGTCGAGTTCCGCCGGGAGGCCCCGGACCGCATCGAAATGGACGTGCGCTGGCGCACTTGAGGGCCCGGGAGCCGCGGGCCGCCCTGACCCTTCCCCATGACGCGGACCCCTGGTAGAGGCTCTCCCATGAGCGAATCTCTGGGCGATTTCATCGGTGGTCGTTTCCTGGCCCCCGAGGGCGAGTCCCTCGTCTCTCTGAACCCCGTCAGCGGCGCCCCGGTGCTCGAGACGGCCTTCAGTCCAAAACGCATGGACGACGCCGCGGCGGCGGCGGCCGAGGCGCTCCCGGCGTGGCGGGCGAAGAGCTTCGACGAGCGGGTGCGTGTCCTCGAGCGCTTCCGGGAAGCCCTCCGCGAGCGCACCGACGTGCTCGCCGACGCCATCGTGCGCGAGGTCGGCAAGCTCCGCCCCGAAGCCAAGACCGAGATCCGCGCCCTGGTCGGGCGCTTCGACCTGGTGAAGAGCCGCATCCTCGCCGACCTGCACGAAGGGCCCCTCGCGTCGCACCCCAACGAGGTCCTCCGTCATCACCCCCACGGCGTCGTCGGCGTCGTCGGGCCGTTCAACTTCCCCTTGCACCTCTGCCACGCCCACGTCGTGCCGGCCCTCATGCTCGGCAATACGGTCGTGATGAAGCCCAGCGAGGTGGCCCCCCTCGCGGGGCAGCGCTACGCCGAGGCGGCCGAGGCGGCGGGGCTGCCCCCGGGCGTACTCAATGTCGTCCAGGGCGGCGGCGTGTCGGGAGCCGCGCTGCTCCAGGCCGAGCCCCTCCGGGCCCTCGCATTCACCGGCTCCTGGCCGACCGGCCGTCGCATCCTCGAGTCGCTCCTCGATCGCCCGGAGGTCCTGGTGGCCCTCGAGATGGGCGGCAAGAACACCTGCATCGTCCGGGAGGACGCCGATCTTCGCCAGGCGGCCCACGAGATTGTCGTCGGCGGCTACCTCACCAGCGGTCAGCGCTGCACCTGCACCGACCGCGTGCTCGTGCATCAGTCGGTGAAGGCTCCCCTCGTCGACGCGCTCCGGCGCATGGTCGACGACCTCACCTACGGAGACCCGGACGACGCCTCTGTCTTCGCTGGGCCGATGGCGACGAGCGCCGCCGTCGACAAGCTGAACGCGGCTATCGAGAAGGGCACAGCCAAGGGGGCCGAGGAGGTCGCCCGGGGCCGGGCCCCCGAGGGTGGAAACTACTTTGCGCCGCGGCTGCACGTGCTGCCCGACGGCTTGCACGAGGTCGACGGCTACACCGACGTCGAACTCTTCGGTCCCGACGTGCACCTCGAGAGCTTCCAGGACGACGACGAGGCCATCGCCGCGCTCCGGGCGGCGCCGGTGGGCCTCGCCCACAGCGTGTTTTCGGCGAGCCGGGAGGCCTTCGACCGCTACTTCGACGGCACCCCGGTCGGCATCCTCAACTGGAACCGCAGCACCAACCAGGCGAGCCCCCGGCTGCCCTTCGGCGGCATCGGGACCGCGGGCAACTTCCGTCCTGCCGGCGGCTACGCCCACCGGAACCTCACGGTCCCCGTCGCCATCCAAGAGAACCTCCCCGGGGCCTTCGCCCTCAACCCCAAGCTCGCGGCGAACCTCGTGGCCCCGGACCTCGACGCCCTCGACGCCCGCCACGAAGCGGAGGAGGCCGACGAAGCTCGCATCACCCTCGCCGACCGACCGCGGCCGTTGAAGACCATCCGCCCCGAGGGTGGCGTCTTCCCCGAGTCCCGAAGGTGGCTCGAGCGCCTCTACGCCGGCGGCCGCGTCGTGCGCGAAAAGAAGCCCGGAGTCTTCGACCACCTACGCTCCGTCGGCCCGTGGATGGTATCCATCGACGACGAGCCGCTCTCGGTCCTGGACGGGATGACCCAGACCGCGACCCTCGTCGGTGGTTTCGCCGAGGCCCCGGTCGTCCGGCGCTACGTCGAGGGAGGCTTCGGAGACACGATTCTCGTCGCCGACGACACGGCCCTCGGTGATGTGCCGGCGGCTCAGCAGTTTGCGGACCGGCTCCGGGAGCTCGTCCCGGGGCTGCCCTTCGTGAGCTTCGTGAACAGCGGCGCCGAGGCCAACGAGAAGGCCCTCGCGCTCTGCCGCCAGCGGGCCCGGTCGGATCGGCAGAGCAAGGTCCTCGCCTTCGAGGGCAGCTTCCACGGACGCACCCTCCTCGCCCTCCACGCGAGCTATAACCCGAAG
>QMMC01000456.1 GCA_003647065.1 Deltaproteobacteria bacterium | reverse complement strand
GGACTGCGCCGAGACCGGAGAGATCTGCGCCCGAGGCTTCGGCTGCCGCGTATGCGTGCCGAACACCGCCACCTGCGCCGGCGAAACCGTCCAGGTCTGCAACAGCGAAGGCACGGCCCTGACGCCCGGGGAAACCTGCGACACCGCCTCGGGCCTACACTGCAGCCCCGACGGGTGCCGCGACCTCTGCGCCGACGCCGAGGATGCGGCGAGTTACATCGGCTGCGAATACTGGCCGGTCACGACGCAAAACTCGCAGCTCCAACCCGAGTTTGCGTTCTCGGTGGTCGCGGCCAATCCCGGGTTGGTCCCCGCCGAGGTGGTCGTCGAGCGCGGCGGCACCGCCGTCGCCCGATCGACCATCGCCCCCGGGGGCCTCGAAGCGATCGAGCTGCCGTGGGTCGAAGAACTGCGAAACCCCGAAGCCGCGGGCTCGGCCCTCGTCCCCGGCGGAGCCTACCGATTGCGCAGCAACGTGCCGGTCACCGTCTACCAGTTCAATCCACTGCAGTACCGCCGCGCGGGGGACTGCGCGATGGAGCCCGAGGGCATGGAGGGTGACGGGCGCTGCTTCAGTTTCACCAACGACGCATCTCTCTTGCTTCCGACCCACGTGCTGACCGGCAGCTACATCGGAGTGAGCCGCGCCACCCACTACCTGCGCGTCGAGGGCCGGGAGGCCGCGAGCCCGGGGTTCCTGGCGGTCGTCGGTGTCGACGAGGCCCCGGTCACGGTCGAGGTTCGGTCCCGGGCCTTCGTGTCCGCGTCTGCCGACGGCGCTGTCACCGCGATGGACCCGGGCACGACCCAGAGCTTCACCCTCGCCGCGGGGGACGTGCTGCAGCTCGCGTCGGCCCTGCCCACCGAAGGGTGCCCGAGCGAATGGGTCATGGAGGCCGAATACGATGTCGGCTATTGCGACCTCGGGGACGACTGGGATCTGACCGGAACCGAGATTCGCGCGAGCGGACCCGTGGCCCTCATCGGAGGCCACGACTGCGCCTTCGTACCCTTCGACCGATGGGCCTGCGACCACCTCGAAGAGTCGATCTTCCCCGTCGAAGCCCTCGGCGCGGAGGTGGTCGTCGCCAATACCGCGCCGCTCCGCGGTGAGCCGAACATCCTCCGCGTAGTCTCCGCCGCGGACGGCAACCTCATCACCCTCGAGCCGGCCCTGACGGGCCCCCAGCGCCTCGACCGGGGAGACCACTTCGAAGTCATCCTGGACCAGCCGGTCCGGGTCCGCGGAGAGGGCCCGCTCCTGGCCGCGCAGTTCCTGGTGGGGCAGGACTACGCGGGCATCGGCTCGAGCGGCCGCCAGGCCAACGGCGACCCCGGCCTCGCCCTCGCGATCCCGACCGAACAGTTTCGCCAGTCCTACACCTTCCTCGCCCCGAGCACCTACGACCGCAGCCACTACGTGGTGATCGCCCCCGAGGGCGCCGTAATCACCCTCGACGGAGTATTGATCCCCGCCCTCGAAATGATCGAAGGAACCTCGATGGGTCAGGTCTCCGATCGCATCAACGGCGGCGTGCACCGCATCGAAGGCACCGCCCCCTTCGGTATCCTCGTCTACGGCTACGGCTCCTATACGAGCTACGTCTACCCCGGCGGCCTCGACCTACGTCGGATCAGCCCGCCGATATAACGCGCCGATTCGCGCCGCCACCGTCGGGGCGCTATGCTTGAGGCATGAGCTTTCTTCGGTGGGGCGCCCTCGCGGCGTGGCTCGTATTTGCGACCGCGTGTCTCGGGGGACCGCAACCCGAGCCACCGACCATTCGACCAGACTCGGGAGCGGGCGCCGACTCGGGCCCGCCCCGCGACGGCGGCGTGTTCGACTCGGGCGGCATACCGACCGACAGCGGCACGGTCATGGACGGCGGCGAAAGCGACGCGGGCCTCGATGCCGGGCCCGGCGATGGGGGCGCGGACGCAGACGTCGGACCCGGCGACGGGGGGACCGACGCCGATGTCGGACCGGGCGACGGCGGGTTGGATGCGGGCGGTGGCGATGGGGGAGCCGACGCTGGCCTCGATGGGGGCCCCGGTGACGGGGGGACCGATGGGGCCACGCCGGACACCGGAGTTCCGCCCTGGGAGACCTGACCCTAGTCGTCAGTCCTCGCGAAAGCGCTTGATACGCCGCGGGATGCCGCGCTCGCCGAGCTCGGCACAGAGCTCCTCGAGGGCGTCCCGACGCGCGCCCTTCCATTCGAGGTCGTCGAGAGTCTCTTCGATCGGTGCATCCGTGCGGAGGGTCGCGAGCTTCTTGTAGAGCGCGGCTTCGGGGCGCATCGAGGCGAGGTTGTCCGCGAGGGTCTTCGCACCGCGAACCAACATCCCCCAATCGGCGGCGTCGTCGGGGATGGCTTCGAGATGTTTGTAATGGGCGAGGACCGCGGCCGTGCTCTTGGCGCCCCACCGAGGCACCCCAGGAATACCGTCGGCGGTATCACCGACGAGGGCGAGGTAGTCGGGGATCGACTCGGGTTCGATGCCGAACTTCTCACGCACCCCATCGAAGCCGTAGATGACATCTTTTCGCCGGTCCCAGGTCACGACCTTCTCCCCCCGGACGCACTGCATCAGATCCTTGTCGGGGGTGCAGATGTAGAGACGCCCGACCCGGGGGTCGTCGGCATAACGCGCGGCGCCGGTAGCGAGGCCGTCGTCGGCCTCGTGCTCGATCATCGGCCAGCCGACGATGCCCAGAGCGTAGGCCGCCCGCTCGGCGAGGGGGAACTGCGAATGCAGCGCGGGGTCGATACCCTCGCCCGTCTTGTAGCCGTCGAAGAGCCCGTTGCGAAACGACTCGATCTCCGTGTCGAAGGCGGCCGCCACGTGGGTGACGCCCGGCTCATCGAGGAACGCCGCCCACGACCGCAAGAGCCCCCGGGTCGCGCCGACTTCCCGACCGTCGGGTGCCGTCGCCTCGGGTGCGCCGAAGTACACACGAAAAAGCTCGAATGTGCCGTCGATGAGATGGACGTCCATGGCTGGCCTTGTACCATCTCGCCGTGGCCGGCCTCACCCTCGACAATGCCCGGGAGCTGCTCGAAAGCTGGGCACGGTCGACGAGCTGGCGGAGGAGAGGCTTGGCGCAAAAGCTCGAGATCACGTCGTTCGACGAGAAGAGCGCCTACACCGTCCGCCTCGAGACCCACGTCGAAGCCCGGCGCATCGCCGACCACCACCGCCCCTATCTGGGAAGACCCTTAGACGGCCCCGGAGACAAACCCGAAGAGGCCGCCGACAGCGAACTTTCACTACCGACGGCCGAGGTGAAACACCCCGGAGACTTCGTCGCGGATATCCAGGACTTCGCCGTGCCCCACACGGAGGTCGTGCGCCCGTGCGACCAATGCAAGAGCACCGGCCGCGAGACCTGTCAGTCCTGCCGCGGGGAGGGCCTGGCCACCTGCACCACCTGCTGGGGCCGGGGGCAGACGACCCGAGATGGCACCTCGAGCTCTTGCCATGACTGCAATGGGTCGGGGAAGAGCCGATGCAGCTATTGCGATGGCGGCGGCGGCGTGAAGTGCACCGCGTGCCTCGGCCACTTGAAGCTCGTGCACTTCGACCAGCTCATCGTGCACTTCCAGAGCCGGACCGACGAGCGGGTCATCGGAGAGACGGCATTGCCGAGCAGTCTCGTCGGCCACGCGAGTACGACGACGGCGTACCACGAAGAGGGGCCCCGCTTGGAGCCGATCGCGGGTCACGGCGGCGGTGGCCCCTTCCGCGGAAGCCACGGGCGCGTCAACCACCAGGTCAACGCGGCGGTCAACGAACTCATCGAAGGCGAGCGCCTCGCCGATGGAGAGAAGATCATCAAACAGCGCCTGAGCGTCGAATCCCTGCCCGTCTACGAGGCCACCTACCGCTGGGGGAACGGCCTCCGGCACTGCTGGATCTACGGCCATGGGCTGACGGTGCACGCGCCGGACTATCCGGTCTCGCGGCTCCGCATCACGGGCACCGTCGTCGCCGCTATGGCGCTGCTCGCTGCGACCTATGGCAAGTTCGTCGGGCTTTATTAGGGCGCGACGCGGCCGAGCCAGGCAACGCGCAGGCCGGCCGTGATGTCGAAGGCGAAGCCTGGGTCCTGGCCGGGCTCCTTGCGAGAGAAGAGCTGAAACCCGAAGACCATCTGGAAGGGGCCCGCGATGTCGAGGGTCGTGTCCCAACGGCCGCGCAGCTCCTGGTTCTCCCCGGTCACGAAATAGTCGAAGGTGAACTCCGTCGCCAGCTTGCGGTCCTCCTGAACCATCACGGACCACTGCTTGAGCACCAACTGGGCCGACAGACCGAAGCGGGCTTCGCGCATCGGGTCGAGGAGCTCGGAGGTGATACCGGCGCCGAGCTTGAGGGTGAGGTGCTCGGTGAAGTTGAACCGAAAGCCCCCGGTCGGACGCAGCTGGAGGTGATGGTAGTCGCGGGTATCCGGCTGAGACATCTCGGACTCGAGGTAGGCCTCGACGTAGGGCTCGGGAATGTAGAAGCGTGGAAGGTCGCTGCGAAAGCGTCGGTAGGCGACGGTCGAACGCACGGACAGGATGTCGTCACCTTCGGCGAAGGGGTCGGCATTCGTCTGCGTCGTGCGGTAGCGGGCGATTCCTTCGTTTTCCCAGCCCCAAGTCCGTGAAGCGGAATCGGCGCGAAGCTGGCTGGTGAAGCCAAAGGTGACGCTGTCACTGCGCCCGAGCTGCGAGGCCGTGTAGATGGGGTCCCCGGCGTCATCGGTGGGGTTGTTGACGGACGTGCCGGCGAGGCGGGCATCGAGGTCCACCCGGAAGATCCACTCGAGGGCGTCACGGCGGTCCGAGAGCGCATCCCGCGGGTCCCCCTCCCGCGGAACGTCGAGGAAGTCGAAGAGCACGGCGCGGATCGATGCGTCCTCGAGAGCTTCCCAGGAATAGCCGGCGGGCAGGTCCGGGAGAGCACCGGCGCCGCCGGCGGCGAGGAAGTGCAAGGTCGCCACGCGGTAGGTCGCCCGGGCCTCGAGGGGCCGCCCGTTGACCTTGGCCTTCTTCCCGTCCCATTCGAGGCCAGGAACGATCAGGTAGCCGTCCTCGAGCTTCTTGGCGACCTTCTCGAGCCAGGCCGCGGGCACGTCCGCCACGACGATCTGCTCGTCATAGCGCAGACCCACGAAGACGTCGCTCGCGGTCAGCGCTCCCGGCCGGGCAGGATGCCACCGAGCTGCGAGGAGCCCGTTGTCGATGATCCCGAGTTCCGTCCCCGCCCGCTCTCGCATCACCCCGGAAGAGAGCTCGAGGAACTCACGCCCGGTGATGTCCCGGGAGAGGTTCGCACCCGGCAGCTCGTTCCCCCACTGGGCGCAGTACTCGCGACCCGTTTCGAGGGACCATCGCGCAAAGTCTGGCGCGATGCGCGGCGACGGCGTCACGGGCCGCGCCATCACGTCGTGCACGGCGCTGCGGTAGTCCTCGCGAATGCGCACGTCGAGGGCACCGCCCATGGGAGCTGCGACGATGGCCGGCTGAACCGTCGAGGGACGAGCGAATACCAACTCGTTGCCGGCGCCAGCCGCGAAGAGCAGATCCGGGCGGGCGTCCTCGGGGAGCGCCGTCGCGAGCTCGATGGCCTTGCCCGCGGGGTCCTCGGCGTTTGCTCCGTGATCGAGCACCGCGACGACGATGTCGGCCCCGGCGGCCCGGGCCTGGCGCACCGCGCTGGTGAGCCCCTCGAGGGGCGGCGTCGTACGCAGACCGGCCGCCCGAGCGGGGGCGAGGGCGGCGAGGGTGTCCCCCGGCATGATCGACACCAGGGCGACGCGCTGATCGTTGACGAGGTGGATCGACGGGCCATCGCCGCCGTCGACGAGGACGTCGCAGAGTTCGACCGCCGGGGTATCGGGCATGCAGAAGAGATTGCTGGCGATGCCGGGAATGCCCCGCTCGCGCAGCGCCCGAAACGCCGCGATCATCGGACCGCGGACCGCCGCCAGCTCGTTCGGCCCGAATACCAACGCGCGGTAGCCGAGCTCGTCGAGCATCTCGGCGAGGGCCTCGGGCGCCTCCCTCGCCGCGTGACGGGCCAGGGCGCCGGGGGTCAGGAGCGACCCCGTATCGAATAGCAGCGGCTGGTCGGGAGCCTCGGTGAGGCGATGCAGCGCCGGCGTCAAATAGTCGAAGTTGGCAGCCTCGACGTCTACGTCGGCCGAGCACACCGGCAACCCCAGCTCACCGGCGACACCGGAGGTCGCGACGATGTGCGCGATGGTGCGCGCCTCCGCAAGCAGCTGACTTTCGTCGTCCTGGGCGCGCGCCTGATCGGCGAACCCCATGACCAAGAGCATCACGAGAGCTAGTGCGGTTTTCGCGATTCGCATCGGTCTCGACTCCTTCCAACAGTGTCGGATGGGCCGTGAGACCCAAGCGAGGCGGTCTCGGTTGTGAGCAGCCCGCGGAGCCTACGCATCGTAGGTGAGCAGGCAGCGCAGCAAGCGAGGCCGGATCGCGCCGGGTATCGCGGTTCAGGCGGCGCTGTTTAATTGTTGCGTTTCACCGGGCGGTAGGGATGCAGGAAGGTCGCGAGGGCTGCGGAGTTACGAGTGGAGATCCACAGGCGCCCCTGCCCCCGGAAGTTGCACACCAGGCCCTCTCCAGAGAAGAAGAGGCTCTTGAGGCCGCCGACCTT
>QMMC01000455.1 GCA_003647065.1 Deltaproteobacteria bacterium | reverse complement strand
CGCGGCGATCAGAGGGACACTTGCACAGCTATAGCAGCCTTCCTACGGTATGCCGTCGGAGGCGATCCTCATCACGACCCCGGGGCCGGGCACCGGCACGTCGTGCTAATAGACAGCGACGGACGACCGATAGTCGGTCTATGTCCAACCCGCGGAAGTGGCGAAATTGGCGGACGCGCAGGATTTAGGTTCCTGTGGGGTAAAACCCGTGAGAGTTCAATTCTCTCCTTCCGCACTGAACGCACCGGCGATGCGCCGGGGCGTTTTGGCGCTTTGGTAAGATCCCGACCGTGAAGTTCTTCTCCGCGAGCGACTACGAGCCAGCGGTGATCGCGGTGGGCGGCGCACCCGTCGGCATCATCGCCGTCGGCGGGTTCCCCTTGGGGGTGATCGCGATCGGCGGACTGCCGATGGGACTCATCTCGGTCTCATGCGGGATAGCCCTCGGCGTGGTCACGTTCTCGTGCGGGGTGGGGGTCGGCGTTTTCGGGAGGGTGGTTGGGCTGGGTCTCGGAGGGGACATCCGGGGCGTTGGGCTGATGCTCTCGTGGGCCAAGGAGTTCCCGGCGGCGCGGTCGGTGGCTCGTCACGAGAGCATTCCCGTCAGCGACGCCCTCGATGCGGCCGGAGAGAACTGGGTGCTCGTGCCGCTGAATGCACGCGGCGAATTGCAGTCCGAAGAGGTCCGGTTCGACCTCAGCCCGAAGGCCCGAGACCAACTTGGACGCATCACCGGGCACCGGGTTTACGCGAAGGTCCGCGCGGTTCGCCCAACACCCGATGAGCCAGGGTCCTTCCGGGACCCCGCGGACCCCGGCGAGCCCTACCTCGCATGCTCGGATGTCGATTCCGCCGAGAGCAAGACCTCGCGCCGAGGACAGGTCGGCTATTGGCTGAAGATGGCCCTCGTCGCGGCCGTGGTTCTCGCGGGGATGGGGGTCGCGTCGCAGACGCACGTCGAGAATCTGACGATGACGCGGAGCGCGAACTTGAGTTGGCAGGCCCGGCTGCTCGGCTCCGCCGGGATCGAACTACCCGCGGAATCGGCGTGCTCGGTCACGGCGTTGGTGCACAGCGACGGCGAACACCGACAGGACGTGGATGTCGGAATCCAGTGCGGGGGAGTGGAACTCGCCGACCGTTCACTCGACGACTGCGAACTCGGCCAGGTCGACCTAGGCGTCCACTTCTCGTACCGCCTCCGGTGCAACTTCGGTGGCGAGGCCGAGTGGACCGACGACGACGGGAATACGCACGCCGAGCTCCCCGGATTCGACCTCGACACGAGCGCCCAGCGAGCGGAGATCACCGCCGACGGCCCCCCTCCCCTGCGCGTCACCCTCGAAGTCGACGAACTCAGCGCCCCCATCACCGGCGAGCCTTTGCTCTCGGAGCCATGAGCGCGCTTCTGCGTGAAGCGCGATCATCGACGACTTCGCTTTGAAGGCAGCCGGCCCTTGGTGCCCCGTTCTCGTGTTCGAAATAGTCAGAAGAGAGACAAGTCGCTTCACGAAGACGATAAATTACGTAGCAATGTCTGGATCGCGCATGGTCCTTGTAGGGGAGCACGGAGTACATGCCGCGCGGCATGCACGCCGCAGCACCCGTGGGACCAGCCGTGCTCGCCGACCGAGCCCGGGAGCGCATTCGAGCGGCGCGCCGGGCGCGGTGGGTGGCAACTCCGAGACGCCCCGAGGCTCAAGCTCTTCGCCAGCTCGTCGGGGGTCGGCACGGGTCGATGACGTTCGGCCTGGGTAACTGTTCCGACTCCAGAAGAAGCGAGAAGCAAGAGCAGGACCGCCCGGCGGATCGCGCATCGTGTCGGCTGTCGGCGCGAGGGCCGAGTTACGGGCACGCCAGGTGTCCCCTGTTTGCGCACGCATCGATGCATGTGCACAAGAGGCGAGTTGCAAAGCAATATCAAGCAGCCACCGCCTATCCGCGGCGCGCACGCTCGCGAATCCACTCCGCCATCGATCGCAGATTGGCGAGGCGGACCCCTGCGCGTCCCTTGAACGGAAGCGAGGTGACCGGCGCGCCCTCCCGGGCCAACTCGACGAGGCGGTCGAGGGACGGTGACGGCCCCGCTTCGGCGAAGAGCCCCGGGTCGAGGGCGCCGAGGCCGCGGACGACCGCCTTGAGCAAGCGAACGCGGTACGGGATACCGGTCGCGTCGTGCATCAAGCTCGGGGTGGTGCCGTTCCAGGCCAGGAAGGCGCTGCCCTCGCTGTCGTCCCGGCCCGCGTCCACGAAACGAGCGAAGTCCAGCGCAACCTCGTCGGGCGACATGGCGTCTGCGAAGTCTCGCCGGCAAAGGCCGACTCGTTCGAGGGCGTCGTCCGACGGCAGCCCACCCCGCGGCACGACCATTCGCTCGTAGTGCTCCCCCGTCGACAGATGCACCGCGACCAACTGAAGCAGGTGCCGGGGCCCGGGCTCGGCGTCGTCGTCGATGGGCAAGGCCTCGGCGTAGACCCCGACCAGGCGCTCGTAGTCCTCCCCGATCCACCGGGGCACACCGACGAAGCGCCGCACCCTTCGCGCACGTTTGTGGCGCTTGCCCGTCCCGGCTTCGATCGCCCGCTCGGCGTGGCGAACCTGGGTGTCGATCATCGAATCGAAGGCAGCGAGCAAGGCGGGAAAGCCTGTCGTCTCGGGCTCCAAGATCCGCAGCGCCAGCAACACGGACTCGATGGTCGACACGTAGTCTCGCCGGGGCTCTTTGCGAATGCGGTAACGGCTCGGGGCCGAGGGAGAGAGTCGATAGTGGGGAAGCGCCTGGAGCCACGGGTTCCGGCGATAGAGCGTGCTCGCTTGCGACCAGGTCCCGTCGAGGACGAGCAGATTGTCCGGCCGCTCATCGGCCGGCACCTCTTCGAGGTCCCGGGCGTCGTCCCTCGGGAAGAGCAAGCCCGTGCGCGGCGGCACCGCCATGGGCACGCGCAGGTCCCGGGCCGCGCTCGCCGCGACGATGACCTTCGAGTTCACGAGGCCTAGGTCGACGAAGCGCACCGTCCCGATGGGATGGTCCCGCTCCCGCGGGTGCTGCAAGACGAACACCCCCGTGCGATTGTCTATCGCCACGATGGACGAACACACGCACGTCGCCCGCGCCTTGAAACAGACGAAGCAGGTCTCCCGGGGCTGGCTGGGGTCGGTCACGTTCTGACTTGCCGTGGCGAAAAAACTGTTAGCATCACGACGATTCTCGAAGGAGGGGCCGTGAGCGAGACGTCAATCTACCAGGATCGCGAATCCGACAAGGTCTATGCCGACGCCCAGGAGATGGTCAACGACTACCTCCGGCGCTTCGGGGAGGCGGTCGGGGTGTCCATCGATCCCCTCGACGAAGATGGGTACACGGATGTCCGTCGCGGCTCGGCAACGGTGGGAATCAACGTGCTCATGGAGCACGGCATCCTGCTCTTCCTCTCGCGCATCATGGAGGTGCCTAAAGAGGACAAGGAGTCGTTCTACAGGCGAATCCTCGAGCTCAACTTCCTGGTCACGAGCGACGGCGCCTTCGCCGTCGACAAGGACCGCAACGCCGTCTACCTGCGCGCCCTCCGGCGCCTCTCGGGCCTCGACTACGAGGAGTTCGAGGACTTGTTGCACACCATCGCCACCGTGGCCGACGAGTGGGACGACCGACTCGCAGAGCTCTTCCCGGAAAAGGGCTGAGCAGTCAGCCGACCCTCGGCAAGAACGCGGAGGCGTCAGTCGAGGGACGCTTCGTAGAGCCGGTAGCGCTTGTAGGGCTTGCCGCCCATGGCCTTGATCGCGACGTTGATCGGCCGGTTGTCGTCGAGGGTCCAGCTGAGCTCGGCCCACTCGTAGCCCTTGCGCACCCCGCGCTTGGCGAGCTCGACGTAGAGGGCGGTTGAGAGCCCGCCGTAGCGCTTCTTGTTACGGATCTCTTTGCGGAGGCCCAGAGTGATCACCCGCGCCGACTTGAGGCCGCGGACCTTGGTGCGCCAGAGCAGCTTGGCGAAGCCGAAGGGAAAGATGCTTCCGCCGAGGTCGTGGGTGGCTTCGTTCAGGTTGGGCAGGGCCACGCACATGCCGACCGGGCGACCGTCGACCTCGGCGAAAAACGCCAGGTCCTCGTCGAGGATGATCTTGAGGTCCTCGGCGACCTTCGCGAGCTCGGCGTCGGTCGCGGGCACGAAACCCCAGTTCTCCTGCCAGGCGTCGTTGAAGATCTCCATCATCATGTTGATGTCGCGGTGCAGGTGCTTCTTGCGGAAAGAGCGGATGGTCACCTCGGGGAGTTCGCGCATCTGTTCCCAGGCCCGGATCGCCCGCGGGGGGATCTCGTGCACGTCGTAGCGCCACGCGATGAGGTCCTTGATGGGCTCGAACCCGGCGCTCTCGACGAGCGCGCCCTGGTAGGGCCGCGAGTGCGGCATCATGAGCACCGGGCTGTGCTCGAAGCCCTCGACGAGGAGCCCGGCCTCTTCGTTGATGCATAGGGAGAGCGGCCCCCGGATGCGCTTCATGCCGCGCTCCCGGACCCAGGCCTTCGCCGCGTCGAGGAGCGCGTGGGCCGCCTCTTCATCGTCGAATGTATCGAAGAAACCGAAGAAGCCGGTCTCGTCCTTGTGGCGCTCGAGGTGGGCGTGGTCGATCGATGCCGAACAGCGGCCCACGATCTGGCCGTCCCGGTGAGCGGTGAAGAGGGCCGCCTCGCCATGCTCGAAGAAGGGGTTCTTTTTCGGCGTCAGGCGGTCCTTCAACTCGAAGGTCAGGGGGGGGATGTAGGTCGGATCGTCCGCAAAAACGCGCCTACCGGCCTCCAAGAAGGGGTCGAGGTCCTTGCCGAGCTCTCGAGTAATCACTTCAAGCATCTGGAATCCCTAGCCTTTTCGCGAATATAGGGGGTTTCGCACACACACACCCGCCCATGTGGGAAAGAGATGCTATCACGCAGGCGCTCCGCGGTTGAGAGGGATCAATACCCCCGAGATGCGGGCAGTACATGCGTAGGCCGCCATGACCTTGGTTTTCACATTTCCTGGGCAAAGTTCCCGCGATCCCTCGATGGTTCCGCGGGCCTTCGCCATGGCTCCGGCCGCCGCGACGAAGGTCTTCGGCGAGGCATCGGAAGTCCTCGGACGCGACCTCGAGCGCTACTACACCGAAGGCGACGGCGCCCAGTTCGAGTCGAATCGCGACATCCAGCTCGGCGTTTTCCTCGTCAACCACGTGCACCTCACGGCCCTCGAGGACGCGGGCATCACGGCGGACTACTCCCTCGGGCTGAGCCTGGGCGAATACAACCACCTGGTGCACATCGGCGCGATCGACTTCGCCGATGCGGTGCGCCTCGTCGATGAGCGAGGCCGCCTCTATACGGAGGGCCCCTCCGGTGTCATGGCCGCCCTCTTCCCCATCGACAGTGACGAGCTGAAGCCGATCCTCGCCGGGGCCCAGTCCATCGGGCCCGTCGCCGTGGCCGTGTGTGGCTCGCCGACGCAGACGGTGATCGCCGGCGACAAGGCCGCCGTCGAGCACGTCGCCGCCCAGGCCGACGACATCTGTTTTGCCGATTGTGTGGTCATCGAGCACGAGATTCCGATGCACGTGCCGCTCTTCTCCCCGGTCGCCGAGACCTTCGAGCCCGTCCTCGAAGCCGCGCCCTGGAAGTCTGCCACCAAGCCCTACCTGCCCAACGTCGAGGGCCGCTTCGTCGAGCAAAACGGCCCCTCGACCTACGTCGAGCCTCTGCGCCGTCACGTCTTTTCGCCGGTCCGGTGGTGCGAGTCGATCGACTTCCTGGTCGAGTCCCTCGACGAGCCCGTCTTCGTCGAAGTGGGCCCCAAGAAGGCCCTGACGAACCTGCTCTCTCCCAAGTGGCACCGGGTGCCCAAGTTCCACACAGACCAACCGAACGACCCAGCATCGGCCTTCGATGGCCTCGTCAAGGAGCTGACCCTTGGATCCTGAAGAGCTCAAAGCGCTGATGCGCAGTGGCAAGCGCCGGCCCATCTACGAGCCCGGTGAGGCCACCCTAGACGTGTCGGTAGGCCGCCCGGAGATCGAGCGCTTGCTCCCTCACCGCGACCCATTCCTCTTCGTCGATAGCATCAGCAAGGTCGACCTCGAGCAGGGAGCGCTGACCGCTCACCGCACGATCGACCCGAAAGACCCCGTTTTTGTGGGCCATTTCCCGGAGTACCCGATCTACCCGGGCGTGCTCCAGCTCGAGACGATGGGCCAGGCCGGCATCTGCCTCACGCACTTTCTGCGCCAGGGCACGACGGATGTCGCCGCCGATGCAAAGCCGGTCGACGTGCGGGCTTTCAAGATCCACTCTGCGCTCTTCATCGACGAGGTCGGCCCCGGGCACGAGCTCACGGTCGATGCGAAGTTGCTCTCAGATGATTCGATGACCGCGGTTTGCCTCGGTCAAATTCGGCGCGGGACGACCATCGTCTCTCTCGCCGTCATGGAGGTTTATTTTGTCGACGAAGCGTAACCCCAACCGCAGCCGCATCGCGGTTACAGGGATGGCGATCAACACGGCACTCGGGGATACCCTCGATGGCTTCATCGAGAACCTCCTCGCGGGTAAGTCGGGCGTCTCGAACTGGAAGACCATCGACATCTCGAATTGCTATTCGAAGGTCGGCGGTGACATTTCCGAGTATGACGTAAACGCGCGCCTCGCT
>QMMC01000454.1 GCA_003647065.1 Deltaproteobacteria bacterium | reverse complement strand
GGGAGGCGGGACCCTCGCCGTGTATCGGCAGCGCGTCGATGGCGTCGAGGTCTTCGATACCCGCGTGAGCCTGCTCCTGGACGGCCGCGGCCAGCTCCGCGCCGCCGGAGGGCAGCTCCATGGAGCCGCGGGCCGCCCCTATGCCTTTGCCCACGGCCCGGCGTCTGCCGTGACGACCGCCCTCGCCGACTGCTGGGGCCGCCGCGCTCCCAGGGCGAGCCTCGTATCGCCGTCGCCGATCGCGGGTCGACACCAGGTCGATGTCTATTTCGTTCCGACGGAGGCCGCGCGTGCGTCGGGCTACGCCCTCGACCGACCGGCCCGGGCGCGCCGGGTCCTCTTCCCCATGCCGACGCGCCTGGTGCCCGCAACCTACGTCGAACTCTGGGTCACCGAGGCCGCACGCGGTCCGATCCTCGTCGCCTACGTCGTCTCTGCAGAAGACCAGAGCGTGCTGCACCGCCGGCTGCTGACCGACGACGAGAGCGTCAGTTACACCGTCTTCGCCGATACCGGAGCACCGTTTCTTCCGGTTGACGGTCCATTCGGGGACGTGACCCCCGATGCCGCCGGCGTGCCCGTCGACGCCCTGCCTTCGTACGTCGGGCAGGCCGTGGTCACGATGGAGGGCTTCAATACGAATCCCGTCGGGGCGGCGGACCCCTGGCTCCCGACCGGCGCGACCGAGTCTCGCGGCAACAATGTCGACGCCTACGCGGACCTGAGCTCCCCCGACGGCTTCAGCGCGGGAGACCTCCGCGCATCGACGACCGCGCCGACGACCTTCGACCACGTTTTTGACCCGACGCGCGAACCCGACGCCGATGCAACCCAACAGAGCGCCGTCGTCACGCAGCTCTTCTACGTGAACAACTGGCTGCACGACTACTTCTACGATGTCGGCTTCACGGAAGCTGCGGGCAATGCCCAAGAGGACAACTTCGGCCGCGGGGGCGAGGCGGGGGACCGGCTCTGGGTCGAGGCGATGGACTACGGCGGCACCAACAACGCGAACATGAGCACACCGTCCGACGGCTCTTCTCCGCGCATGCAGATGTTTCTCTGGCGGGGGAAAGCCGTCGCTGGGGTAGAGGCCGCCGGGGCCTCGTACGACGTCGGTGTCGCCCTGTGGGGGCCGACCGACTTCGACGAGACCGCCCCGACGGCGCTCGTGGACGACGGCGTCGCGACATTCACGGACGCCTGCGAGGCCATCGCCGCGGACTTCGCGGGCCAGATCGCGCTCATCGACCGCGGTAATTGCACCTTCGGCGTGAAGGTCCGGAACGCTCAGGCGGCGGGCGCCGTCGGCGCGATCGTCATGAACAACCGCGCAGGCGGGACGACGACGATGTCCGGTACGCCCCCGGGCCCGGTTACGATCCCAGCCTTGTTCGTGAGCCAGGGTGATGGCGCCGTCCTCCGGGGCGCGGCGCTCGGCATGGCGACGCGAATGCTCCGAACGCCGTCGGTCCCCAGGCCCGATAGCTCCCTCGACGCGACCGTGGTCGTTCACGAGTGGGGCCACTACCTGCACAACCGGCTGGTCAACGGAAGCTCACGTCAGCGCCGGGCCATGGGGGAAGGGTGGGGGGATCTGCTCGCCCTGATGATGCTCGCCCGCCCGAGCGATGACTTTGCTGGGGCCCATCCCCACGCGGGCTTTTCCAACCAGGGTCGCGAGTTCATCTATTTCGGGACCCGGCGCGTGCCCTACTCGACGAACCGGGCGTTGAACGACCTCTCCTTCCGCCATATCTCCGTCGGAGAGGCGCTGCCGACGCTCCATCCTCTCGACGCCAGCTCCTCGAATAACGCTGAGGTTCACAATGCGGGCGAGGTCTGGGCGACGTTGATGTTCGAGGCATTCGCCTCCCTCGCCGACCGGAGCCGCGAGGCGACCTCTCCCTATTCGTTCGAGGAGATGCGCGCGCGCTTTGCCGCCTATGTCGTCCTCGGCATGCAGCTCGCGCCGCGGAACCCGACCTATACGGAGCAGCGTGATGCGTTCCTGGCGGCAGCCCTCGATACCGATTTGGAGGACGCCCGGCGCATCGCATTGGCCTTCGCTCGTCGCGGCGCGGGGACCTGCGCAGAGGCGCCGAGCCGCGGATCCACGGACCTCGTCGGGGTCGTCGAGGACTTCACTGTCGGTGCGGCCGGGGCCCTCGAGGGCCTCGCGGTCGAGGCCGATGGGCCCGGCCGGCTCTGCGACGCCGATGGCCTCCTCGACGCGGGAGAGAATGGCCTCGTCCGGGTGGCGGTTCAGAACACCGGGCTCATTGCGTTTAGCGACGCGGTCGTCGTGGTCGGGGCCGGGGACCCCGGGGTGACCTTCCCCGCCGGCTCGGTCTGGCCCGTGAGTGACCTCGGCCCCGGTGAGAGCGAGGAGTTGTCGATACCCATCGACGCCTCCGAGGCCGCGGCCATCGCGGACCACGTCGTCGTGAGTGCCACGCTGAGCGCCCCCGCGTTCTGCGATGACGTGCTCATCGAGGAGAGGGTCCCGATGGATCGCGATGAGGCCCCCTCGACCCTCGAGACCTTCGAGGTCCTTCCCGGGTGGCTCCGCGAGTCGAGCTTGGACGGCACCTCGGTCGGTGTGTGGTCGGTGGGCCCATCGACCCTCGGCGGCGTCACCGAAACCCTCCGGGCGGTCGACATGGCCTCGTTGACCGATACCGCCGTGGAGCTGCCGGAGGTCACGGCGTCGGCCACCGAGTCCCTCGTTCTGACCTTCGAGCACCGCTTCGACTTCGAGGCGAGCGACACCGTCCTATGGGACGGCGGCGTGGTCGAAGTGAGCACGGACGGCGGCGGGACCTGGGTCGACGTCGATGGCTACGTCGACCCGGGATATACGGGTGCCCTCAGCGACCGCGCCGGCAGCCCCCTGAGCCTGCGCCCCGCCTTCTCGGGGACCAACCCCTCTGCCCCGGCCGCGGACCTCGTCTCCCTCGACTTCGGCACCGCCTTCGCCGCCATGCCCGTGCGCTTCCGTTTCCGGGTGGGGACCGACGAGGCGACCGGCGGCCCGGGGTGGGAGCTAGACGAGGTCTCGATCACGGGAGGCGACCCTGCTCCCTTCACGGCCTTCGAGGCGGATGTCGCCGAGTGCGCGGACGCCCCGGTCGCGGACGCGGGCCCCGACGTCGAAGTCTTCTCGGGCGAGCTTTTTGCCCTCGACGCGACCGCCAGCTTCGACCCCAACGATGACCCGCTCACATACTCTTGGGAACATGTCTCGGGGGAACCGCTCTTCGACCTGGCTGCCGCCGCGACCGACACCCTAGAGCTCACCGCGCCGTCCGTGGACGTGCCGACGGACTTCGAGCTCCGCGTCCGCGTGAGTGACGGGGCGGCGAGCTCTACGGATGACGTCCGAGTTCGCGTCCTTTTGGCTCGGCCGATGGCCGACGCGGGGACGACGATGTTCGACACCGGCACGATGCCCAGCGACGGGGGCGCCGGCGGTGACGGGGGCGCCGGCGGCGACGCCGAGATCGACGGCGGCCTTCGGGTGATCGGCGGCGGGGGGTGCTCGTGTCGTGCCGCGACTTCGCCGGCTGACCGCGGGCCGGGCGGACTGTGGCTCCTCGGCGTGATCATGGCAGCGCTGGGACTGCGCCGGCGCGGGTCCCGTTAGACGACAAAAGGCCCCGCCTTGCAATGCGGGGCCGTCGTAGCTGAGGATCCTCATGTAGCCGGCCGTTAGGACCGTCGCCGAGTCGATGAAGCCCTGGCCGATGCGCCTACCCCCCCCCATGAGAAGCGAGCCTTGGCGTTGCCAGGGGGAGAGCCCCGAGACGAGGATCAGCGGCACGCCGTGGTGAGGCGAAACTCGACTTCGTTCAGCCAAACACGGTCCCGGGACGCGGCATTTCTCACCATGAGGTACCAGTGCCGCGCCACGGTCTGGGGGAAGCTGGCCGCGTCGAATTTGGGGAAGAAGAGGCCGAGATCGCAGGAGGGGCTGTAGGCGGTCTGATCGGTGACCTGGAGAGCGCCGCGGCCATCCGGGCAACATCCGCCGGGCACCTCGTCGGTGCAAGGCTCTCCGGCAACGCAGCGCCAGGGGTGTGCATGCGCGGTGCCGCTGTAGACGAGGGTGGCGCCGGCATCCGGTACGGCGGTATCGGAATCGGATGACCAGACCTCGAATGCGTCGGGGCGGTCGGACCACCACCCAGCCAAGAACCGGATCTGGTCGACGGGGCTAGCTGCGCCCAGGTCGAACCGGAACCAAACGTCACGGACACAACCACTCGGGTCGAGACAGCTCGCCGAGTCGTCGCAATACGACGCGGAGCTGCTGCGGCAATCGAGGCTCACCCTGGACTGGGTCGGGCATTCGGGCGCCACCTCGAGACCGTCGAAGAGCACGGTACAGTCGTCGACGTCGCTATGGGAGGTGGCGCAGGCGCTGATGGCGTGGGTCGCGCAGTCAGGCGGCACGGCGGCGTCCACCGGCTCCGGCACGTCGGGGGCGGCATCTTCGGGCGGGGTCGTCGCATCGGGCGGGCTCGTCGAGTCCGCGGCACCGCTGTCGGGGACGGTCGTATCGGGAACGGCGGTATCGGGCCCGCCGTCCGGTGGTGGGAGGGTGGCAGACCGATCGAGGGTGCAGCCCACGCTCGAGACGGCGACAACCACGGAGAGCGCCCAGACAAACTTCACGTGCCGATGGTAGCGCACTGGGGTGCGGCGGCGGTCGCATTCTTGGTCTACCGTCGCGGGCCACGATGCGTGTGATGACGTCTCTATCGGCGGACGCTCCTCGAGCTCACCGGTGTTGAACATGGAGTGGGCTCGTGCCAAGGAAGATTCTCGCATGTCTTCTGACAACGATGGCCAGGCCGCGAACTTCGGGAGCCACCTGGCCCTCGTGGTCGGAGTCGGCCTCATGGGCGGCGCGGCGTACGTCGCAATCTTCGGAGGCGAACCGGTCGTTGCGACGATCTTGCTTCTGATCGGTGCAAGCGCGCTCTCCGGTTGGGTTCGTTCGCGGCGGAAGAAGTAGGATGGGCGCCGTCCACCGCCAATGAAGAGCAGCTCCTCACCCGAGCATGCTAGAAGGCCTCCGTGCACCGCGTTCGGCCCTATCTTTTCTACTCAGCCACCCGCGCCCTGTGTTCGACCTGCCTGATGGTGTGCGATGCGAAGGAGTTGATCGAGGACGGCAAGGTGTATCTGTGGAAGCGCTGCCTCGAACACGGCCAGGAGCGCGTGTTGATCTCGGACGATGTCGACTACTTCAAGCTCTGTCGCGAGGTCTTTCTGAAACCACCGGAGCAGGTTGAGCGTTACAACACGCAAGTCGAACACGGCTGTCCCTACGACTGTGGGATCTGTCCGGACCACGAGCAGCACGGCTGCGTGAGCCTCCTCGAGGTCACCGACCACTGCAATCTGCGTTGCCCCCTTTGCTTCGCGTCGAGCGGGCCGGAGCGGCACTCGGTGCGCTCGATGGACCAGATTCGGGCCATGCTCGACCGCATCGTCCTGAACGAGGGCGAGCCCGATGTGGTTCAGATCTCCGGGGGCGAGCCCACAACCCACCCTCAGTTCTTCGAGATCCTCGACGAATGTCGGCGGCGGCCCATCAAGCACCTCATGGTCAACACGAACGGCCTGCGGATCGCCCGGGAGGACGGGTTTGCCGAGCGCCTCGCGGCCTACCAACCCGGCTTCGAGATATACCTGCAGTTCGACGGACTCTCGGAGGGCGTTTCCCAGGCGCTACGGGGCGCCGATCTGACGGCCACCAAGCTCCGGGCCATCGAGCGATTGAACGAGGTGGGCCTCTCCACGACCTTGGTGGCGACGTTGAAGCGAGGCGTCAACGAGGGCCAGATCGGCGAGATCATCGAGTTCGCCGCCCAGCAGCGCGCGGTTCGCGGGGTTACGCTCCAGCCCATTCACGATTCGGGACGGAACGAAGGAGCCGACCCGGACCGGGATCGTCTCACGCTCTCCGAGGTCCGGCGGCGCGTCTTCGAGCAATTTCCGACGCTCACCCCTGCGGACATCGTCCCCGTACCTTGTCATTCCGACTGCCTCGCGATGGCATACGCGATTCGCGGTGAGGGTGCCGATTTTACCGAGTTGACACCCCTGACCCGCCACGTCCCCCCGGAGGTCCTGCTCGACGCGGGCAAGAACACCATCATCTACGAAGGGGACAAGCCGCTCCTCGGAGAGATGGCCAAGCTGGTATTCAATACCTTCTCGACGGCTCATGGACCGGAGGGCGCGACCCACGCTCTCCGCGACCTCTTGTGCTGCCTCCCGAGCGTCGATGCCCTGCCGAACCTCGGCTACGACCGGGTCTTCCGCGTGGTCATCATGGCGTTCCTCGACCGGCACACCCTCGACCTGCGCTCGGTCCGCAAGAGCTGCGTGCATGTCGCGTCACCCGACGGGAAGGCCATGATCCCCCTCGACACCTACAACATTTTCTATCGCGGCGAAGAGGAGCGGCGAGCGCTAGAGCGGGTTCGGCGAGGCGTCGGCGCCGGTCGCGCGTTGCCGGTCCTGAGCCCGTGAGTCCCGGTACCAGAGCGCTGCGAAAACAACGATGAATACGAGAGACGTCCACTGGTAGAGCGTGAGGCCGAGCGCGAGATTCGGTTCGGGGCGTAGCCACTCGGTGAAAAAGCGGTAGCTGAAATACGACAAGAAATAGAGCTTGAT
>QMMC01000453.1 GCA_003647065.1 Deltaproteobacteria bacterium | reverse complement strand
GGTCCCCGGAGACCACCATCTCAGCCGAAGTTCGCCCGGATTAGGTCAATCAGGCGTGCTTGGGGGTGCCTCCCGCGACAGTCAAAGCGTCCGGCCACCGAGCAAGACCCGGCCCCCGCGACATCATCCCCGCTACGCACAGCGCCAACTCCGGCCCCCGCGTAACAAAGCCCCTGGAGCGGGAGGCACCCCCAAGCACGCCGTCATCGCGCTCCCCCGTATCCAACACCGACGCCGTCATCGCGCTCCCCCGTGTCCAACCCCGAGCCCGTCATCGCGCTCCCCCGCGGCACGATCCACCATCGGTCCCACCAGTTTCGCGATCCCCGCTATCCTCCCCCCCCATGGACCCCATCATCGCCGAGGCCTTACGCATCTACCGGCGCTACCAGCTCGAAATCGTCGAGGGTCTCGGTTTCTGTCCGTGGGCCGAGCAGGCGCGCCTCGATGGTCGCGTCGAGGTGCGCGTGTTTCCGTCGCCCGAATTCGACGTCCAGCAAGGGCTCGTCGTCGTCGAGGAACTCGCGTCGAATCCCGAGGTCGACATTGGCCTCTTGATCTACCCGCGCCTCGGCGTTGACCGAACCGCGTTCGAGCGTCTCGTCCGGGACCTGGGCAACGCCGATGATGCTCAGCGGATCCGGGGCACGGTGCCGATGGCCATGGCCGCGTTTCATCCCGATGCTCCCGCCGACCGGGGGTCCCCCGCCCGCCTCGTCCCTTTCATCCGTCGCAGCCCGGACCCGACGATTCAGCTGGTTCGTCTGTCGGTGCTTCAAAAGATTCGGGGTACGGAGTCCGCGGGCACGGGGTTCGTCGACCCGAAACTCATCGCTCGCGGGGAGTTGCCGTCGTTCGTCGATCGGACGCCGCTGCACGAGCGCGTGGCGACCGCAAACCTCGGGACCGTGGAGCGCCTCGGTGTCGAACGCATCGAAGAGATCCTCCGAGACATTCGCCGCGACCGAGACGAGTCTTACGCAGCCCTAGCCGACTCGGACGACTCGTCGGTCAGTTGATGCGGACCGGCCCCATACGGGTGACCGGGGCTGCCATCGTCATGCGCATCCGCCCACGCCGTCGCCGGACGCGTCGCTGGAAGCTCTGATCGAGCACGAAGACCTCATCGGCGTCGGGAACCGAAAACGTGCGCCGGGGTTCTGGGGCCGGATGTTTTCGATTTCGTCCGTGCCGAGGCTGACCCGGAGTGTCGAGTTCGGGGGCACGGCGTAGTGCAGGTGCGCGACGCCGCCGTCGTTCGTCCGGGTGACCTCGTGGCCGCGGACGTTGACCGGGAGGTTCACCACGGGCTTGTCATCCTGATCGAGGGCGCGGATGACGATGACCGCGTGGCGCTCTGCGGGCGGGCACTCGATGGTCATCTCGATGCCCCGTGCGTGGGCCGCCGGGTCGAGGCCCTGGAAGGAGCGTAGCGTCAGGAGGGGAAGCTCCAATGGCTGCCGATGCCCCTCGGGGCACTCTGCTTCGATCACCATGGCCTGGCCTTCGACGCCGGTGATCTCGATACCCAGCTCCCCCGAGTCGCCAGTCTCGCCGAGGACCTGACCGTCGGCCGTGATACGCACTCCCGGGAGGGCCGCGCCATCCACCTCTGCCTTGAAGGTGACTCGAAAGCGCGGGGGGGGCGTCTCTTCTTCGCACGCGCTGAGGAGTAGCCCCGGCAAGAGCGCCACAACGACCAGCAGGCCCCGGCCCGCGGAGGAACTCCAGTGCATTAGTCGACCTCGCATGCGTTTCCTTGTTGATCGACACCGTTTCGACAGGACGCTTGGATACGATCTCGCAAGATTTCGCACATTGCCGCGTAGGCTTCGTTATCGGGATGGCGTTCTACGAGCTCGGTGTAGAGCCCGAAGGCCTCGCTGAAATGATTGGCGATTACGGCTTCGGCCGCCCGGTTTTCGAGGGGGATCAGCTCTGTTGCCCCGGCATCCACGGGAGGGCCCGCATCGGTCGGGGTGAGCGCGGCGTCGGCCGGTGCACCCGAGTCCACGATGTCCGTGGCCCCACCATCGACGCCGCCATCGGCGCTCGGGGCGGCTGCGCCCTGGCCACCATCGGGGGCCGGGGGCGAGGTGACGTCTTCGTCGTTGCCCATGAACGAAACGACGAGGAGGGCTACAACGACCGCGCCGAGGAGAAGCCAAGTCCGCGTCGGGAGCGAACGTTTGCCGGACGGGCCACGCTTCTTCCTCGCCTTGGGATCAAACGCCGGGGCCGCGGCGAAGGGGCTGGCGGGGGCATCGGGGTTTTCCGGGCTCGGCGCCACGTCGCCGCTCGCGCCCGCCGGGGCCGGGGCCGGGGGGGTAGCGACGGAGGCAGGTGCCGGTGGAACCGGTGGTGATGGCGCGGCGGCCGAGTTCACTTTGACGTTTTGCCCAAAGCGCGGGGGGGGAGGGCGCCGCTTCTCCGCCGCCGGCCCCGAAGGGGGGCGTTCTCCAGGCAATGATACGAGCTGCGTCGCCTGTGCTCCCGGGAGCCCGCCGGCGCTTGGGACCTGCTGGGTCTCATGTGGGTTGCCGAGGTCTGCCTCGAAGGCCGCGATGCGCCCCGCGGCTTCGTCGTCGCTGCCCGAGGGGCCGAGGATTTGGGTCGCAGCAGCGCTCAGGGCGGGCGCCGGTACGTCCCGGGGCTGGAGAATCGCGGTCGCCGCGTTGGGGACCGAATGAGGATCGTAGCTTGCGCCGGGCTTGGCGATTGCCGTGGCGGCGTCGGCGTGCCCGAGGTTGACGTCGGACGTCTCGCCGACGCGGCTCGCCAGGGAAGACGTGTCGAAGCCGCCGGCGCCCTCGCTCACGATCAGCGTGGCTCCGCCGAACTCGATGGTCGACCCCTTCGCGACGGCGTACCAGTCGTCGACCATCAGGCCGTCGACCCGAACCTCCGGGGCGCCTTCGATGCGCGCGACCCATAGGACTTCACCATCCCAGTAGATCTCGAGGTGCTTCGCTGCGACGGTCCCGCCGGACACGACCCAAGAGCAGCTCGGGTCGCTGCCGACCTCGACTCTCGAGCCGACTGAGTTCTGGTCGACGGACCATTCGCCGTTCGCGGAGTTACCGCGGGCGAGACTGAGCTTCGCCCAACTCACGTATCCTGCCCGGCCTTCATCCGTTCGCGGGCTTCGTACATGCTCGGCGGTAGTTCCATGCCCATCGCACGGATCATCTCGAGGGAGCGCGGCAAGTGGCCGGTGGGCCGAAACTCGCTGATGATGCCGCCGTCAGGGTCCTTGCCCTTGTACTTGCGGAGGAAGAGGTCTTCGAGGATGTAGCCCTTTTCGGCATCGTGGCCCACGACCTGGGTGATGTGGGTGATGCAACGCGAGCCGTCCTGGAGACGAGACGTCTGCACGACGATGTCGACGGCGGAGCCGACCTGAGCGCGGAGCGCGAAGAGGGGAATCTGCACATCACTCATGAGCGCCATAGTTTCGAGGCGATTCATGGTGTCGATGGGATAGGTCGCGTGAACGGTGCAGAGCGAGCCACCGTGACCGGACGTCATGGCCTGGACCAGGTCGAGGGCCTCGCCACCGCGGATTTCCCCGACCACGATGCGGTCGGGGCGCATGCGCAGGGTGGCCTTGAAGAGGTCGCGAATGCTCACCTTGCCGCGGCCCTTGGCGTCCGGGGGACGGGCCTCGAGCATGACCACGTGAGGCTTCTGGAGCTGCAACTCGCGCGAGTCCTCGATGACGACGATGCGTTCGCCGTCGCCGATGAAGGCCGACAGGACGTTGAGCAGTGAGGTCTTACCGGAGCCCGTTCCCCCGGCGATGATGATGTTGTTCTTCGACGCGACCAAAGCCTCGATACAGCCAGCCGCGTCTCCGGTGAGGGAGCCGAAGCCGATGAGCCGTTCGATGGTCAGGGTCTCGCGGAAGAAACGCCGGATGGCCACGCTCGGCCCGTCCGGAGATGCCGGCGGCATGATGGCTTCCACACGTGAACCGTCGGGCAGGCGGGCTTCGAGGATGGGGCGGTGCTCGTCGACGTGGCGACCGACGAATTGGGCCAGGTTGCGGACCGCAGATTCGAGGGCCTCGAGGTTGACGAACTTCGCATCGGTGAGCGTTACCTTGCCCTTCCGTTCGACCCATATCTCGTTGGGGCCGTTGATCATCACCTCGCTCACGGTGGGATCGTCCAGAAACTTCCGGACCGGCTGGAAGAACGAGAGGACCGTTTGCTCGAATACTTCGCGGGGGATCGTCATGGCACCGTCTCGGGGACCGGGTGGTCGTCGGGCTGGGTTTCGTCCTCGGAGGTGTCCGTCTCGGCCTCGCCCACAGTGTCCGCCGGCTCATCGCCGGACGCTTCACCCCCCTCATCGTGCTCCGCGGACCCCGGGGCGGGGTGAGGCACCGGGAGTTCGATCCGGGTCAGGGCGTGCGCGACCTCTTCGTGGTGGTCGCCGGTGGGGTCGAGCTCGAGGTAGCGGGCAAAGTGCTGCTTGGCGGCCCGGGCGTCGCCGACTTCGTCTCGCAGGACCAGCGCCATGAGGTAGTGGGCCTCCGGTTCATCCGGGGAAACGGCGAGTACCTGCTCGAGGTGTCGGCGCGCCTTTACCGCTTCGTCGAGCCCGAGGTAGAGCGACGCGACGACCAATCGCAAGGTCGCGTCGTTCGGATTGCGATCGAGGTATGGCTCGGCGTAGGTGACCGCCGCCCGGAGTCGGGAAGCCGCCACACAGATGCGAATGAGCACCGGCAAGGCACGCTCTTCGGGGTAGCCCCGGACAATCGCGGCGCCGATGTACTGCTCGGCCCGGGTCATGTCGCCGGCGCCGGCCATGCCG
This sequence comes from Deltaproteobacteria bacterium, assembly GCA_003647065.1. GTDB lineage: Bacteria > Myxococcota_A > Polyangia > Polyangiales > B10-G4 > B10-G4. The sequence continues at coordinate 1,880 of QMMC01000453.1, read as the reverse complement.
AGGCCCTGGCGGAAGAGATCCGTGGCCTCGACGTCGTTCACCGGGTCTTGAGACGGCTGCTCTTCGTCCGGGGGGGGAGCATGCCCACAACCGAGTCCGGTCGCGGCAACCACGAGCATGGTGAGAATCCGGAGAGCCATCAGGAACTCGCCGAGAGACTCATGTCGACCATCAACTGAAGGCGCTGCTGCAGGAGATCGAGCCACTTCACGTAGTCGTCATCGCTGCGGTGGGAGAGCATGTCGTTCAAGTCCTTCACCGCGATCAGGGCGTCATCGAAGTGCTGGAGCTCCATCGCTCTCTCGAGGCGTAGTCGGTGCGAGCGGTAGTCTTCTTCGAGGCGCCGCGTGAGCGCCGACCTCACCCGGCCGATACGTGCCGAGTCGGCGTTTCGTCCCGCAGCGGCGTAGCAGACCTCGGCGGTTCCGTAGAGTGCGACCGCGCGCACCCCGTCCTGGGCTCGGAACGGATAGCGCTCCGCCCGGCGGCTGCCTCCTTCGGCGGCCTCGCGGGCGATCTCGGCGGGGGGCGGCCCATCGGTGGCGCACTCCCCGGCCGGGTCGAAGAGATCGGGCGGCGGGGTCCCGGGGCCGTCCGGAAGACCCCCCTGGTCGTCCCCGAGAATCAACCATCCGACGATAGGGATCATGAGAAACGCCAGGATGCCGACGGGGCCGACCTTCTTCTGATCACCGGTCTTCCGGATGGCCGTGAGTTTGTCGGTGACGACGAGCGTGATGCTGCCGATGGCGAGTTCCCCGCCCCAGGGAACAGTCTCACCGGTTACTTCGCGCCCCTTGAGGGTCACCTTGGGGAAGGCATTTTGATGCACCGCGACCCAGCATCCATCCGGACGCGGAGTTACCATGAGGTGCTCGTCCATGAGCTCCTCGCAGTTGACGAGGGGGATGCCCGCCGTCGGGGACTTGCCCACGGTGGCGTTTTCGCCCTCGATGCGGTGGCGGACGGTGCTGCCGTCTGCGCGACTGACTACGACCCACGAATCCATTACAAACCGCTACCCATGCCTTGGAGGAGAAACGGCCCGAGAAGAATGACGATGATGGCGCAGAAAATCAGCATGAGGGGCCCCATCATCATAACCGCCGCCTTTGCGGCGTTTTCCTCGGCCATGACACTTCGGTACATTCGCAGCATTCGCGCTTGGATGCGGAGGACCTCCGCGAGGGGATTGCCCTTTTCTTCCGCTTGAATCACCGCGCCGACAAAGTCTCTCACAGGGTCAGTGGGGCAGCGCTCCCCAAAGGCCTCGAGGGCCTGGCGCCGGGTACGGCCGAGTTCGAGTTCTTGGAGAATCCGGTTCACCTCTTCGACGATGGGGTCCCGGCGGTTTGTGGCCTTTTCGACGATTTGGCGGAGAGCGCCGGGGAAATCCAGGCCCGCGCCCATGCACAGGGCGGCGAGATCGATGGATATCGGCAAGGCCCGGTTGATGGCCTTGAAGCGATCGTCACGTTCGCCGGTCATCCGGAGGTAGGGCATCATGGCTCCCACACCCATGAAAAATATCGAGAACGACGGGGAGAGCTTCATGAGCGGGCTCGCGATGAGCCCGGCGGTGAAGGCACCGACTGAAGAGATGGCCGATAGGGCGAGGAATTCATTCGCCGTCAGGCCGAGCCAGTCGCCGGCGAGGGCGAGCTGAACATCGATCGACCGGCGAAGTTTCGGAATCGGCAGAGGTGCGAGCCAGCCCGCCACGAGGCGCATCAACGGCTCGATGTTGACGAAGGACCCGCCATCCTCGAGGGCTTGAGAGCGCCTCAGCCCTCGGGCGCCCCGAATCGGAGCTTCGGTCGCACGGCTCGCCCCCAATTGATAGACGACGAGGAAGATCCCGAGGGCAACCAGGGAGCTCC
>QMMC01000452.1 GCA_003647065.1 Deltaproteobacteria bacterium | reverse complement strand
CGGACAGCGGCACGGCGAGCGACTCGAGCACACCGACCGACTCCGGCACACCGACGGACTCAGCCACCGCCGACACCGGGACGCCGACCGACAGCGGCAGGCCTTTCTGTGACGTTGTCGGTCAAGATTGCCCGGGAACCATGCAGTGTGTGGTCGGCTTCACGGCGACCCCGCCGTTCCCAGCCTGCGCCGAGAGCACCGGGGACCTGGCCCTCGGCGAAGAATGCACCTCGGGCCCCGAGTGCGCCGAAGGGCTCGACTGCTTGCTCAACGCCTGCCTGCAATACTGCCGAGTGAACGCCGATTGCCCCACGGACTCGGGCCTCACCTGCGATCGGACCATTACGGGGGTCGCCGACTTCGGTCTCTGCAACGATTGATGTCGAGGGGGCGTTCCCCCACGAGGGGAGGCGCCCCATCTCTTGCCGGCGTTAGGGCTGGCTGATGCAGTAGAGGTAGGCGTCGTTTCCGCAGGAATGGTCCGACGATCCGTCCCCGTAGAGTGAGATCCACCGAGCGTCCCTTCCCCGGGTCTCGCCCACCTCCGCGAAGCCCGTTCCGCCGGTCCAATCCCCGCACCACCGCTGGGAGGGGTCGCCGTCTTTCGTGCCGTCGACGTCGGTGCCCGTCCAGACCTCGCGGCGGGTCGTGCCGTTCATGGTTTCATCGGTACGGATTTCACTGTCGAGGCGACCCCCCCAGAGGTCTGTCGCGCTGGCGAGTACTCGACGACGGCGGGTGTCGAAGATGGGGCCGCCGAGGATCAGTCGGTCTCGGGCGTCGGTCGTGCTGTCCGAGAGGATCGCCTTGTAGTTTCCAACGAGCCCCGCCGCACTGGCGAGGGCCTGGCACTGCATGTCGGCGCCTGCGAGGCCGCCGAGGTTGGACTCGAAGCGCATGGACGATACGAAGACTGTGTGGGAGGCGGGGGGCGTGCCTCCGTCGGTGCTCGCGTCTGGCGCCGAGGCATCGGTACCGCCCCCGTCAGCGGTCGCCGAGTCGGCGGGCACAGCCCCGGTGTCGGTTGCGGCGTCGAGGGAGGCGTCGTCGCCGCCGGTCCCCGTGTCTGCGCCGCTGTCTGCACCGCTGTCGAAGGTGCCGCCGTCGGTCCGGGGCACGCACATGCCATCGAGGCACATGCCATCGTCGCCGCATTCGTCGCTGGCAGTGCAAGGGCCGGATGGCACGTCCGAGCCACAGGCGAAGAGGAACGGGCTGAGCAAGAGCAGCAATGCACCGGCTGAAGGCAGTCGATTCTTCGAATAAGACATGGCTGGGTAGTGTACACGATCGGCCGCCGGAGGCTCTCGGTGCCTCGTGGTATGAGTGAGTGATGCGTGTTCGTGCACTGCTCGGGTCGAGTCTCTTCCTGTTGCTCCTGATCGCTTGCGGTGACAGCGCTGCCCCACCGACTGACTCGGCGATCCCGGTCGACGGAGGGGACGCCGGCGATGGTGCGGTCCTCGATGGCGCGATGCCCGATGGCTCGGTGCCCGATGGCGCCGCGCCGGACGCGACCGTCGACAGCGGTGTTCCTCCCGATGACTTCCACCTCCCCGCCGGGCACTTCCACCCTGCGGTGATGGCACCTGCGCTGGTCTATCCGCGGCCCGATACCGAAACCAACGACTATGCCCGTCATCGCTGGGCCCATGCCGCGGTGGAGTACCGCATCCCCGGGGCGGTGATTCAGGGTGGGGCGTGGCCGTTCTTCTACGAGATCATCGAAGGCCCACCGGGGGCGACCATTGGCGCTCAGCTCGTGATCCGAGGCGAAGTCCAGGTTGCCCCCGACGACTACGGAGTCATTCGGTGGACGCCCCGGACCGAAGACGAGGGCATGACCTTCGACTTCCACGTGCGGGTCACAGACCAAGAGGACACCACCGTCGATGCCCGGTGGGCGGTCACGGTCGATTCATCGCGCTTCGTTTTCGTCTCCGAGACCGGCGGCGACGATGGGAACGGGGGTACGATCGATGAGCCCCTCGCCAGCACGGCGGGGTGGTTCCTGGGCGACGCCGCCGATACGACCTTCGCGGGGAAGCTCGTCTACTACCGCGCCGGCAACTATCAGCCCATCGGCGCGGCCGCGAACAACGAGAACCTCCGCATCGAAGCCGGCAAGAAACCCATGAGCTTCATGGCCTTCCCCGGGGAGAGCGTCGTCCTCGACGCGACTCGGGGCCAATGGACTTTCTGGGCGGGCTGCGACGACGTGTTCTTCTCGGGATTGCATTTCGACGGCAGCAAGATCGTCCAGCCCGACGGCACCCTCATCCGCAACTCGCGCAACATCTCGTTCTACGGCCCGGCGAACCAGGAGCGGATCACCTTCTTCGAAAACCAGGTGTCGAACATCCAGCCGGGTAACCCAGCAGACGATCGCTTCGGCAACGACAACCCGGCGTTCGTCTGGCGTCCGAGCACCGGCACTCGGCGCGGGAGAAACTGGGCCTTCGTCGGCAATCTCTTCGAAGACGCCGGGCCCCGCCGCAGCAACGGACCGTCGGCGGCGTCCCTCTCCTGCGTGTCCTATGCGGTCTTCGAGGGAAATACGGTCAGGCGCTGGAACGGGACCGGCACCTTCTTCGACAAGTCCAACGGTGACCACGTCACCCAGCGCAACAACGACCTGTGGTTGGCGACCGAGGGGGGAGACGTGCTCAACCATGGGCTCGGGGCGGGCATGGGGGACAGCTACGACGCCACCCACGACCCGGGGTACTTCGAGACCTGCTGGAATCGGATCCGTGTCGATCCCGGCTTGGCAGCCCAGTTCGGCCTCAGCTCGAGCCCCGGCGACGGCCCCGCCGCCCTCTATCGCAACTCGCTCTACGGAAGGGTGTGGTTCAACCGTATCGACAACTACTCCGAATCCGCCGAGGGCAATGTCATCCAAGGCGAGCTCATGCAGGACGCGGCAGCCGTCGTCGCGGCCGGCGACAACTACCACACCGAAAATCTCACGGAGTCCGTCTTCGACGCGGAGGGGGCGCTCACCGGCGCCGCCCGCACGAGCTACCTCGGCACCCACGGCGCCGAGGTCCAGTAACCGCGGCCCGAGTTGCTAGCCGGGAGGCGGCGCCGCGAGGTGCAGCCAACCGTAGATGCGGGCGTCGGGCACGCCGTCATCTCGAAGGGTGAATCGGTCGCCCTCCGTGTCGAGGGCGAGGGTGCGGGCGTGGGAGTCCGCTTCGGCCCAGGGTGCGTTGTCGAAGTTCTGTTCGGCGACGAAGACCACCCCCGCCTCGAGGTCGACCCCGACGACTACGGTGACGTGACCGAAGCGCAGCCGGGGCATGGTCGGGTCGCTGGCGTAGATCACGAGGTCGCCAACCTCGGGAGCTGCGGCGCCGCCGTTGTCCACCTGTGAGACGCGGAACGTGGAGTCGCCCGTCGGGGAGGTTGCCTCGCGCACTTCGGTCCACATGTCGTCGGCCGTGTCGACGGAGCCGAAGACCAGGCCGCGCTTCATCAGCCACCACCGCCGGGCGTATTCGACGCACTGGTAAATGATGCCGGTGTAGACGGGCTCCTCGACCCCGAGGTCGACCATGTTTGGGGTCTCGTCGATGCAGCGTTCGCTGCAGTTCGAGTAGGCGACCACGCCTTCGTTTTGACCGAGTTCGACGCCGTGGGCGGTGACACATGCCGTGCGGCACTCGTCATCCGGGCTCTCTTCTGCGAGGGCCGGGGATTCCGGGGGCCGGGTCGGAGCGCCGACCGGTGCCGACCCCCCACAGGCGACCAGCGTGACGATGACTAACGGGTAGCGGACCATGGCCCTACCATGCCCCGGATCGCCCCAGATCGCCCCGGCCAAGGACGGGTGTAATCTTCTCGCCACACGGCAGACTCTGGGAACAAAGCGAGCAATATGCATACTCCAATACGGGGATGATTCGCTTCCGACGGTTGTTCAGTCCGGCACTCGCTTGGGTCGTGGTCCTAGTCCTAGGCCTCGCCGCGTGCGGGCGCATCGGCTTTGATTCCATCACCGACAGCGCGGTCGATTCGGCCCCCGCCGAGGAGACCTGCGACGGCGTCGACAACGACGGCGACGGGGTCATCGACGAGGGCTTCGAGTGTGTGATCGGGGACACGGCGGCGTGCACGACCGGCTGTAGTTCCGATGGCGTTCGCGAGTGCATTGCCGGCTGCGCCTTCGACGCATGCGTGCCTCCGCCGGAGGTGTGCAACGGCGCCGATGATGACTGTGACGGGGCCATCGATGACGGCTTCGCGTGCGTATCGGGCCAGGTGGAGGCCTGCTCGACCAGCTGTGGCTCGACCGGCTCCCAGGGCTGTGACGTCAGCTGCGCCTTCGACGCGTGCGCCGCGCCACCGGAAGACTGCAACGGGGCCGACGACGACTGCGATGGCATGTCAGACGAAGGGTTCGCGTGCGCCGGGGGAGGCGTCTCGAGCTGCGTCACGATGTGCGGCTCGACGGGCTCTCGCACCTGCTTTGCGGACTGCACCCTCGACATCTGCACCCCACCGGTCGAGGTCTGCAATGGCGTCGACGATGATTGCGATGGCGCCCGAGACGACGGCTTCGCCTGCATCCGCGGGGAGACGATGCCGTGCATGACATCCTGCGGTACGACGGGAGCGCGGGTCTGCTCGGGCATGTGCGAATTCGGCGCGTGCGTGCCGCCGCCGGAGGCCTGCAATGGCCTCGACGATGACTGCGATATGGCGATCGACGAGGGCTCCCTTTGCACCCCCGGCGAGATGATGGCGTGCACGACGACGTGCGGGTCCGCGGGCACTCAGACCTGCAGCGCGCTCTGTGTCTTCGATGCGTGCGCCCCGCCTGCCGAAATCTGCAACGGCATGGACGACGACTGCGACGGGGCGACGGACGAGGGCTTTGCCTGCGTTCCGGCCTCTTCGGGGCCTTGCCTCACGGGGTGCGGTTCGACGGGGTCGCAGACCTGTGACGCCACCTGCGCCCTCGGTGTCTGCGTCGCCCCGCCAGAGAGCTGCAACGGCGCCGATGACGATTGCGATGGAATCGATGACGAAGGCTTCGCCTGCGTTCAGGGCAGCACGTCCGGCTGCACGACGGGTTGCGGCTCTGCCGGGACCCGCACCTGCAGCGGCACTTGCACCCTCGGTGTGTGCGATCCGCCCGTGGAAATCTGCAATGGCGTCGATGATGACTGCGACGCCATGGCCGACGAGGGCTTTGCTTGCCGCGCCGGAGCGTCCGAGGCCTGTACGACGGGCTGCGGCTCCGCCGGGACCCGCTCCTGCCTCGGCGACTGCACCTGGGATGTGTGTGTGCCGCCGGCCGAGCAGTGCAACGGCGCCGATGACGACTGTGACCTCGCCGTCGACGAGGGCTTCAACTGCATCGCCGGCGAAGTCGGGATCTGCACGACGGGGTGTGGCAGCACGGGGACCCGTGCGTGTTCCGGGATGTGCGAGTGGGGTATGTGCTCGCCGCCGGTCGAGAGCTGCAGCGGCGTCGATGACGACTGCGACGGGGTCTGCGACAACGGCTTCGCCTGTTGCCGCGGGACGACGACCCCGTGCTCGGCCCTGGGCCTCGGCGTCGGCACGGCGACCTGCCCCATTGATTGTTCGGCCTGGGAGACGTCGAACTGCACGACCTGTGGCAACGGAAGCATCGATACCCCGGAAGAATGCGATATGGCTGATTTCGGCACGGAGACGTGCACGACCCAGGGCTTCACCGGCGGCACGCTCACCTGCACATCGGGTTGCATCATCGACACCGGGATGTGCACCGGGAGCGACCCCAACGGTACCTACTCGATCTCGCCGATCATCTCCTACTCCTGCGTCGGCGGGCTCGTGAACTTCACCATCGACGAGATGACCTTCGCCGATGACGGCATGAATCTCGACGTGTCCGTGGGCCCCACGGGCCCCCTCGGCGGTTGTTCCTCGATGAGCGGTGACACTGCGACCGACGGGTCCTTCACCGTGAGCTGCATCTACACGGGTACCTGCGACGAGACCTATACGCTCACCGGCATGTTCACCGACGCCGGCACCTGGACCGGGAACTATACGGCTGAGTTCTCGGGCAGCTGCTTCGACTGCACGAACCAGAACTGGCCGGTCACCGGCACCCGGCTCTGAGCCGGTGCCGGTCACTTTGCCCTGAACACGCTAATCGCAGGACATGCCGACCACTGCGCCGACGCGGTCGGCGATGGCGGTGATCGCTCCCGTGTAGTCCGCCTGACAGATCGACTGGACGGTGGTCGGGGTCCCGCGTATCGAGAGCTCCCGGGCCACGTTGACGATGCGCCGGGGCGGGAAGGCGAGGCCGCGCCCGGCGACATTGCAGGACGGCGCGAGGCGAGTCGGCATGGCCGGGTCGAGCCTCTCGACCATGTCAGCGTGGGCCAACATGGCCTCGTAGTCGGGGGTGCCCGAGGCCGGCACGGTTTCCAGTGGAACCCCGGCGATGACCGCGTAGACGAGGTCGCCGGTGCGTCCTCGGGTCGCCAGGAGGCCGCTCACGAACCGACTGATCGGATGCAACGCACCTGGGTACTGAAAGCAGCGCAGGTTGAGGTCGCTGGTGTAGTCGGAGCTCAAGGGGTTGAAGAGGTTGGGGTCGGACGCCGAGCAGTCTTCTTCGTCCGTGACGATGACGAGAGCGAAGACCGAATCGGGCCGCAGGAACCCGGCGTTCGCGCCATCGGCGTGGCCCGTG
>QMMC01000451.1 GCA_003647065.1 Deltaproteobacteria bacterium | reverse complement strand
CGAGCATGCCGATCTTGAGCCCGACCGACCCGTGACTCACCTCGTTGGTGATCCCGAGACGCTCGACGAGTCGGTCCGTCGAGGCCGCCCGGTGGGAGCGTGAGACGACGAGCTTCAGGTCCTTCGGGTCGGCGACTTCACTAACCCGGAGGGGCCGACGCTCGCCGCCCTCCTCGAGGTAGGCTCCGTCGCCGACGATGCCCGCCCAGAGCTTGTCCTTCACCGGCTGATAGACGACCCCGGCGTGGGCCTCCCCGTCGATGGAGAGGCCGATCATCACGGCGAACTCGCCGTTCTTCTTGACGAACTCCTTGGTCCCGTCGAGGGGGTCGACGTACCAGACGCGGCCAGACCGAAGAGCATCGCTCCGGTCGGGGCTCTCCTCGGCGACGATCCCGTCCCCGGGGAACGCCGCCGCGAGGCGCGAGACGATGAGCTCGTTGGCGCGCTGGTCAGCGTCCGTGACCGGGTCGTTCTTTCCCTTGTAGGCGACGTCGAAGTCGGTCGCGTAGACTTCGAGGATCACCTCGCCGGCGGCGCGGGCGATGGAAGCGACTTCGCTGAGTTGGTCTTGGTTCATCACGCGGGGACGGTAGCGCGGACACGGTTCCGCGCCAATCCGAGGTGCCAGGACCCCCTGGGAATCAGGGTGTCGCTGCTGGCGCCGTTCCCCCGGCCCCCGGAACGCCCGAGGCAGGAGTCGCATCGTTCACGGGGTGCTCATGGTGGACCCACTGTGAATTCGGATGGTGGGCCGGTCGATGTTCGCAGCGCAGGTTCCCCGGCGGCTGGGACTCGGTCCAGGTCAGCTGAGGGATGGGCATCATGTCTCCGTCGTGACGACGAACGCCCATACGGAAGAGCGGCGCCGGGTCGCAGTTTCGCCCCTGGTGAATCAACTCGAAGTGCACGTGGGGACCACGGCTGATCCCGGTACTGCCGGTTTCGCTAACAATTTGGCCGCGGGTCACCATCTCGCCCGCCTGCACGAAGTAGGACGAGTTGTGAGCATAGAAGCTGACGAAGCCGCGGGGGTGGATGATCATGACCAGATTGCCGTAGCCACGGATGGTGTCGTCCGCGTAGGCCACGATGCCTCGCTCGATGGCGCGAACCGGCCAGCCGAGGTTCCCGGCGATGTCGACCGCCTTGTGGTAGCCCTCGTCGCCGGAGCCGAACCCGCGCACGAACCATCCACCGGAGACGGGCCAGGCAAAGGTGCCATCCCACGCATCCCCCTCTTCGCCTTCGGCGGCGGCGAGCCACTCGTCTTCCATCTCTCCCCGGAGGAGCTTCGAGGCCGCAGCGCGGGTGCCGAGGTGGAGCGTGTGGGCCCGGTCGTGGATTTCCTCCTGAAGCGGGTGCGGCAGGCGCGCGACGTGGCCCTCGGCGTCTTGGAGGACACCGGGGATGAAGAGACGCCGCCCGGCCTCGAGAGTGAGGGCCTCCTCGGGGGTGATGGCGTTGACCACCAGGATCTCCATGATCGACGTGTTGTAGTGGTCGGAGATCTGATGGATGTCCTCGTCCTCGGCAACGATGTGACTCACGCCCACCGTGTCGAGGCGAAACCCGGTACCACCGGCCACGTCGATGTCGGGCATGAAGTGACGCAAGCGCTCGTTCATCGCCTCGTACCAGTCGTTCCCAAGCTGATGCTGGCGGTGAACCGCGGTGTCGTCGACGCCATAGCGCACGGCGAGGTCGTGCTCGGTCTCGCCGGGGCGCAGTACGTAGAAGTTGCCTTCAAACGCTTCCACGTCCTCGGCGACCTCCTCGGCGGTCCGCGGCGGGGCCTCTTCTTCGGCGGGCTCCTCGGACTCCTCGGCTTCCGCAGTCGCTGTCTCGTCGGCTGCTTCATTGGCGCTCTGAGCCGGGGGCGACTCGGTTTCGTCGCCGCACGCCGCGAGGGATGATGCCGTCAGGAAGGACAAGGCGGTGATGAGGGTGAGATGTCGTCGTCGCATGGCCGCGAGTGCTAACACGATCCCCCCGTCCCGCGCACCCCGGGGTGGGTACGGTTCGCGTGCACGGGCGTCCGTGGGACCACCTCCCTGAGCTTGCTCACCGGATAATCAAAGCACCACCGCGGCCTACTCGTCTTGCGGTTCGCGAGCGTCGCTTAAGGTCTGCTTTGCCCAATGATCTTGGCGATCACACCGTTGGCCCGCCCCGTGCTTTGGCATGCATCACCATGCCCAACCTCTCTAAGACCACCACCCTCGTCGTCCTCTCGGCCCTTCTGCCCTTGCTGCCCCTGCTGCCCGTGGGCTGCGCATCACGGGTTCAGGACTTCCCAAACTCGCCGGACTTCCGAGAGGCCGAGGTCGAAGGGCGATTCGTCCAGGACTTCGAAGGCGTGGCCTCCGAAGACGTCGGAACCCTCGGCGCCGAGCCGGGCACCCGCGAGCAGCGAGGCCCCTCACTCTCGGTGATCTTCGTCCCAGAGGGTACGGAAGCGGTCGCAGTCCACTCGACTCCGGGGCGTGACGGCGCGGTCGTCGGCGAGGTCGACCGTTTCGACCTCGACGTCATGAGCACCGGCCGGGTCCATGACACCCTCGGTGAAGCCTGGGTCGAGGTCTACGTGTCCCGGACGGTCGTCGGCTGGATCCCCGCGCGCTTCACTAGCGAATGGGTCCCGGAGGAAGAGTTCTGCGACGCTCCAGGGGTCGCCAATGCCCTCCTCGTCGAACTCGGTGGCAGCCTCGACGAAGAAGACACCAACCGCTTCTTCGGGGCCATCAGCGAAACGCACGGAGTTCGGGTCCGGTACTTCTCGGACGACGAGGTGCACCTCGAGCGCTCGGCCACGACGGCGCCGATGGACTCGGGTCAACCACTTTCCTGGGGCATCGACCCGGTCTCCGGCCACGCGGTGGTGGGTACCTTCGACGACATCGTCGGAGTCGAACTCGCCGAGGTCCTGAGGACCGGCCGCGTCGACTGCAACGTGCTCGTAACCGGCCGAGGGACTGTGGACGCCGAGATCCCCGCCGGTCAGGAGAACCTCAACTTCGTCTCCATTCACGTGACCGGCGCCGAGAGTGGCGCGGGGGCGGGCGGAGAATCCGAGGCCTCCGACTGGGTCACCTGGACCGTGGGCTTTGCTTTCGAGGGCAGCCAGGCGTCGGTGGTGAGCATCAACCGCTACGCCCCTCGCTCCTGGTAGACTCTCCGGGTGCGCGGACTCTCGACGACTCCCCAGACCCTGAAAGTCCTGACGGCGGTGTGCGCCCTGGGCGCGATGGCGGCGTGTGGCGCCTCGAACGCGACCTCCGGGGGCGGCACCGAACCGGCCACGACCGGGCAAAACCAGGGGCCAGACCCGGAGGCGAGCGCAGGGCGTGACGAGGGCGCACCGACGGTGTCGCGATGCACGGTGCAGGTCACGGAAGATGGCCGAGCTCGGGGGACGACGGTCTACGTCTACACCGCCGGGACGCTGACCGAGGTCGTCGCCGAGGACCCCGAGTCGGCCCGGCGTTTTACGACGAGTTACACCTATCGCGAGGGCGGCTCCGCCGTCGAGGTCGAAAAGTCGAACAACCAGGGCGGTGAACCGGCGACGGCCCTGATGCGCTACGAAGGAGGTCGCTCCGGGGGGCCGGTCGTCGGCGAGCGCCTCGAAGGAGAGTCCGTCGTAGAACGCATCACCTGGTGGTTCGATGGACAAGAAAGACCGCTCAAGCGAAATCACGAATGGCTGCCGACCACGGCCGAGCGCACCCTCGGGCTCGAGGGACGCGCCGAGGGTGACGTATGCCGATACGACGACTCGGGTCGTCCCGTAGAGTTCGACATGAGCCTGGTCCAAGAGCGGGTGCTCGAGGTCCGGTACCACTATGAAGGCGACGCGGGATTTCCGACGACCATCTCGGAGCGCCACGTGGCTGAGGGGAACGATGGGGAGACCGGTCCGGCCGCCACCGTCGAGATTCTCAGCGAAGACCCCGCGGACCTCACGGTGGTCTGGGCAAACGCACCGACCCGGGCGACCCACTACCGGGGAGACTGCAGAGCCGTGTTCTTCCCCGCCGTCTGTTCTGCCGCCTCCGCCCCGGGCCGGTAGCCGGTAGCCGGTAGCCGGAGCCGAGACGATGAACTCACGCCCCGCGCGGGGGTCGAACGAGGGACCAAACAGGAGGCCCCTCGGGGAGTTCGACCTCGCGTGCAACCTCGAAACCGTAACGGCGATAGAAGTCGAGGTTGTCGGCGACGCTGGTATCGAGCACGGCGAGGCGCCCCTCGGCATCGCACCTCTGGAGCCCGGGCCCGAGGACCTCGGCCGCGAGCCCCTGGCGCTGGGCTTCGGGGACCGTGCCCAGCAGCACCAAAAGCAGATAGGGCTCCCTCGGTCGGCCGCGCTCGACGCGCTCGACCCCCGCGCCGACAACATTCATCCGGCCAAAACCAACCGCCCGAGCGACCCGCGGCATCAGCATCAGCTGCGCGAGGGGCGAGAGCTGCCAGGACTCGGACGGCGCCCAGAGCGCGACCGACGCCCCGTCATCGGTCATCCAGACCGTGTCGTGGGGAAGGGTCAGACGCTCCGCGGCGAGGGCGAAATAGCGGCGCCTGGCCTTTTCTCCGCGCCCTCCGACGACCCACTCGACAAATGGATCGTCGACGAAGGCTGAGACGAGGGTCTCGATGATGCGAGCGGCATCGGCAGGCTTCGCTCTTCGGACTTCGCGGTTCTCGCGACTCACGCCAGCGGTCAACGAGTCCCCAGGCGGACGAGCAACGCGCCGCTTCCCCCCGAGGCGAGCGCTGCGGTGATGAAGGCGTGCACCAGGGGCGCCCCGGGACCCGCCGTGATCGCCGCAACGACGCGGTCCCCAAGCACCCCGACTCCCCCGGTGGAGTGCAGGCCTTTGCCGTGAATCACCCGGACGACCTGGCGCCCACGATCACGTTCTTGGCGGAGGAAACGCACCAGGGCGCGGGCTGCCTCGTCACCGGTCATGCCGTGCAAATCGAGCTCGGCATCGGCGGTAGCCCGCCCGTCGCGCAGATCCCGAAGAGCGCTCTTCGGCGCGTCGGACCGGCGCCCCTCGACCCAGCCCTCGTCGCGGCGCACCTCGAAGGAGAGCCCCTCGGAGACGAGGGAGGCGAGCTTGGCACGAGCCACCGCATCGAAATCGACCCGGGGAGCCCGGGCCACGCGACGAGGCGCTCGGGCCCCAACGCGGTCCGCCTTCCCGCGCTGCGTGCTCCCGAGCGGGGCGACGTTCGAAAACGCATTGTTGAACGCGACCCGATCCTCGGGGCTGTAGGGAGCTTCGACGGAGGGCTCCGGCGCCGACGTCGAGGACGCTCGTTGGGGCTCGGGGCGGGCCCCTTCTGGGGCACTCTTCTTCTTCTTCGAAGATGCGGCAGGGCCGGTGGTGCCCTTCGTCGCCGCGCCGCGCTTTGCCGGTGCGGCCTTCATACCCTTGAGCGCATCGGCGAAGGGCCGCGAAATATTCTTCGGAGCCTTCGGCGCCGCAGCCGGTGCCTCGTCCTCGGCGGCAGTTCCGCGCTTCTTCTTTTTCTTCCGGGCCATGGGGTGGTCTTCTAGAATCGTACGCTGACGGTGAGGCCTGGGCCATCGCCTGGCCCCGCCGGTGTGATGGAGACGTGGTCCGCCACCTCGTCGGGGACGTCGAGGCTCGCCGTGAGCCACATCGTGACGCCGAAACCCACGGGCAAGAGAATCGCCGACCAGGCCCCTACGTGCTGGGCGAAGTCGGAGCCGTCCGAGGTCAGCACCGCACCGGCGACGCCCAGGGCGCCGCCGAGGAGGGCGCCGAGATCGACAAGGAACATGCGGCCACGGCTCGTCCGATGGACCGAGCCGCCGACGATCCCCGCGATCATTCCCAACGGCACGCCGATGAGCTGCGAGGCTCCAAACGCTTCGGGGGGGTAGTTGTAGGTGTCGGGAATGATCGAGATGAGGAGACCGAGCATGCCGCCCCAGAGCCCGCCGGATGCGGCGAGGGCGACTCGACCAGAATCAGGAACCGCCGTGACCGCGAGCACGCTCCCGGCGACCGTTCCGGCGAGGCCGCCGAAAGCTACGCTGAAGATTGGAACCCAGCTGTCATCGGAAGAAAAGCTGTCCCCCGGCGCCCCCGCCGCCATCCAGGCGGCCGTGCCGAGCCAACTCCCGAAGAAGGTGCCGGTCTCGATGGCCGTGCCCTGGCCCATGGTGATTCCGTCCCAGGTGAGGGCGGCCGCGGTGCCGGCAAAAACCGCGGCGCCTCCGATGGACAGCCCGATCAGGCCTTTCTCGTCGCAGCCGTCATCCACCCAACCGCAAATCCAGATCCCGTGAAAGGCCCCCATCAGGCCTTCGACGATGCTCAGCTCGACCCGGGCGAGGTCGGAGTCTTGCTCCCCTTCGCCGGTAGCGACCGCCGGTGAATCCACCGGAGGCTGCTCCCAGTCTCCGGTGAAACCGGCTGCGACGGCACCGGCTGCAGCAGCCGTCGCCGGGGGCGCTGGAATCTGCTCCCAGTTGCCGTAGTTCGCAGCGGCACTGGGAACGGCACTCGGATTGCCGAGGTGCGCGGCAGGTCGGGCGGCCCGCTCCCCGGCGTGGCGCAGCAAATCGGCGGCGCCGCGGTAGTCGGGACACGCCGCGAGGACCTCCTCGAGGAGCGCCTGGGCCTCGACGTACGCACCGTCGGCATACAACACGAATGCCCGGTCGTAGTGCTCATG
>QMMC01000450.1 GCA_003647065.1 Deltaproteobacteria bacterium | reverse complement strand
TGTCCGAGAGCACGGCCAGTGCGCTCTCATCGTCATCTAGATAGTCGGCGAAGACCTCAGCCTTCTCGAGGAGGAGGTCGCGGCGTTCGTCTTCGGCATCGACGATGGCCGAGAGGCGTCCCAGGTAGTCTGTGTGCGCTTGGTGCTCGCCGTTCTTGGCCGCGCTGCGGCAGAGGAAACGCAGGGACTCCTCGTCTTCGCCGGACGCGAGGACTTCGCGGTAGGCCTCGGCGGCGGCGTCCTCGTTGCGCACCCGAGTCGCCATCGTCCTCGCGATGCGACGATAGAGCTCCCCCCGGGCGAACGGGTCCTGCTCTTCGTTCGCCCGCTCCCGGAGGAGTACGACCAGGTCTCGATAGCGGGTGGCCCGGTCGTAGACGCTGCAGAGGGCGTCGAGGGCGCCCTCGTAGTTTGGCGCCAGGTCGACTACTTGGCCGAAATACTCGGCCGCCCGGTCGAGGTCCGAGAGCGATTCGTCGGCGACGCGCGCCATCTGGAAGAAGATCGCTGCGCGCCCCTCAGGGGCGGTCATCTCACTCCGGTAGGAGAGCGTCGAAAGCAGCCTGTCCCACCGCTCCGCGCGCCGGTCGATGTCCTCCATGCGGTCGAGGGCCGGCTCGTTGCCAGGGCTCTCGTCGAGGAGTCGTGTCGCCACTTCGAAGGCTGCTTCGTCGTCGCCAACGTGCTCGAAGAGAATGTCGCCGAGGCGTACGAGGAGCGTCACCCGGTCTTCGGATAACGTCGCTTCGTCGACGCGCTGACGCAGCAGTGGCACCGCCTCGAGGAAGGCGCCGGCGTCGACCAGGGTGTCCGAGAGCTCATCTCGGGCCTCGGCGTCTCTCGGGCGGATCTCCAAGAGAGCGCGATAGGCCTCGATAGCCTCCCCGAGGCTCTCGCGGCGCTTGCGATGGATCCGGGCGAGGCGCCGGTGAAGGTCGGCCTTGTCTTCGGGGTCGGTGACGGCGAGGGTTTCTCGCTCGAGGACCTGGACCAACTCATCCCAGCGCTCGGTCTCTTCGAGCAGGGTCGCCAATCGCTGGCGCGCTTCTCCGTCGGCCGGGTCGAGGGTCGTGATGGCGCGCCAGGCGCTGATCGCTCCTTCCGTGTCTCCGAGCTTGCCCTCGCTGATCGCAGCGACCTCGGAGAGCCGAATCTTCCGCGCGTCTGCGGAGAGTCCCGGAACGCGCCCTGCCGAAAGCAGTAGATCGCGGAGTTCTTCGTACGCGCCGCGATCGCGACAGTCTTTCTCGAGGAAGGCCAACGCTTCCGGGTCAGCAGCATCGATCTGCAGAATCTCTCGCGCTCGCTCCCGGGCCTCCCCGAGCTCTCCCTGAGCGACGAGGATGGTGATGATCTCGCGGAGGCGCGAGACGCGCTTGCCTTCGGGAAGGCCGGAGACCGCAACCGATAGCGCTCGGACGACGTCGCGCTCGCGGCCGGCACGTCGGTAGAGGGCGACCAGGGACTCTGCGGCTTCCGGGTCCCCTCGCTCGAGGAGGGGCTCATAGCAAACGATCGCGTCTTCGAGCTGGTCGGCTTCGACGTACGCTTCTCCGAGGCGGCGGCGCATGCGGTCCGTCGTCGGTGAGTTTGGCGCCGCCTGTAGATACGCGACCCAACGAATTGGGAGCACGTCGCTTCGCCCGGTGTCCTTGGCGATGCGCTCGAGGAGTTCGAGGGCGCCGTCGTGGTCGGCCGCTGCGTCGAGGGCGGCCTCGGCGTAGGCGAGGCCGTGGTCCGGGGGAACGCCCTGGGCCATCTGGAAGAGGAGGTCGGCCGCCTGCTGGCGATCGAGGGTCGCCGAATGCTCGTCTTCGCGTTGGTCGGCGCGTTTCAGAAGTACGGTCGCCTGGTCGTGCATCACGGACAGGTCTGTCGGCGCTTGAGTCTGGGCGCGCTTGAGGGCGCTGATGGCGCCTTCGAGGTCCCCGAGTTGTTCTGCCCGGAGGTGGGCGACCTCGCGGAGCAGTGCGACCTTTCGTTTGGGGTCCGCCTCGGCGTTGACCTCGAGGTCGTAGAGCGACGACGCTGCTTTCAGGTTCCCCGCGTCGCGGTAGATTTCGCGCGCTGCGTAGATAGCCGTGACCAGCGAGCCGTCGAGCTCGAAGGCCTTTCGGTAGTGGTTGATCGCCCGGTCGACGCGGCCGAGGCGTTGCTCCCAGATCTCGCCGATCTGTTGGTAGAGCGCCGCCGCGTGGCGCGGGTCCGCGTGGGTATTGGCCAGGGACTGGGCGCGGCGTTCGATCAGGTCGATGAGTCGTCGGTGGTCACCGGCCGCTTCGAAGATCTCTTCGAGGCGCGCGCATGAGTCCTGGTGCAGCGGGTCCTTTTCGAGGGCCCGCTCGAGCAGGTTGATGGCCCGGGGGCGGTCGTCGAGGTAGCCCTCGCAAAGCTCTGCCGCCTCGTGGTAGGCGGTCGCCGCGCCGGCTACGTCCGCCGCTCGTGCCGCCCAGCCCTCGAGGAGGTTCGCCAAGGACGCGTAGTCCCCCAAGCGGTGGTAATGGGCACGCAGCGCGGAATACGCGGTTGCGTCGTCGGGGTTCCGCTGGAGGCGTTGAACCAGATCCTGGGCATGCGGGTCCACGAACGCGCGAAGGCTACCACGGAGCGGCGCCGCGAGCAGCCAGATGAGTGGTGAATTGAGGAGGATCCCCGGGGGGTTGCGCGGGCCCCGGGTGGTGTGGGATTGACCGCCCATGAACGACCGCCTCGAGCTTCTCTACGCCGCCCGGAAACGTGCCCTCGAGGCCGAAGCGGTGGTCTTCGACGTGGAGGATGAGGCCGAATTGGTCCCCGCTCTTTCTCTGGCCATCGATTCGGCTCGGGATCAGGGGGAGCGGGCCGAGCGCAGCTTCCGGCTCCAGGTCCTCGCGGACCTCCTCAGCCGGGTCTTCGATGGAGGAGCTATGGCGTTGCTGCTCGGCATCCTGAACGATGACGATGATTCGGCCCGGGACCGGGCCTCGACCGCGATTGGCCGCGAGGGGCGAGACCGGCTGCCTCTCCTCGCCCGAGTCGCCCTCGATGCTCTCGATGACGGTCTCGAAGGGCCCGCGCTCATCGAGCTCCCGGGGCTCCTCCTCGACGTCGGTGACGACGAAGACCCGCCGCCCCTCGACGTCCTGGTCCGGCTCCTCGACCATGACGATGCGAACGTCGCCGCGGAGGCCGCGTGCGCCCTCGGCGAGGTCGACGTCGAAGGCGTCCGAGAGCTCCTCGAGTCGTTCGTCGAAGATGAGCGGCCGCTCTCCGATGCGGTGGATGGGCCGCCGACCCTGGGCGCCCTCGTCGAGGAGGTCCTCATGGCCCTCAGCCTCGAGGGTGAGCTCTCGGATGGTTCCGACCTCGGCGACCCGATGGAGGGCTGAAGTGGCGACGGACCCCATCGCTCTCATCCAAGAGCACTTTGCTCGAGCCGACGCCTCTGATGAGTTCGACGCGTCGCGGGCGGCCCTCGCGACGGTGCGGAGCGATGGTCAACCGTCCGTCCGCTTCGTACTGGTCCGACACATCGAGGCCCAGGGGCTCTCGTTTTACACCAACTATGAGAGCGACAAAGCGCTGGAACTCGAAGGCAACCCCCACGCGTCCCTCGCTTTTCATTGGTGGGCGACGGGGGTTCAGGTGCGGGCGACCGGGCCTGTGACGCGGACGAGCCCCTCGCAGTCCGACGCCTACTTTGCGAGTCGGCCGCGGCAGAGCCAACTCGGCGCCTGGGCGTCGGATCAGAGCCGGCCCCTCGTGAGCCGCGAAGCCCTCGTGGCGCGCTTTGCCGAGGTCGAAGCCCAGTACCGCGGGGAGCCGGTGCCGCGACCGGCCCATTGGGGGGGCTACACCTTGGCGCCGGTCGAGATCGAACTTTGGCACAACGGCGACCACCGGCTGCACGACCGATTTCGTCATGTGCGCGACGGGGACGCGTGGATCGAGACGCGCCTCGCTCCCTGACGTCGGGCTCGGCCCTCGCATCAATCGAAGAGCAATCGGCGTCCTTCTGGATCGAGGGTCACCCGCATCTGCTGCATGGCGATGGCTCCTAGGATGCCGGCGACCGGCGCCCCGGCCAGCTCCGAGAGTTCGGCTGGGACGAGCCCCGTGGCGGCCGGTACCTCGGCTATCTCGACCTGCCCGAAGGCGAGGGTCCTGATGATCACGGTGCGGATCGAGCTGGAAGGCGCCCCCGGGAAGGGCGGCAGGGCCTCGACGTCGTGGCCGAGGGATCGGGCGACGCTCTCTTCGATGGCGACGGGAAAGGGCCCAGCCGTGTCGAAGGCCAGGAGCACGTCGTGGGTGCCGTCGAGGCGTCCTTCGACCGCCAGGAAGGTGCCGCCGAGGGTCAGAAAGGGGGCGGCCGCAACGTCGGCGCTCGGGGAGTCCCCGGCCGTGCTGACCACAACCCATCGCTCCCGAAAATCGATCGTGACGTGCAGCCGCAGCAGCACGTCGAGGCCGAGGACCACGCCGACCTCCTCGCCGACCTGCGCGGATACCGGTGCGAGGTCTCGGACCAGCGCGGGCACGTTCGCCATGACCAGGCCTCCGAGGTCGATGCTCTCGGCGATTCCGGCCTCCCCCCGGAGGTCGTCGTCGATGATGGTGAGATCGGCCTGCGTCGCGAGGAGCGCGAAGGTCGACCGACCCCCGATGGAAACCTCCACCACCGGTAGGGGTGACCGACCCACGAAGGGCAGGGTGGCCCGTTCACTTCCGGTGGTGCCGTAGCAGTCGAGGGCCGACCCCGCTCGCGCGAGGGGCAACATCGCATCTGCCCAACCGTCCGGCGGATCCTGCCCGTCCACCGCCGCGAGGTCCCGAGCCGCCCCGTCGAGGTCCGACATCGCCTGCCGAGCTCTTGCCCGGAGGCGAACCAGGTCGGGCCTCGCCGCGTCGCGGAGGAGGGAGATCACTCGGTCGTTCTGGCCTCGGGCGAGGGCGACTCGGGCTGCAACCTGGAGGGCCGTCACGTCTGCTGGTGCCGCATCGAGGGCCTCGCCGGCCAACTCCGCGGCTCGATCCAAATCCCCTGCGACGAGGGCCTCGCGGCTCGCCTCTCCCGGTCCTCCAGAAGAGGGGGGAGAGGCCTCCGGAGTCCTCGCCTCGGTGACGGTCCCCGCGCCGCAGCCAGCCGTCGCTACGAGTAGAGCTGTGGCCCAGAGAAGCGCTCCGAGGACCCCGCCGATCTCAACCATTGGCCGTGTGCGCACCATGATCCGAAGGTCTATCACCGCCCGGTCCCGACGGGGACCGCCGCAGCCGGCAAAAAGCCAGGTTCTCGTGCATTTTCCAGCAGTTGTCCCCGCTTAGGGAGGGGCGTCATTGTGGGTGGAGGTGCCGAAACTAGCTTGACTTGAACCCTCCCCGTCATATTCTGGCCGCGCTCCGGGGGGGGACATTTCAGACCCGTCCTGCGATGCCTGAAGAGGCACTGAGTCGCATGGAGCGTTATCGCCATGGGCCCCTGGGGGCGCGAGCCAACGACGGGTCGTAGTGAGGGTGAGCAGTGGAGGGTGTAATGGAAGTAGGTTCAGTAAAGTGGTTCAACAACGCGAAGGGGTTCGGCTTCATCAAGCAGGAAGATGGCCCGGACATTTTCGTGCACTATAGCCAAATTGGTGGAGATGGATTCCGCACCCTCGAAGAGGGGGAGGAGGTCCGTTTCACCAAGGTTGATGGACCGAAGGGGTCGTTCGCCGAGAAGGTCGAGAAGGTCCTCGCCTGAGGAACTGATCGACATTCTCGAAACTCCAAAGGGCCGTGACGGGAACGTCGCGGCCCTTTGCAATTCCTAGCTGAAACCCGGGTCGACCCCCTACGGGGCGATGTATTTGTCGAGCTTCAGGATCCACTGGACCTCGTCCACGAGGTCGTCGAGGTCCGAGCTCTTTTCGTAGGTGACCTCGTGCCAGACGTCGAGCACGCGCTTGTCGTCGACGGGGTCCTTCACCTGGACCGTGGCGCTCTTGGTTTCGGCGTATCCGCGAGGGTTCGCCTGCTCTCCGATGGAGCCCCTAACCTTGGCGAAGAGATCGTCTGGGAGGGCATTCGGGAAGTCCGACTGCTGGGAGCGCGCTGTGAAGCGCACGCGGACCCCTTGCTCCAGCACGACCCGGATACCGGAGTCCATGATGTGCAGACGGACGCGCTCGGCTACTTGGATCTCATCGCCAACGTGGCGGTAAATCTCCACACCGGCGTCCTCGAGGGCTTTAGCGACGCTTTGAACATCCAGATCGATCACCTGCTGGTCCTACTCCCCCGTTGGCACAAGTATTGAGCGAAGCTTAGCACCGCCCTTCCAGTCGGAGCAACGTCGTACAGCCCATTCGAGGGACGTTTAACCAATCCCAGGGTGCCGCCGTGGTCCCGCCCTTGCCCGGTGACCGGGCCAACCGTACAGTCCTTTCTTCCGGACACCTGAATGGATACCATCCTCTATGTCGGGGCGCCTCATGATGGAGGCGATCCCCTCGGGCTCCTCGGGGCTCCGCAGGTCCGCCGGCTTTCCTCTGGAGCAGTGCTCCAGACCCTCACGGACTCTGGCCGAGAGGGGGAGGAGCGGCGCTACGTTGCCCTCTCGGACCCCACGGCGGCGGCGGCCTTTGTCCGGCGTGAGCCCGTCGACGCCGTGATCGTCGATACGCGGAGCCTGCCTGCTCGCGCGGACACGGATAACCCCAGCCTCGATGGCCCCTTTGGAATGACTCGGGCCGGGCACTTCTTGGCACTACTTTTTC
>QMMC01000449.1 GCA_003647065.1 Deltaproteobacteria bacterium | reverse complement strand
CCCGGGCCTTCTCGAGGCCCTCCTGGTCGACGTCGAGGCCGTCGTAGATGCGGTTCCAGACGTTGTTCAGCATCCGGTGCATGAAGGCGAGGGTGTAGGGGTTCTGGGTGGAGCACATGCGCTTCAGCTCCGCCCGCGCCTCCTTTTCGACCTTCGCAATGCCCTGGCCCGTCGCCCGCGCCTGAGCCTCGATGTGCCTCCTCACCCGCGGGCTGCGCAGCAACTCGTCGCGGATCCTCCCGGGCGTTTTCGACTTGGGTCCGAGGACGATGCCGCGTTCGCGCTCGATGCGCGTCAGCAACGCGTAGCGGACCTTGTCCGCGATCTGCGAGTCCGTCAGGTCTTCGTTGTCCCGCATGAACTTCTGAAGATCGAAGGGCTTGCCCGCCCGGAGGAGCACGTTTCGGTAGTTGAAGAGGAACTGAAAGAACACCCGAACCCGCCCGGGCCACTCCCGGGGCCCGAAGAGCAGGTCGAGCAGCGTCGCCTTCTTCGACGACGGTCGTTTCGTCCAGACGAAGGTTTGCGGCATGAGCAGCACCGGTTGGTCGATCTTCCGCTGCGTCTCCACCAGGGTGGCGATCAGGTCGACCTCGAGTTCACGCCCGCTGCGCCTCGACCGGCCGACCTCCGGGGGGCGCCTCAGGAAGAGTAGAGCGCTGAACTCTTCGCGGACCGTTTCCCTGAGGGCGCGGTCTTCGGGGATCTGGCGCCGGAAGCTCAGGCGCCGGCCGCCTTTGCCGAAGGGCTCGAGGATCCACAGGCCGAGGTCGTTGGCGAAGCGGATGAGGGGGAGGGCGTAGCGCTTCGAGAGGAAGTCGAGGCAGAGGAAATCCAGAAAGGAGATCGACCGCATGACATAGACGACGATCCCCCGCCGTGCCGCATCCCGGACCTGGCTGTTCCAGGCCTCGTCGACGGCGATGTGGGCGAAGAACCGGTCGTAGACCCACTTCAGGATGGGGTTGGGCACGTAGGGTTTCACCAGCGCGCTGGATTCCCTTTTCGCCGATTGCGTCTCCATCCGGACGCCACGGTAGCAGGGTCGGGCGGGTGCCGTGACGACGTACCCGCCCCGCGTCGTCGAAACTTCATTCCCCCGGGGGGCAGCGCCCGATCGCGCCACAATTTCGAGGGCAGGTCATTCCGTCGACTTCCCCGGCACCCCTTCGGCGGCGAGAAGTCGGTCCTCGATGACTTCGCCGGCTCTCGCCGCGTCGCTCGGCGAGACCATGATTTCCACCGGGACGTAGGGACCGAAGAACTGCAGGAGCGCACGATACCGAGTTGCCCGTGCGTGGGCTGGGACCCCTGCCTCCTCGAGGGCACTCATCAGTACACCCACAGCGTAGAGGCGGGGTTCTGGCCAGACGGAGATCAGGTCGGGGTGCCGCAGACGAGCCCGGCACTCGTGATAGCTGTCGAGCGAGACCGCGACCAAGAACGCGAGGGAGTAGCCGGAAATGTAGAACGGCAGTGAAAGCTCGGCCGCAACCAGCGTCGGCACCACGGCAACCGAGACGGTGAAGAGCAACGTCCACGGAAGCGCCTTCCAGAGCCACCGCTTGGTCTGAGCCTGGGAGCCCGCTTCCGACACGAGTGCACTGACGCGAGACGGTGCGTGGAAAAGGAATGCGAAGGGGACCGTGAGGATGGCGACGACGAGAGCCGACGTGGCGGCGTAGGCGGTCGTGCCCGGGGTGAGGGCGTCCAAGAGGGCGTCTAGATCCCACCCGTAGTTGGCCAAAGTGAACGGCAGCACCAAGAGCGCGCTCATCACGCTGACCGGCACGAGCCCGCTGAGCGGCGTCTGGGCCCAAAGGGTGCCCGCCCGAGGGTTGGCTCTGCGGTACTCGACGAGGAAACCAATGCCGATGCAGAGCGCCGCAACCACCAAGTATGGGACGAGGGCAGTTGGCTGTGGGCCCGAGGGGGCCATGGGCGCCGACTCGGTGGCGAAGAGCCCCGGCACGAACTCGGCACTCAACAAGACTGCGAATCCGTTGGCGACACCCCACCTCCGGATGACGTGAGCGAGACCGACCAGTCCGAAAGTCCAGGCGAGGCTGCCGACCGCGAAGAGGAGCTTCTCGCCGGTCCCGTAGAGCATTCCCATCGACTCGAGATACGTGAGCAGGCCCCAGACCTGCACGAGAGCGGCAACGCCACCGATGGTGTAGCTCCACCGGTCGAGCCTCCTGCGACCGTCGGGGCCAGAGACTCGCAACGACCGCCAGCGAGGCACAATCAGGGCCAATACTTCGATGAGGATGAAACCGGTGACGATCGGCGTCAGCCCGAACGTGGCATCGCGAACGAGAAGCAACTCGCCAGGAAGCGATTCGCCAAAGGCCGAACCGAGCGGAAGGGGAAGCCGGCCGATTGCCCATACGAGAACTGGCAGCGCCAGGGTGACGGCCACGCGCGAATACAACGACCCCGGAACCTGCGCGCGGCGGGTCGGGGTCGGCCCCTCACCCTCGACCAGCGCGGTCCCGCAGTCGGTACAACTCTCCCGTTGGGTCGTGTAGTCAGCTGCCCGGCCGTGCTTCCGCCGGTGCGGGCAGTCGGGGCTTGGGCAGTGCCATGCGGTCATCTTCGAAGAGGCCCTTCTTGGTTTCTCACTCTGAATCGACGGCGAGGTGTGCACCCAGAGCTGCCGAGGCGAAGCTCTCGATGACGATCTGGCAAAGGAGAAGCTGCCTTTGCCGCGTGACTTCACGTCATACATTGCCTTGTCGGCGCGGTCGATGATGCCCGGTGTCGTCACGCGATGGAGAGAGCCTGGGGGGAGCTCGGGACCCAGCCCGAAGTCTCGGAATCAGTCACGCACGTAGGTCGTGACCGCCCGGGTCCGTTGCTTGTTTGCTTCCGAAACGCCAAACGCATCGAGCACATGAACTACTGCGAACTCATCCCTGCGGTAGGACCCCGGGCCCCATCCGTGTCATCATCTTAGCTATCGAGCGACCCACATCGACGATGCTCGAGGGCGGGATGGCGCGCCACGTTGCCGTGAGGCTGGGAGTGATTTCTTGATGTTCATGCGCTTCATGCCCGTCGTACTCGTCCTGACCCTGGCCGGTTGCGCCCATGAAACGGAGTGTCTCGGAGGGGGCGACGACTCTTGCGCAGGGCCCGATGGTTCGGTGGATGGTGGTCCCACGGACAGCGGAAGCGACGATGGCGGCACCATGGTCGGGGACGTCGGGGGTGACAGCGGGCGCATGGACGGCAGCTCGGACAGCGCCACCTCGGACACCGGGGCACCGGACACGGGCACCATGGACAGCGCCACGACGGACACCGGGGCGCCCGACACGGGCACCATCGACACCGGCACTCCGGACACCGGGACGCCGGATACGGGTTCGAGCCCCTGTCCGGGGGTGTGCAGCCCCGGACAGGTGCAGGCCGCCGACTGCATAGGCTCGACCTGCGAGTCCCGGTCGCGGACCTGCCGCTCGGACTGCTCCTGGGGCAGCTACGGTGCGTGCGGCGACGACGACGATCGGTGCCCCTCGCACGCACCGTCATGCATCAGCGATTACTGCTGGGGTTGGGAGCCCCGGCAGGAGTCGGCCTTGAGCTGCCTCGACATGAGCTTCGACTATGCCCCGACGAGCTCGGAGCTCGGCACCCTCGCGACGCGCATCTACGGGCGCCCCGGTGCGGTCTGGACCAAGGAGAACCGTCAGGTGAGCTGCGGTGGAGCCTGGTCCAGTGCTGAGACCGCTACTATCGGTGGGACCGGCGTGTTCGATCGGACCTTCGATTATGGGACGAGCCCCTGCAGCCTTTCTACCCTCGGCCGCTGGGAGGCTCGCATTCGAATCCGCGACACGGACTCCTCGAGCTTCTTGATCGGCGGAACCGCCGAGTCGACCTTCCACAACAGCGCGTGCGCCGCCGATCGGGCGACCTGCGCCGCCGCGCGGAGCTTCTGCCCGCCCTGAGTCGTCGCGCCTCCTACCGCCGTATCCCAGTCGACTCGTCCTTTCTTATTAGCCCCCTTGCTCCGCCGCCGGCTCGATTCGACGGATTTCACGGTCCCTGGCCGATCCTGGCGGCCTCCGCTTGACAGTGCCCGGGCCCACGGCTAGTAAAGCCGCCCCCGGAGCCATCTGCCCGGGATTGTTACCGTTGGAACACTTCCATGCCCACCCTTAGTGCCAAGACGAACGAAGTAGACCGCGACTGGCATGTCGTAGACGCTACCGATCAGCCCCTCGGCCGCCTCGCTTCCCGCGTAGCGTCTGTTCTTCGCGGCAAGCACCGCCCGGACTTCACGCCCCACGCGGACGTTGGCGACTTCGTCATCGTCATCAACGCGGAGAAGGTGAAGCTCACCGGCAACAAGCTCGACGGCAAGTTCTGGTACCGGCACTCCGGTGCGCCAGGCGGCCTCAAGGCCACGTCGTACCGAGAGCTCATCGCCAAGCGCCCCGAGAAGGTCATCGAGAAGGCCGTCTGGGGAATGCTCCCGAAGAAGTCCCTCGGTCGCCGAACTCATCGCAAGCTGAAGGTCTACGCTGGACCCAAGCATCCGCACACGGCGCAGAAGCCCGAGCCCCTCGCTCTCTAGGAAAGCACATGCCCAAGTCCACGATTCACAGTCGCTTTTACGGCACCGGCAAGCGGAAGAACGCCATCGCGCGCGTCTTCATGAAGGCCGGCTCCGGCGACATCAAGATCAACGGCCGCACCCTGGCTGACTACTTCCCCCGGGAGACCTCCCAGATGGTCGCTCGTCAGGCCTTCGAGCTCCTCGACAAGGCCGAAGCCTACGACGTCGAAGCCAACGTCTCCGGTGGCGGTGTCGCCGCCCAGGCCGAGGCCCTTCGCCACGGCATCAGCCGCGCGCTCCTCAACGTAGATCCCGAAAACCGTGCGCCTCTCAAGAGCGCCGGCTTCCTCACCCGCGACGCTCGCAAGAAAGAGCGTAAAAAGCCCGGTCAGCCCGGCGCCCGCAAGAAGTTCCAGTACTCGAAGCGCTGAGTCACCCTCGCGCTCTATCGAGGAACGGGGTCGCGGCTTTCACCGCGGCCCCTTTTTTCGTCCATTTTCCCGTCTGGGGGCCTCCTTTGTCTGACTTCACCGACATCGCCATAATCGGCGGGACCGGCTACGCAGGGGCAGAGCTTCTGCGCTTGGCCTACGGTCACCCACGCCTCCGGGTCACGAGGATCGTCGGCCAGAGTCGCGCCGGTGAGCCCGTCGCCCGCGTCTTGCCGAGCCTCACCGGGCTCTATGAGGGTGACGTCGTGGCCTTCGACGCCGCGGACGTCGCTGGCGCCGCGACCGTCGCCTTCACGGCTCTTCCGCACGGGGCGAGCGCCGGTGTGGTGGCAGAGCTCCGGGGCCTTGGAATGCGGGTCTTGGACCTGTCCGCTGACTTCCGCCTCGACGACCCCGAGGTCTACGCCGAGTGGTACGGAGAGCACCTCGCTCCGGATCTCTTCGGCCAGGCCGTCTATGGCCTCGTCGAGCTCGAGCGCGAGCGCCTCCGGGGCGCCGAGCTGATCGCTATTCCCGGGTGCTACCCAACCGCGTCCATCCTCGGCCTCGCACCCCTCGTCGCCGAGGGCCTCGTCGGGCTCGACGGGCTCATCATCGACGCCAAGAGCGGCGCGACGGGGGCGGGCCGCAAGCCCAGCCTCGGCACTCACCTGCCCGAAGTGGGGGAGGGCATCCGCGCCTACAAGGCTGCGGGGCACCACCGCCACACGCCAGAGATCGAGATGGTCCTCGGCGGCCTCGCCGGCTCCCCCCTTCGCGTCACCTTCACGCCGCACCTCGTGCCGATGTCCCGAGGCATCCTCGCCACGGCCTATGGCATGGCGAGCGTTGGGGCAACCGCCGAGGCGTGTACCGAAGCCGCCCGGGAACTCTACCGGGGCTCGCCGTCGGTCGTGGTCTTGGACCCCGGTGCTCATCCCGACACGGGCTGGGTCCGCGCCAGCAATCAAGCCTTCGTCAGCTATGCGAAAGACACCCGGACGGGTCGCATCGTCGCCCAAACGGCAATCGACAACCTCGTCAAAGGAACCGCCGGCCAGGCCCTCCAGTGCCTGAACGTGGCGATGGGCTGGGATGAGGGGGAGGGAGTCTCGGCTCCCGCGACTTGGCCCTAATTTGGCCAAGAGGAGGGCTGGCCTCCTACACTTCCCTACATGCTCCAGTCAGCCGAGATCTTTCCCATCCGCCGCCGCGCCCTCCGCCGGTCGGTGCACCTCTCCTGTGACGTCATCGGGACCGAGTGGGACGACCCGGTCTCCCACCTGGTGACCGACCTCAGCCCCTACGGCTGCTGGCTGGATACGCCCTTTCCGCTTCGTCCAGAGACCGAGGTGGCGCTCTCGTTCACCCCGCCGCGGTGGAGCGCCCAGCAGGAGATCCTCACCTTCGCCCGGGTTCGGCGCCGAGCCCGGACCGGCCCCCGTCGGGGCATGGGCCTCGAGTTCCTCGACTTGTCGGTGGACGAGACCGCGGATCTGCGCTTGGCCCTCCGGGGCCTGCCCCCGCCCCTCGAGACGAGGCAAAAGCACCCGGGGCGGGAGTTTGTCTGGGTCGACACCCTGCTCACCTGGACCGAGGACCTCGGCGATCGCGTCAATACCTACACCGTGAGCGACATGGTTGGCGTCGTCGACGAGGAAGAGTTCGAGTTCGAGCCCCTCGCCGCGCCAATGAACGCCTACGTCGCCTAAACGGCATCGCCTGGAGCGCGATCCACGGCGCGAGGTCGGCAAGAAGGTGGAGGGCGACGTCAGTCGACCGGAGCTGG
>QMMC01000448.1 GCA_003647065.1 Deltaproteobacteria bacterium | reverse complement strand
GGGTCTACGCGATAACGGGCGCATCTTGAGCCTACGGAGAGCGGCCCGGGAATCTCAGGCCCATGAAGCTTTACGAGGTGGCCGCCGGCAGGCGATGCTTTCGCCGTGCAGGTTTCCGACGACCAACTGAGGGCGATTGACGAGGAGCTCGACGCCCTCGGAAAAGATGCGGGGGAGGTCGATGAGGTCCTCGCTCGGTGCGCGAAGGGCGCCGGTCGCGACCTCGAAGACGTCGATGCGGAGCTCGCTGAGCTCGCCGCGGCCCTCGAAGATGCGTCCACTATCCTCGCCGAGGCCGCGGCCAACGTCCCCTCGGCGCTGATCGAGGGCGAATCTTCGTCTGAGCCCGCCGCTGGGGAAGATGAAGAGGACGAGTACGAGATGTACTCGGAGATTCCTCCGCCCATGGACGCCGAGGCCGAAGCCGAAGCCGAGGGCGTGCCCGAAGCCGAGCCCGAAGCAGGAGCCGGAGCCGAAGCTGAAGCCGAGCCGGAGCCCGGGGCCGAAGCCGAGCCGGAGCCGGAGCCGGAGCCGGAGCCGGAGCCCGAGCCCGAGCCCGAGGTGGGTGATGCGTTGGCTGCGGACGCGCTCTTCGAGGACGTGCCGGAGGCCGCCGCCCTCGCCGATGGGTTTTCCGGCGAGGGGCTCGCGGACCTCTTCGCCGATGACGGGACGGGCGATGCGGGGGCGGAGCCTATCGGTGACATCGAATCTGCGCCCCCCGCCGAGGGGCTCGATCACCGGCCCTTCGATGACGACGGCGACGGCGACGGCGACGACGAAGAGGACGCGACCAACGTATTTTCCCTCGCAGACGTCGCCGCGATCGAACGGAAGAGCGAGATCCCCCCGCCGAAGGCCGAGTCGCAGAGGCCCGTCTCCATCACGGAGTCCGAGATGCCGCCGGCGCCGATCGACGGCGAGGTCGAGGACGAGCTCGCGGCCGATGAGGAAGAGTTTGCCGTCGTCGACGCCGCCCTCGCGGCCGAGGCGGTGGCCCTCGCCGACGCCGAGGCGGCTCGCGCAGAAGAGGCGGCGATCGCGGCGGGAGTCGAGGCGGCCATCGCGGCCGATTCAGAGGCGCCCCCAGCCATGGTGTCCGAGGCCGAGATTGCGGATGAAGCCGCAGCCGTCGAGGATGGCGTTGCGGCGTTCACCGCCGCCGCCGATTCCGCGGACGACTTCGAGCTGATGGTCGACGACGACGATCTCATGATGCTCGACGACGACGAGCTGATGGAAGAAGAGCCCGCCCCGGGAACTTCGCCTCCGCCGCCTCCCCCCGGGAGTCAGCTGCCCCCGCCGCCGCCCCCCGTCGCCCCCGACGCCCCGGACGCCACCGAAGAAGGCGAAGACAAAGAAGAGGCCGGCTTCTTCAAGAAGCTCTTCGGCGGCGACTGAGCCTACCCCTCAACGCCAAACGCCCCCGAGGACGATATCCAAAGGGGCGTCGGTCAACTCGCTTCCAGTTGCGCGAAATGCGTCCAGTTGCGTCAGTCGCCGAGCGCGCCCGCAGGCGCCGACAGAGACGTACGTAAAGTACGTCGACCGAGGTGCCGAGGACGTAAGCCGGCGAATGGCGTGACTGGGCGCATTTCGGCTAGAAGTAGAAGGTCGCTCCGCCGTTGACGATTGCTCCACCGGAGGCGTTGGTTTCGCGACCCGTGGGCGTACCGGTGAGGTCGCGCTCGACGAACTCGGCTTGTCCGTCGCCGCTGAAGCGGTGACGAATCAGACCGCGCACGTCGACGTTCAGGGCGAACCACCGAGAGATGCGCCACTCGACGCCGAGGCCGCCTTCTCCGTTGAAGTGGCCGAAGCCGTCGTCGTAGCGGTACTCGCCGGTGTAGCGGTCATAGCCTTCGGCGTGGCCCGCGGACCCGCCGATGCCGAGGACTCCGTAGAACTGCACCCGGTGCTGGGGGTTGAAGAAGAAGTAGGTGTTGAGGCCGAAGGAGAACTCGCTGCGGTCGAGACCGTTGTAGTCGCTGCCGGTGAAGAAGCCGCCGTTGACCTCGAGGGCGAAGTGTCCGTTGTGGGGGCGGAAGCGGAAGCCCATGCGGAAGCCGCCCATGCTCACGTCGTTCCCGAGGACGCCAGAGAACTGCGGGTGGGCGCCGAAGTTGGTCGGCCGGCGCTCCCGGCGCACCGTCGTCTGCTGGACCGGCTGGGCCTGACCCGGACCGGCGGTCACGATGACGGTCGTCGCCACGGGGGGCGGCGGGGGAGGGGGAGCTACGCTCGTCTGCACGACGACCACCGGCGGCTGGACCATCGGGGGGGGCGGCGGCGGGGCCGGCTGGGCCGGCGCCACGATGATGACCTGCTGCGCCGCACGAGGCGCCGGCGCACGGTGGACGACGACCTGGCGTCGTGCGGTCCGCACGCGGATCTGGGCCCGGGCGTTGAAGGTCGCACCCACGTTGACCTCGGCACAGAACGCGGCATCAGGCGCGCACTGAGCTTCGGCCTTGGGCGCTCCGAGGAGGAGCAGCCCGGCGAGGGCAGGGAGGGCGAGGAGGGTGGTCATCGATTTGGGGCGCATCACGGGTCGGGAGCTACGCAAGGTCAGTGCCAGGGGGGTATCCACCGCGATCCTACGGGAATTGTCGGCTCTGGCGCGCCCATAGTCGCCGTTCGTTCGCCGACCGTGACCGGTGGTTCACACCCTCACCGGCTGAATTTCCACGTTTTGGCCGGGCCAGACTCGCCCGACGCCCTCAAAGGCCGACCCGGCCGAGGGGCTGGACGGTGACCTCCGGGGCCAACTCCTGGTAGCTGAGCACCGCGGCGTCGGGGAGGTCGACCTCGAGGAGACGCCGGAGGAAGCGGCGCACGTCCGGCTGGGTGAGCAGCACCGCCGGGCCGTTCCCGTCGGCGAAGCACTCCCGCCGGACCGCCTCGATGACGTCCTTGGCCATGTCCGGGGGCATCGCGAGGTAACTGCCCGTCGCGGTCCGCTGAATGCTGTCGCGGACGGCCTCCTCGATCATCGGGTCCAGGAGATGCACGGCGAGGATGCCCCCCTCGGCGTGCTGATGGGTGAGCTGGCGCTTCAGGGCCCCGCGAACCAACTCGGTCAGGGCCATCGGGTCCTTCTCGTTCGGGGCGTAGGTCGCGAGGGCCTCGAGGATCTCCCGGAGGGGGCGGATCGAGACGGCCTCTTCGACGAGGCGCCGAAGCACGTCGGTGAGCAGGCTCAGGGACACGGGCTTGGGTACGACGTGGCGCACCAGGGCGGGGTACGCGCGCTCGAGCTGGTCGAGCATGGCTTGCACCTCTTGGAGCCCGACGAGGTCGTGGGCGCGCAGCTCGACCGCCCGGCGGAGGTGTCGCGTCACGGCTTCGGCGGCGTCGAGGCAGGGGATGCCTTCGTCGAGGAGGCTGCCGCGGTCCTCGGCGGCGACGAGGCACGCCGGGCCGCCGGTGACCGGGTCGGTTGCCGGGGTGGCGCGCACCCCGAGCTCCGCGATCATCTCCGG
The DNA here is from genome assembly GCA_003647065.1 of Deltaproteobacteria bacterium. Classification (GTDB taxonomy): domain Bacteria; phylum Myxococcota_A; class Polyangia; order Polyangiales; family B10-G4; genus B10-G4. The sequence goes on along the minus strand of QMMC01000448.1, from coordinate 3,313 downwards.
CGGGGCGAGGGCCAACGCCTGACCCGGCGTGAGCGCACCGCTCCCGACGGGGACCTCCTGGACGGCGATGGCGTAGCTGTCCGGGGCGAGGCCTGGGGCCCGGCGGGCTCGGACTCCGGGGAGGGCCAGGCCCCGGTCGATGAAGAGCGCATCTCGAAGTGCCGGCACCGCCTCCTCGAGCAGGGGGCCGCCGCCCTGGTCGTCGAGGAGCTCGTCGGCGAGGGCGTCGCCGAGGTCGATGGCGACGGGAATGACGACAGGGACCATCGCCCGCTTTTGCCGTGTCTCCCGCGCCGCCTCCTGGGTCGTGACCTGCGTATCGATGGTCTCGGCGTCCTTCGGCCGCGCGCTCAGGCGCCGCGATACGACGAAGAAGACCACCGCGATGATCAGGAAGGGGAACGCCGGCAGGCCCGGAATGATAGCCAGCCCCACCAGGAAAAACGATGCGATGGCGAGGGCCCGGGGGTCACCGAAGACCTGCTTCGCCACGTCGGAGCCGAGGGAGGCGTCGGCGTCTTCGGAGCTGACCCGGGTCACGACGAGGCCCGCGGCGGTGCTGATCAGGAGCGCCGGGATCTGGGAGACCAGGCCATCGCCGATGGTGAGAAGCCCGTAGGTCTCGAGGGCCTCTACGGCGCCCATGTCGTTCATCAGGACGCCCACCGTCAGGCCGCCGAGGATGTTGATGACCGTGATGATGATGCCCGCGATGGCGTCGCCCTTGACGAACTTCATCGCGCCGTCCATCGAGCCATAAAACGCGCTCTCGCGCATGACCGCGTCGCGCTTGCGCCGCGCTTCGTCCTGGGAGATGGCGCCGCTGCGCAGCTCCGCGTCGATGCTCATCTGCTTGCCGGGCATCGCGTCGAGGGCAAAACGAGCGCCGACTTCGGCCACTCGTTCCGAGCCTTTGGCGACGACGAGGAACTGGATGAGAGTGAGGATCAAGAAGACGATGGCGCCGACGACGTAGTTGCCGCCGACCACGTAATCGCCGAAGGCTCGAATGACGTCCCCGGCGTCGGCCTGCAGCAAGATCAGGCGCGTCGACGAGACGTTGAGGGCGAGGCGATAGAGGGTGGTGATCAGAAGAATCGTCGGGAACGACGTCAGGCTGACGCCGTTCTTGATGTAGAGGCTCACCAGGAGCAGCAACACCGCGAGGGAGATGTTGCTGGCGATCAGCACGTCGAGGAGCGGCGTCGGCAGCGGCACGATCATCATGCCGACCATCGCGACGACGAGCGCCGCGAGGGCGGCGTCGGCGTAACGCCGCGCTACGGGCCGTGGGCCCCCGATCCCCGTCGCCATGGGAGCGGATGTTGGAGGACCGGGACGGCGATGTCGAGGGTGGCGGCGGGGCCGAGAGCCCGCCTCGGCTGAGCACCGTCAGCAGGAAGGGCGCTCACGTAGTAGCGTAGTCAGCGGTGAGCATGGAAATCGACGCGCCGACGCTGTTCATCATCGAGCCACCGCGGAAAGGGGCTCGATGGCTCTTCCTGCCGACCTTGTTGCTGGGCATCCTCGCGACCGTCGTTGGCGGGCACCAATTGATCTCGGGCGCTCTGGGCGAGGGCGCGCAGCTCCCCTGGTATGGCGCGCTTCCCATCCTTGCTTGCGGCGCGTTCATGGTCGTCGCCGGCGCGTTTGCGCTGACCGTTCGTAGCCGTGTCACCATTGACCGCGCGGGAGGCTCGGTCCATGTCGAGCGCATGAGCCTCGTCTGGAGTCGGGACGAGCGCCATGCCCTGAGCCTCTTCGACCGGGTGGAGCTGCGCGAGGTCCGGCGCTCCGGGAGCGCCGTTCAGGCTGACCTCGTTGGAGCGTTCACGATGGTCTGGCTCGTCGGCCCCGATCACGAGGTGCATGTCTCCTCCGAGCGCGATCCCCAGGCCGCTGAGCTGGCCGGTCAAATCTCAGCGAGGACCGAGCTGCCGGTGGTTCGCCGGCCCTGAGGCCGAGCACCGATATCGCGAGGCGGGCGCCCAGCTGCGACGTGGGCTGAATGCGTTCCGCGTCGTGATACCGTAGAAATCGTGCGAACCCCCGACGTTTACGAGCACCTCGTGGGGAAGGTGCTTCGAGGTCGCTTCGTTCTGGACGAGTTCATCGACCAGGGCGGAATGGGCGCCGTCTTTCGGGCCACGGACCGGCAGGTGGGGGACACGGTCGCAGTGAAGGTGCTGCACCCGGCCCTCGCCAAGGAGGCCAAGTGTCTGGCCCGCTTCATCCGTGAGGCTGAGGCTGCGATGGTCCTGTCGCATCCGCACATCGTCGAGACACGAAGCATGTGCGGCCCCGACGAGGAGTTTGCCTGGTTTGCGATGGAGTTCCTCGATGGCGCGAGCCTCCGGCACATGCGCAAGCGCAAACACGTCTTCACCGGGCCGGAGGTGGCCCGCATCGGACGACAGGTACTGTCCGCCCTCGACGCGGCTCACGGGATCGGGCTCTTGCATCGTGACGTGAAGCCCGACAACGTCATGGTGGTCCGACGCAATGGAGTGGACGCGGCCAAGCTCGTCGACTTCGGCATCGCCGTCTTCAACTACAGCGATACGTATTCGCGCCTCACCACGGCGGGAACCATCCTCGGCACCCCCGCTTACATGCCGCCGGAGCAACTCGCGGGCAAGAAGCTCGACGGGCGCGCTGACGTCTACAGCCTCGCGGCGACGCTTCACACGTTGCTCGTCGGCAAACCGCCCTTTGGCAGCGGTTCCCTCGCGAAGGTAGTCCCGAAGATCCTGACCGGCGACCGGGTGCCCCTCGGGGAGCTGCGCCCCGATCTCATCCCCCTTGCCACCATCATCGAGCGGGGTCTCACGCCCGATCGCGATGCGCGTTGGCAGAACGCCGGTGACATGCAACGCGCCCTCGCTCCGTTCGACGAGACCGAGGCCCAGACGTTACTCCCGTGGACCCGGCCCAGGGGCAACGCGACGCTGCACCTCTCGGCCGAGGACTTCGACGACGTGGTCTTGACGACCCAGACCCCGCGCGCCGAAGCGCTCGGAGCTTCGGAGATCGAGCGCCTCGCCCTCCTCGCCGCACCATCCGAACGGCCCCCACGCCTACGACTCTCCGCAGACGAGAACGCAGGCGAGAACGCAACCGTCGCCGCCCGCCCTGTCGCGCGCAATCCTGTGATGCGCGCAACCCCGGCCCCATCACCAAGCCGGCGACCCAACGCTCTCGTGGTCGCCATCGTCATCGGCGCTGCCATCGGGGTCGCCGTCGTCCTGGCTCTCTACGGCGGGGACCAAGAGGCGCCGAGCGGCCCCCCCGCTGCGTCCGTTGCCAGTGCTCC
>QMMC01000447.1 GCA_003647065.1 Deltaproteobacteria bacterium | reverse complement strand
TGAGCCGCGAGGAGGGCCTCGAGTCGAACGGCGGGGCGGTGAAGGGCCGCGTCGATGAAGCACTGATCCGCAGGCACATCCCCGACCCCTCCGCGGTCGAAGTCTTCGCCTGCGGCCCCGCCGTCAGCAAACACGAAAAGAAGAAGGCCAAGGAAACAGGCGTCGAGCCCAGTCCTCGTTTCATGGAGACGGTGAAGGCAGCCCTCGACGCCATCGGTCTCCCCAAAGAGCGAAACCACGCCGAGAGCTACGGCTGAGCCGAATTCGTATCGGATGGGCAGCGCGAGGCGTGCGTGCCCTATCATGGGGGATACTCGATGGACCCTCTTCCCACGGCTTGGATGACGTTCGCTCTGGTGCTGTCATTCGTGTGTTGTTCTGCCTGCGGGCGTGTCGGATTCAACCCCCCGGCCATGGATGCCGCTGTCGATTCGGGCGACGGGCCCCGCGACAGCGGCGTCGTCGATAGCGGCGATGGTGCAGCCGATTCATCCGTCGTCGACGCGGACGCAGGAGACACGTCCATCGTCGGCCCCGATGCCGCGGACACTTCGGTGGACGCTGGCGTGGAGGGCTGTCCGCTGCCGGACCCGGACACCGTCGCGCTCTACACCTTCGACGGCACCGTCGATGACTCGGCCGGTGGCGTGCATGGCTCGGCGGTCGGCACCGTCGCCTATGGGGCCGGGCGCTGCGGCGACGCCATCGAACTCGACGACACCGCCGATGCCTACGGCGTGCTTCCCGCCGATGCGGTTTTCGACATTGGGCCCGTCGGCTCGATCGATCTCTGGTTCAGAACCCCGGCGACGCCCACGGCCCACTTCGGGCTCGTCTCCCGGGATCACAGCGGGTCCGCCACGCCGGGGCAGGTTGGGCTGCACGTCACCATCGACGGCAGCGCCTTCGCGCGCATTCAGGCGAGCGGGACCTCGGTGGTGATCTGCAGCGATGCGGGCCTCGTCACGCCTGGTGTCTGGCACCACATGGGGGTCAACTTCGGCCCCCCGGGGTTCGAACTCTATCTCGACGGGGTGCGTATGGACGCGACCCGTGACGTACCCATAGACGAGCCGCCGTCCGGCGCTCGTACCCTGCCTTGCGGTTCGACCACGGACATCGACCTCACGGGCAGCGGCGGCACGCTCTCGACGTACTTGGGCGCCAACAACGGCTACTCCCCGGCGGGTGCGCCCGACAGCTTGCGCTCGTTCCTCCACGGCGGGGGCCTCGATCATCTCCGATTCAGCCGGGTCCGTCGGGACTTCACGGTCTACGCGGCTACGGGTCTCTGACGTCGCTCCCAAGGCGAGGCACCCTCTGCCCCGGGCCGACGCCGACAACGAGGAAACGCACGCAATTCCGAGGAATTCGCCCTTGATCCGTGCCTCACGGCGGTCATCTAATGCGCCATGTCCAAGCGTAGACACATCACCGTCGACGGCAACGAAGCCGTGGCGTCGGTCGCCCACCGCACCAACGAGGTGATCGCCATTTATCCGATCACCCCAGCCTCCCCGATGGGAGAGCACGCCGACGCCTGGTCGGTCCAGGGGCGCGAGAACATCTGGGGCACCATCCCCGAGGTGGCCGAGATGCAGTCCGAGGCCGGGGCCGCCGGGACCGTCCACGGCTCCCTCCAAGCCGGGGCGCTTACGACGACGTTCACGGCATCGCAGGGGCTCCTGCTGATGATCCCCAACCTCTACAAGATCGCCGGCGAGCTCACGCCCTGCTGCATCCACGTCGCGGCGCGCACCATCGCCACCCACGCCCTGAGCATCTTCGGCGACCACTCCGACGTCATGGCCGTGCGCCAGACCGGCTTCGGTCTGCTTTGCTCGGGCTCGGTCCAGGAGGCCCACGACTTCGCGGCCATCGCCCAGTCCGCCACCCTCGCCTCCCGGGTCCCCTTCATCCACTTCTTCGACGGCTTCCGCACCTCCCACGAAGTCGCCAAGATCGAAGAGCTCACCGACGACGACCTGCGCGGGATGATTGATGACGACCACGTCCAGGCCCACCGCGCGCGAGCTCTGACCCCGGACCGCCCGGTCGTCCGCGGCACGGCCCAAAACCCCGACACCTTCTTCCAGGCCCGCGAAGCCTGCAACGGCCACTACCTCGCCTGCCCGGGTGAAGTGCAAAAAGCGATGGACCGCTTCGGCGAGCTCACCGGCCGCGCCTATCGACTCTTCGACTACGTCGGCCACCCGGAGGCCGAGCGCGTCATCGTCATGATGGGCTCCGGCGCCGAGACCGCCGAGGAGACCGTCCTCGGCCTCGTCGAAGAGGGCCACAAGATTGGCCTACTCATCGTCCGGCTCTATCGCCCCTTCGATCTCTCGGCCTTCATCGGCGCGCTCCCGCAGACGGTAAAGCAAATCGCCGTCCTCGATCGCACCAAGGAGCCCGGCTCCATCGGAGAGCCCCTCTACCTCGACGTCATGGCCGGCGTGCACCAGGCCACCGAAGCGCGGTGGGAGAAGAAGCCCCTGGTCGTCGGCGGCCGCTACGGGCTCTCGTCCAAGGAGTTCACCCCCAGGTGCGTTCGCGCCGTCTACAATGAGCTCGCAGAGACCAAGCCGCGCCACGGCTTCACCGTCGGCATCGTCGACGACGTGACGCACTTGTCGCTCCCCCTCGACGACATGGACGAAACGCCCAGGGAGGGCGTCCAGGCCATCTTCTACGGCCTCGGCTCCGATGGCACCGTCGGCGCCAACAAGAACTCCATCAAGATCATCGGTCAGCACACCGACATGCACGCCCAGGGCTACTTCGTCTATGACTCGAAGAAGGCCGGCGCCGTCACCATCTCGCACCTGCGCTTCGGCCCCCAGCGCATCCAGTCTGCATATCTGATTCAGCACGCGAACTTCGTCGCCTGCCACCAGTTTCAGTTCATGGACCGGTACGACGTGCTCGAAAAGGCGTTGCCCGGGGCCGTGTTCCTGCTCAACGCCCCCTACGGCCCGGACCAGGTCTGGGACCGTCTGCCCAAAGAAGCGCAAGAGACCATCGTCGAGAAGAAGCTGCGCTTCTACACCATCGACGCCTACGAGGTCGCCAAGGCCGCGGGCCTCGGCGTGCGCATCAATACCATCATGCAGACGTGCTTCTTCGCCATCAGCGGTGCGATGGAACGCGAAGAAGCCATCGCCGCTATCAAGGGCGCGATTGAGAAGTCCTACGGCAAGCGTGGGCCGGCGGTCGTCAAACAGAACTTCGCCGCCGTCGACACCGCCCTCGCCCACCTGCACGAGGTGCGGGTCCACGACGCCGTGACGAGCACCCACGTTCGGCCGCCGATCGTCAGCGAGGAGGCCCCCGACTTCGTCCAGCGGGTCACCGCCGTCATGCTCGCCGACAAGGGCGACCTCTTGCCGGTCAGCGCCTTCCCGGTCGATGGCACCTGGCCCGTCGGCACCAGCAAGTGGGAGAAGCGCAACTTGGCGCGGCAGATCCCGGTGTGGGACCCTAAGATTTGCATCCAGTGCAACCACTGCACCCTGGTCTGCCCCCACTCGGCGATTCGCGCGAAGGTCTTCGACGGGGAGACCCTCGTTGACGCCCCCGAGGCGTTCCAGACGACCGACTACAAGGCGAAGGACTTCCGCGGCCTCACCTACAGCTTGCAGGTCGCCCCGGAAGACTGCACCGGGTGCACCCTCTGCGTGAAGGTCTGCCCCGCGAAGGACAAGTCCAACCCCCGCCACAAAGCCATCGACATGGCGGACCACGGGCCCCTCGTGGACCAGGAGCGCGACAACTACGCCTTCTTCCTCGACATCCCCAACGTGGACCGCACCGCGATCAAGCGCCTCGACGTCAAGGGCTCGCAGTTCCTCGAGCCCCTCTTCGAGTCCTCCGGGGCGTGCGTCGGCTGCGGCGAGACGCCGTACATCAAGCTGCTCACCCAGCTCTTCGGTGATCGGGCCCTCATCGCCAACGCGACCGGGTGCTCGTCCATCTACGGCGGCAACCTGCCGACGACGCCCTATACGACCAACAGCGACGGCCGCGGCCCGGCGTGGTCCAACTCGCTCTTCGAGGACAACGCCGAGTTCGGCTTCGGCTTCCGCCTGGCGGTCGACGAGCACGCACAGAACGCGCGCTTGCTCGCCAAGAAGCTCGCCGGTGAGATCGGCGAGGACCTCGTCACCCAGCTCGTCGATGCGGACCAGTCCGACGAAGCGGGCATCGCGGCCCAGCGCGAACGCGTCGTCGCCCTGAAGGCGAAGCTCAGCGCCATGAAGGGCGGACCGGCCCAGCACCTCACTGCCCTCGCCGACTACCTGGTGACCAAGAGCATCTGGCTCGTCGGTGGGGACGGCTGGGCCTACGACATCGGCTACGGCGGCCTCGACCACGTCGTCGCGATGGGTCGCAACGTGAACATCCTGGTCCTCGACACCGAGGTCTACTCCAACACCGGGGGCCAGGCGTCGAAGGCGACCCCCCTCGGGGCCTCGGCGAAGTTCGCCGCCGCGGGCAAAGACATCCCCAAGAAAGACCTGGGCCTCGAAGCGATTAGCTACGGCAACGCATACGTCGCGAGCATCGCCTTCGGCGCCGACAACAAGCAGATGGTGAAGGTCTTCCGCGAGGCCGACGCCTTCGAGGGCACGTCGCTCATCATCGCCTACAGCCACTGCATCGCCCACGGCTACGACCTGGCCTTCGGCCTCCAGCAGCAGTCCCGGGCCGTGTCGTCGGGGGTGTGGCCGCTCTACCGCTTCGACCCCCGGCGCTCAGCCGAAGGCAAGGCGCCATTGCAGCTCGACGCAAAGGCCCCGACCACCCGGGTCGAGGAGTACATGCGCTTCGAGTCGCGGTTCCGCATGGTCGAGCGCATGGACCCGGCGCGCTTCAAGAACTTCGTGGACAAGTCGCAGCAGCACGCCGAACGGCGCATCAAGGTCTACCAGCAACTCGCGGGCATCGAAGAACTCGGCGCGCCTCGAGGTATCGACACGGACACGGACACGGACGCGGACGCGGACGCGGACGCGGAATAGGGGATGACGATGGATCTGACCACTACGTACATGGGCATCCCGCTGTCGAACCCCCTGATGCCGGGGGCGGGGCCGATGGCCGACGACCTCGACACCGTCAAGCGCCTCGAAGACGCCGGCGCACCGGCCATCGTCATGCGCTCGCTCTTCGAGGAGCAGCTCGAAGAGGAGCAAATCGCGTCACACCGCGCCATCGAGGGGCACTCCAACGCGAGCGCCGAGGCGTCGTCGTTTCTCCCGGCACACCACGACCTCGCCTTCGGCCCGGACTCCTACCTCGAGCAACTCCGGCACATCAAAGAGGCCGTCGACGTGCCGGTCTTCGGGTCCCTCAACGGGACCTCTGCCGGCGGGTGGCTCGAGTTTGCGAAGCTGATGGAGGAAGCCGGGGCCGCCGGAATCGAGCTCAACGTCTATCAACTCTCGACGGACCCCGCGGATACGGCGGAAAAACTCGAAAAGCGCATCGCCGAGATGGTCACGTCGGTGAAGAAGCAGGTCAGCATCCCGGTCGCGGTGAAGCTCTCGCCCTTCTTCACCTCGCTCGTGCACTTCGCCCAGCGCCTGGACGACGCCGGGGCGGATGCCCTGATCTTGTTCAACCGCTTCTATCAGCCCGACATCAACGTCGAAGAACTGGAGGTGGAACCACGGCTCCAGCTCAGCACCCCCTCGGAGTTGCTCCTCCGGCTGCGCTGGCTCGCCGCCGTCTCCGGAAACTTCTCGGGTTCGCTCGTCGCGTCCGGCGGTGTGCACGACAGCATCGGCGCCCTCAAGGCCGTGATGTCTGGGGCCCACGTGGCCCAGGTCGTCTCGGCCCTGCTCATGCATGGGCCGGGGCACCTCACCGAGATGCGCCAGGGCCTCGAGCGCTGGCTCGAAGAGCACGAATACGAGTCCCTCCGCCAGGCCCACGGCAGCATGAACCTCCAGCGCTGCCCGGACCCGCGGGCCTTTACGCGCGCCAACTACATACACGTCCTCGGAAGCTGGCGTCCGGACTGAGGTCCCGCAGGACTTGTCTCCCCGAGAAAGGGGCCTACCTTCCTGGGTGGAGGTGTCCCTGTGCGTAACCGCGTCGTCCTCGCCATCGCCGCAATCACTGCCGGAGCCCTCATCGCCTGCGGGGGGGCCAGTGTGCCTACTCCCGCCACCGGGTCCCCCCCACAGGCGGCAACCGAGGCCTCCGGCGCGACGGAGGCGAGCGACGACGCGACGCTCACCCTCACCACGGAGCCTCAGACCTCCCCCGCCGAACTGCGTGAGAGCATGCAAGAAGCATCGGAACCGTCCCGCGTACCCATCGCGCAATTGCCTCCGCCCGCCGCTCGGCCGGCGGTCACCGCAGCATCACCGGTGTCCGAGAGCCCGCCGCCCCGCGCCATCGCCGCCGGCGAGCCCCATGCGGCACCACCTTCCGTGAGCTCCGACCCTGTCGGCGAGCATCTGATCACCACGGTCTTCGAGGTGGACACCGCCGGCGAGGTGCACGTGCGCCACGCGCGGTGACCGAAGGGGGAGGTGGAGCGGGTGCGGCCAATCGAGGCATGGGTTGCGCTCGTCACGGTGCAGGAGGGCGACCTGCGACAGCCTCCGGTGCCAGACGGAGTAGATACGTCTCGACGGAGTAGACACGTCTCTACTCCGTCGCTGCGTATCTACTTCTGAGTAGAGGCGTCGCTACTCCTGAGTAGAGGTGTCGCTACTCGGGGGAGCGGGAACGGGAACGGGAACGGGAACTCTGCGGTAGCCGTGCATGGCGGAACGGACGCAGTCCGTGGAGCTGCACGGG
>QMMC01000446.1 GCA_003647065.1 Deltaproteobacteria bacterium | reverse complement strand
GCGTCGCCCGCGTAGGTTGGGCCGCCGGGCCGGGCACGCCGCCGGTTCTTCCGAAGCCGAATCCGGTCGCCGCGATGGTGCCGCCCCCGACGTCGGCGCGGAGGTGGGCCAGACCGTAGCCGCGGTCTACCTCGCCGTTCTGGCGTCGGACCTCCCGTTCATCGCCTGGCGTGAGGGGAGTGAGGTCCTCTTCGTAGAGAAAGTCGCCGTCGGTCCCGTCGATGCCGGCGGCGGTGGTGATCGAAGGGCGCCCGTCGAGGCCCCCGCTCGAGCCCGAGATGCGGGCGGCCCGGGTGTCGAAGGAGCCGTAGCTCACGCCGACCTCCCCGCGCTCTCGCTCGCCCACCCTCGGTACCAGGCGCAGCACGCCGCCTACGGCGCCGGCGCCGAGACGCACGGGAGCGCCGCCTCGATACACTTCGACTCGGTCCAATGTGCTCACCGGGATGGTGGAGAGATCAAACGCCTCCCCGGCGCGGCCGAGGGGCATCGTGTCGAAGAGCACGCGGGTGTGTTCGCCGCCGGCGCCGCGCAGGCTGAGGGTACTGAAGGAGCCGAGGGCACCGAGGGAGAGGGCCCGGGCCCCGGGGCTCTCCCGGAGGACCTGGGCGAGGGACTCCTCTTGCCGGTGGCGCTCGTCGAGCTCGATGGTCGTGGCCGCGGTCGTCGGGTCGAGTTCGCTGCCCGCGGCCATCGGCACTTCGACGGTCGCCGTCGCCCCGAACTGGGCCTCCACCGGCTGGGGCGGGGCCCAATGGAGGGTGACCGCGAAGGCGACCATCGGTGCGACGAGGGCCTTCACGCTTCACTCGCCGTGCACGACCGCCACCGCGTCCAGATCGAAGCCGGCGTTGTCCGTGCCAAAGCCACCGGAGATACCCGCGTCGACGATCCGCACGAAGCGCGCCCGGGTCACGCCGATGCTCGCGAGATCGAAGGCGTCCCCGCCGGCGGTTGCCGGGTTCGTCGGGTCGATGTCGTTTTCGTCCGCGTTGGCGAATACCGGTGCGACCCCAGCGCAGCCCAGGCGTTCGGAGCTCTCGGGGTCGCAAGGAAACTCGGTGAAGACCTCGCCGTCTTCGCTCACCGAGACGAACCCCGGTTCGGCGAATATATCCGTCCCTCCGAATTGGAACGCGTTCTCGAAGACGATGAAGTCCGTGCCCTGGCCATCGACCACAGTCACGCCGAGCTCGACCACGATCGAGCCGCCGACGCCGAGAGAGAGCGTATCGAGGGAGCCCTGGGTCAGGCCACCGCCTCGCGGCGGCCCGAGGACGATGCCCGGAAGGTCCGACTCTCCGAAGCCGGCCCGCTCTCCGAGGGAGACCGAGGCGACTTCGATGGCGAATGGACTTCCGGGCGCAAGCCCGCTGTCTCCACCGCAACCGCCGACCGATGGGCCGACGGCGACGCCGAAGAGCAAGGCGATGAGGCCCGCGCGGCTCACGGGACCGGTACGACGCTGGAGATGGGCAGGTCGCCGAAGTTGGCCCGTCCACTCGCTGGGGTGGTCTCAGTCCCGGTCGCTCCGTCGAAGGAGGCGAGGCCCGGCTCTGTGCCGCCCCGGGCCCACGCCCAGATTGTGCCCTGGTGCTCGAACATGCCGTCCATCTCGGAGGCGAAGGGAGTCGGCGCGACGAAGTCGACGCTCGGGTCGATCGCCATGACGTCAGTGCCGACGAGGAGCACGAGGCGCGTGGCAGAGATGACACCGAAGCCATTGATCTCTCCGGCGACATCGGACTCGGTTACGACGATACCCACCGAGGTCATGGCTACGAGGTCGACCTCTTCGATGTGTCCGTCGATGGCGAAGCTGTCCCCGGTGGACCCGACCCAGAGGGTGTCGGTTCCGTCGAAGTGGTGCAGCCCGCGCCAGGGATTGTCGCCCATCAGCTCGATGCCCTGCATGCCTTCGGTCCCCGAATCGACGTCCACGAGGGTATCGGTAGTCGTGTCGATGACGGCGAGCTCGGAGCCTTCGAAGTGGACGGCAAAGTCAGAATCGAACCAGTGGTTGCCGAGGGCCACGTAGGCCCGGTCTCCGACGACGATGGCGTCCGCGGCGTCGACGAGGCCGTCCTCGTCATCGATCTTCACGTAGGCGGAGAGGTCGATCTCGCCAATGACGGCTGCCGTGCCGGCGACGCTGGGGTCGATGATGGTGATGTTGTTGCGAGCCGCCTCGATGACGTAGGCCCGGGAGGCGCCCACCGCCACGACGGTCTGGGGGTTGATCGCGTAGGGAACCGGGGTGCCCGCGGGGTTCATGTCGACCGCGTGCATGATCGTGGGCGGGGCGGCCGGGTCGATGACGTCGGCCATGCCGCGGCCACGCTCGAGCACGTATCCTTGGCACCCCGCCTGGGCGACGACGGCGTCGGAGTCCATTAGGTCGGTTGGCGCGGGGGAGGTGCGGTCAGCGATCAGCATGCTGGTGAAGGCAGAGCCGCTGTAGTCGGCGGCGGTCGTGACCACGGCGAGGTGCTCGAAGGTGCCTTCGTCGCAGGTCGGCATGGGCGTGCCGGACCCGTCGTCGCCGCATCCCCCGAGGGCCATCGCCGGGGCCAGCATCACAGCCAGGAACAGACCCATTCGCGCTTCTGATTTCTCCATCTCGTCCTCTTTCACGCACCTACCCGTGCGTTGATCCGCCGTCGGGCGGAGAGGCGAGTGTCCGTGTGCGGGAGCGCCGTACGGACACCGAGCCTCTTCTCCCCGAAGGTGGTCGGTTGGTGCGCGGCAGGCAGGTCTCCTGACTTCCGGTTCGTCCTCCAGCGAGCGCCTTCCCATCCGCATGTTGCGGTCAGTGGCTCTTTGCTCGCCTTCGTCTCCGGTCACAGTGGCGGGGGCCGTGCCGGTATTACACCGGCTTCCCTCTTCAGGACCCGAAGGTCCCTCTCACGAAAAATTCGTGACCTGACGCGCTTATTGAGTTCGTACGATTTCTGGTCTCGACGCTCCCTGTCTCGACGCCGTGATAGGCTTTCCTCCGGGGCGGGTCAACTCGGCGGGTCAACCGGCGGGGCTTGGTTCCAGCCCGTTGCCCAGGATCTGTCGCCTTGTCCATCTCCCTGCTCCTCGCACCCTCGATCGGCAACGCCCGCGCCCAGGCTCGGGCCGAGCTGCTCCGGCAGGCCCTCGGGACCGCCCTCGGCGAGGACACCGATATCCAGATGGCGGCGAGCTATGACGAGCTGACTCTGCGCGCCCTCGAATCGTCTGCTGACCTCATCTGGGCGCCGCCGTCTCTCTGTGCGCGCCTCGAAGGCGCGGCCCGGGCGATGTTCCGCTGCGTACGCCGCGGGCGCGGCACCTATCGGTCGGCGATCGTCGTGCGCCGGGGCGAGGTGAAAACCCTCGGTGGTCTGGTGGGCAAGCGCGCCTCGTGGGTGGACCCTCTCTCCCTCGGCGGTCACCTGCTCGCCGTCGACTATCTGCGAGGCGAGGGATACCTACCGTCGCAGACCTTCACCGAGCAGGAGTTCGCGGGCTCGTACCCCGCGGCCCTCGCGAACGTGGTCAACGGCCACGCCGACGTCACCGCCGTCACGGTCCCCGACGGGGCCGAGACGTCCGTTGCAGAGTCGATTGAACGTTACGGCGGCGCCCTTCACGCGGAGCGCCTCGCGTCCATCGCGGTCACCGGCGAGACCCCCAACGACGCGTTGGTCTTCTCGCATTCCCTCGACGAGGATCGTACGGCGGAGCTCATCGAGCGGGTCTTCGGCACCCAAGAGTCGCCGAAGACGCCTTCGGCGCTTTGCCTCGCCCTCGAGGCCGATGGTTTCGAGGCCGCCGACCCGAGCGACTACCGGCCGGTGAAGCGTTTGCTGCAGAACGGCACGCGGCTCACGGAGTTTCCGCCCAGCCTGTGAGCGGGAGTCCCTTGGTGACCGCCAAACAAGTAACCAAGCAAATCTAGCGTCCCCGCTCTAATAGCCTTCGGTGCGCAGGAAGCGGACGAGGTCGACGTAGAGCTGGCGGTGGTCGAAGGCGTTGCCGCGGCCCGGGGAGTCGCCGAAGAGTTGGCCGACTTCGTCGAGGTGGTCGGCCGGGACGCAGCCGAGGAAGCGGCCCCAGCGGGCGTCGACGACGCGGACCAGGCCATCGTTCGGGAAGGTGTCGAGGAGGCCGCCGTCGAGGATGGCTTCGGAGACGGCGAGCAGGACATCGACGGGGTCACGATCGCCGGCGTAGCGATCGACCCACGGCGGGGCCGCGGCGGTCGTGCAGGCGCTCCCCCAGGCCCGGTCGCTGACGCCGGTGAGCGAGTAGTAGGCGACGTCGATGCGGTCGGTGTAGGTCGTATTGAAGAGTGCGGCGCCGTCGGTCGAGAACTGGCCGAGGCTGGCGACGACGCTCGTCGCCTCGCCGACTTCGTCGTAGAGGGGCGCGCCGATGGCCCGGGTGAGCTCGTCGACGAGGTTGCGCAGGCGGTCGTCGGAGACCAGGCCGAGGACGACGTCGGAGATGCGGGACCCGCGGTGGGGGGTCGCGAAGGTGGTGATGGAGGCGACGAGATCGGGGCGGTCGTGGGCCACCACCCGGGCGTCGAGGCCGCCCTGGGAGTGGGCGATGATGTTGACCTTCGCGTGGCCGGTCATGGCCAAGATGGCTTCGATATGCTCGATGAGCTGAGCGCCGCGGACCACCGAAGTATTGAAGGGGTCGACCTCTGGGGTGAAGACCAGGGCCTCGCCGTCGGCGTCGAGGGCGTCTTTCACTCCGTGGAAGTATGTGATGAAGCCCGCCCCCGCGAAGTCGTCGAAGCCGAAGAAGCCGTGGGCCAGGACGATGGGGTAGGGCGGCCCGAGGCCGAGGCTCGCATCGCCAGCTCCGGTATCCTGGCCGGCCCGGCCTCCGTCTCGCGGCGACCCGCCGTCCATTGGACCGCCATCCGTCACCGTCGCGTCGGCTCCATCGCCGGCGTCGTGGGGCAACTCTTCTCCGCCGCAACTGGCCGCTACCAGGAGCGTCAGGGCAATCATCGGTAGGAGCGCTGTCGAGGGTGACTTCACGCGGGGTTCTACTTCCGTTCTTCCTGCTCGTCCTCGGACCCCTTCGCGGGGCCATGGATGGACAATGCGATCTGGTCGCCGTCGGTCAAGACGGCGCCCTCGACGCCGAATACGTCTCGTAGCGCAGCCGGGGTCAAAACCTCCTCGACCGGACCGTCGGCGCGCACCTTTCCGTCCGATAGGAGCACCAGCCGGTCGGCGAAGCGTGCGGCGAGGGGAAGGTCGTGGAGCGCTACGACGGCGGCGCCGCCGGCGTCCACGCGCTCGCGCACCAAGTGCATCAAGCGGTAGGCGTGGGCGAGGTCGAGGCTGGCGGTCGGCTCGTCGAGGACCAGAAGCCGGGAGCCCTGGGCAAAGGCCCGGGCGAGCACTACGCGCTGTCGTTCGCCGCCGGAGAGCTCGGGGAAGGGGCGGTCAGCGAGGGACTCGAGGCCCGTATCCCGCAGTGCGTCGGCGACGGCGCTGCGGTCTTCGTTCCTGGCCGGCCGGAAACGCCCGAGGTGGGGCGTCCGGCCCATCGCGACCAGCTCCCGGACGGTCAGCTCGAAGTCCGTCGCAAAGCCCTGGGGCACGAACGCCGCCAGTCGGGCGATGTCTACCCGCGACAGGGTGTCGACCGGCTTGCCGAAGAGCCTCACCGAACCGGCCCGCGGCGGGAGCAGGCCGAGCAGAGTCCGAAGCAGGGTGCTCTTGCCAGAGCCATTGGGTCCGGCGAGGGCGACGAGCTCCCCGACGGCGGCGGTGAAGGTCACGCCGTCGAGGACCGGAGTCGACGTGCCGTAGCCCTGGACCAGGTCCCGGGCCGAGACCGCCTCCCGGTCCTCAGTGTCAGCGCTGGCGCGCGGCTCGGCGCTCAACTCTGCCCCCGCTTCTGGTGCCGAACGAGGAGCCAGAGGAAAAACGGCCCGCCGGTCAACGCCGTGACCACGCCGAGGCGCAGGTCCGAGGCCGGCGCGACGCGGCAGACGACGTCGGCCCAAACGACGAAGATGGCGCCCGTCAGGAAGCTCGCGGGCACGAGGATGCTGTGCCGGGGCCCGGTGACCAGGCGCACCATGTGGGGGACCATCAGGCCGACGAAGCCGACGATGCCCGTCACGGCGACCGTGGCGGCGGTCACCAGGGACGAGAGCAGGATGAGCGCGCGCTTCACCCTCACCACATCGACGCCGACGGCGAGGGCGCTCTCCTCACCGGTGATGATCGCGTCGAGGTCTCGGGCGTAGGTGGCGAGCCAGAGGGATCCCCCGAGGACCACCGGGGCGGCCATGGCGACGTGGGACCAGCTGCGTCCTTCGAGACTTCCCATCAACCAGCCGAGCATGTGGCGCCCGACTTCCCATTCGGCGAGGGACATGGAGAGCACGAAGGAGACCAGGGCCCCGGCGATGCCCGAAACTGCGATGCCTGCGAGGAGCAGCGTCGTGACCGGGGTGCGGCCCCGGGAGGTGGCGAGGGCGTAGACGAGGGCGGCGGCGCCGAGGGCCCCGGCGAAGGCCGCGAAGGGCACGACGAAGGTGGAGAGGGAGGCCACACCCAGGTAGAGCGCGAGGACCGCCCCGAGGGCTGCCCCGGATGAGACGCCGATGACGCCGGGGTCGGCCATCGGGTTTCGGAAGAGCGATTGCATGACCGCCCCGGCGGTCGCGAGGCCGGCGCCGGTCGTCGCGGCGAGGACGACCCGGGGCAGGCGCACCGAGAGCAGCACCGCGCGCTGCCAATCCGGGATGTCCGGCGTATCGGTGCCGCCGAGGGCGGCGGCGATGATGGTGAACGCCTTGCCGAATCCCAGGGT
>QMMC01000445.1 GCA_003647065.1 Deltaproteobacteria bacterium | reverse complement strand
TTCGGGGGCGTGCCCCGGCACCGCCCTCGTTCAGTTCGGCTCGGGCCATCTGATCGCGGCCTCGACGGTCGCCGGCGTCATCTGCGGCACCTGGCTCTACGGACCCCTGAACCGCCACGTGCTCAAGTGGCCCCTGACCTCCTGTGAGTGATACGCCGTTCTCGGGCCGCCCTTGCGGTGACCCCGAGCCGAGAGAATAATCGACCCATGCGCCGCGTGGATTTGGTCGAGCCCATGGTGCTCGTCCTCGAGGGAGACCTCACGGAGGACCTGCTGAGCGAGGCCCTCGGCGCTGCCGACCAGCGCCTCGCCTCGGGGCCCCGGGCCCTCCTCGTCGACTGCACGACGATGGTCAGTTACTCACCGGAGGCTCGCGCGCTCTTCGTTCGCTGGACCAAGGGCCACGAGGGTTCGCTGACGCACGTCGGTATCGTGACCGCCAACGCGGTGTGGCAGGTGGTCATCGCGACCATGGCCCTCGCCTCGACCCAGGAGATGGAAGTCTTCGATACCCTCGCGGCGGCCCGCCGCTGGGTAGACCTCGGGCCCGAGGACACCGAGTCCGAGATGAAGCGGTTCACCGACGGCTGACGTCGGCGTCGCTGCTCGATTGGCGACGCCCGCGCACGCTCTCGACCGCCCACAGGACGAGGGCTCCGGCCAGCCACACCCAGGGAGCGCCGTGCATGAGCAGGTCGCCGTAGTCCATCGCGGACATGCCGTTCGCGCCGCCCATCACCCAGCGGACCTTGCCCACGACGTGGGGCTCGGGAAAAAAGGGCATCAGGCCCAGCGTCAGCGAGGCTCCGAGGGCGTTGAGGACGTTACGCTTCATGGTTTCTTCGGCGGCTGACGGGAACTACGCGGGAACTACGCGGGAACTACGCGGGGACTACGAGGAAGGGGTATTGGGTCACTGAGCGCCCTCGGCAACCGAATCGTCGTCGGGGCTCGGTGCCCCGGCCCTTGCATCGGGCCCCTGGATTGCCGAAGACTGAAGAGCATGGGCACCTCGTCCCGGCTCATACCCATTGTCCTTGCATGTCTGGCGGCGGCTTGTGCCGAAGACCCCGTGGCCCCCGACGGGTCCATCGGCGCGCCTCCGCCCGTGGACGCGCGTGGGCCGACGGACGCGGCGGTCGATGCGCCGGCGGACGCCCCCGTCGATGCACCGGTCACGCCCCCGTCGCGGTACTTCGAGGACGTTACCGAGGCCTCGGGGGTCACGGCGAGCCGCGAGCCCACGGAGGCATATCTCACCCTGGCGGACCGCATGGGCGGCGGGGTCTGCGTCTTGGATGTCGACGGAACGGCGCCCCTCGACCTCTTCTTCGCGCTTCGTGACGGGGCCGGCCTCGCGGCGGGATCGCGGCTCTTCGTGGGGCGCGGCGTCCTCGACTACGCGGACGAGACTGCGGCCCGGGGGCTCTCCGATGTCGGCGACGCCCTCGGGTGCCTCGCGGTTGATGTCGACGGTGATCGCGACGACGACCTCCTGGTGACCGGGGTGGGGGGCCTCCGCCTCTTCGAGAACTCGGGGGGCGTCTTCGTCGACGTGAGCACGCGAATCGACGCGACCTACGTTCCCGGCGTGATGTACATGTCGGCAGCCGCGGGCGATGTCGACGGAGACGGGGACTTGGACTTCGTCGTCGCCGGCTATCTGCGCTACGACGCGTCGGCGGCTCCGCCCGAAGGCTGCGACCCTCTGCCCTGTAGCGCCGACGTCCGCTCTTACCTTCCAGCCGCCAACCTGCTCTTGATTCGCGCCCCGGACGGCTCGTACGCCGACCGTGCGACAGCCCTCGCCCCGGACCTCGCCACCTCCGAGCCGACCCTCGTCGTAGCGATCGCCGATATCGACGGGGACTCGCGGCCCAACATCTACGTCGGCAACGACCTGGGATTCGCCGTCTACGACCGGGTCCTCGCGCCGGTACGAGGGCCGGGCGACGGGGGCCCCGACGCGTGGGTGGACGTCAGCGACGTCGTCGGCCTCGCCTACAACGGCCGCGGCTACGGCATCGACTCGATGGGGTGGACCATGGGTGACGTCGACGGCAACGGGTTCTTCGATTTCGCGGTCACCAGCTTCGAGGACGACCCCACGTCCCTCTTCATGTGCTCGGGCGTCGGCCCCTGCGAGGAGCGCGGCGTCCCGAGTGGATTCGGTGCGCGGGCCGAGTCCTTTCGTTGGGGTGCGGGGTTCTTCGACCTGGACCTGGACGGCGACCTCGATCTCATCGAGGCCGCGGGTCACGTCTTCACCGACGAGGAAGCCGCGGCCGTGGGCTTCGCGGCGGGGGAGCAGCAGCTGCCGAATCTCTTCGTGAATGACGGCGCAGCCAACTTCACCGCCATTGACCCCCGAGAAGACGATGCCCTCGGTCGTGCCCTCGCCGGCCGTGGCCTCGCCGTCGTCGACCTCGACGACGACGGACGCCTCGACGTCGTCATCGTATCGGCCCGAGGGCGCCCGACGCTGCTCCACAACGTCACTGAAAGGGTGGGCCACTATCTGCGGGTCTCCCTAGTCGGCCGGGCCCCGAACGCCGCCGGGGTCGGTGCGCGGGTGTCCGTGCGAACCGCGGAGCGCGCTTTCCTCCGAGAGCGGGTGGTGGGGGAGGGCTACCTGGGCAATTTCGACCCGCGGTTGCACTTCGGCCTTCCGCCGGGTGTTGGGCCGGTCACCGTCGAGGTGCGCTGGGCCTCGGGGATCGAGACCGTGGCCTCGGCCGTCGAGGTCGACCGTGAGCTGGTCATCCGCGAAGACTGAATCGCTCGGTCTGCATGCCTTTCTGGGCGGCCGCCGATCGACCTAGGCCGTAGGCAACTATGCTTTTCCCTTCATAGTCGCTAATCTCATGGTGGGTGACTGCACTGACCTATTCGCGACGCTATGCGGGGTACGGGGCCATCTTCGGTCTCAGCTTTCCCGTGTTTTCAACTCTGTTGGTCTCTGCGACTTCGGTCGAGGGGTTCAGTCTCGCTACAATGATCGCAGCTCAGAGTACGCCTCTGCTCTGGGTCATCGACACGGCGCCGGCGTTCCTGGGCCTCTTCGCCTGGTTCGCGGGACGCCGCCAGGACCGCCTGGTCGGGGTCCTCGACAACCTCGCCCTGTCGAATCGCGAGCTCGAGCGCGCCAACCACGAACTCACCCGAGCGAGCCAGCTCAAGTCGCAGTTCCTGGCCAACATGTCCCACGAGCTCCGCACCCCGCTGAACTCGATCATCGGCTTCTCGCGCATCCTGATCCGCAAGGTCGGCAATGACATCCCCGAGCGCCAGGCCAAGAACCTGCGCATGGTGCACGAGAGCGGGCAGCACCTCCTCGAGCTCGTCAACGACATCCTGGACATCGAACGTATCGAAGCGGGCATGGTCACGGTTCGCCCCGCGGAGACCGACGTCGTCTCCCTTGCCCTCGACGTCGTCACGAAGCTCCGCCCGGCCGCCCAGGACAAGGGCCTCGAGCTCAACGCCGAGCTGCCCGCCGGGGCCCTAGTGATGACCACCGACCCGGTACGACTGCGGCAGATCCTCGACAATCTCGTCAACAACGCGGTGAAATATTCGGACACGGGGACCATCACCCTCGAGGTCGTAGTCGGTCCCAACGACGCCCCGGATCGCGTGCAGTTCATCGTTCGCGACGAGGGCATCGGCATTCCGGCCGACGCCCTGCCGACCATCTTCGATGCCTTCCGTCAGGTCGACGGCAGCGCGACCCGCGCCCAGGGCGGAGTGGGTCTCGGGTTGCACCTCGTCCGGCGCATCGCGAGCCTCCTCGAGGGTGATGTAGAGGCCGAGAGCACAGTCGGGGAGGGGTCGGTCTTCACCCTCAACATGCCCGCCGGGCTCATCGTCCAGGCCGCGGTCTCGGAAGCGTCGGCGCCGCTTCCCCTCGCGCCGGAGGGCGCCGGGCCGGTCATCTTGATCATCGACGACAAGGAAGAGGTCATCGAGATCAACCGCGCCGAGCTCGTCGACGCGGGTTACCGGGTCCACGCAGCCCTCGACGGCAAGTCGGGCCTCGACAAGGCTGCGGAGATCCGGCCCGACGTGATCCTCCTCGACATCGTCATGCCCGAGATGGATGGCTGGGCGGTGCTCCGGGAGCTCCGGCGAAGCCCGGAGCTCTGCAGCACGCCGGTGATCATCACCTCGATGCTGGCCGACGTGCCCCGGGCTTACGAGATCGGCATCCGGGGCTGGCTCACCAAACCCGTGTCGCAGAACGCCTTCCGGCGTATCTTCGAGGACATCGGCCTCGCGGCCACCCATGACGTATTGGTCGTCGAGGACGACCGCCCGACCGCGGCGATGCTCGTCGAGCACCTCGCCGAGCTCTCCATCGAAGCGCGCATCGCTCGGGACGGGCTGAAGGCTTTCGAGGCGTTCGATGACCGCATGCCCAGCGCGATGATCCTCGACATGATGCTGCCTCACCACGACGGCTTCGAGGTCCTCGAGCGTTTGCGTGGCATGCCCGGCGGTGCGGAGATTCCGGTGGTCGTCTACACCGCGAAGGACCTCAGTGCCGAGGAGGTGACCCGCCTCAACGGAGGGATTCTCAACATCGTCCAGAAGGGTGACGGGGCCGGGGCGACGAGCGTCGTGGCGAAGGTGCGAGAGGTCGTCGCCCGAACCAGCATGATCCCGGAGGCTTGATGAGCGCGCGCGTCTTGATTGTCGACGACAACGACTTGAACCGCGAGCTCGTCTCGCAGCTCCTCGAGGACGACTACACAATCGAGACCGCTTGCAACGGCGCGGAGGCCATCGAGGCCGTTGCTTCCTTCGAGCCGAAGGTGGTTCTGATGGACCTCTCCATGCCTGTCATGGACGGATGGGAGGCGACCCGGCGCCTCCGAACCAACGGGGCCAACAGGGGGCTCAAGATCATCGCCCTGACCGCCCACGCGCTCCCCGACGAGATCGAGCGCGCGATGGCTGCCGGGTGCGACGGCTTCCTAACCAAACCGATCGATGACGAGGCGCTCATCGAGCGAATCGAGGAGCTATTGGCCGGATGAGGGTAGAGACCAGCCGTCCGCCCCCCGCCGGGGCCACCGTGAAGATCCTGGTCGTGGATGACGTCGAGGCGAACCGTGAGCTCGTCGCCCAGGACCTCGAAGACGCTGGATACGCCGTGCGCACCTGCGCCGACGGGGAAGAGTGCCTCACGGTCGCGAACTCCTGGGAGCCCGACGTCATCCTCCTCGACATCCAGATGCCCGTCCTCGACGGCATCGCGACCTGTCGTCGACTCAAAGCCGACCCGAAGACGCGGCACATTCCGGTGCTCTTCCTGACCGCGACGCGTACCGATGAAGAGTCGGTCGTCGAGGGGCTCTCCGTCGGCGCCAACGACTACGTTCCCAAGCCCTACACGCCGGCGGTCCTCCTGGCACGTGTGGCGACCCAGGTCACCATCGCCCAGCAGAACGCCAAGCTGCGAGAGATGGCGATGCGGGACGAGCTGACCGGTCTCTTCAGTCGCCGGTTCTTGTTCACCTCTCTCGACCAGCTCGTCGACTCTGGCGAGCGGGGAGGGGAGCGCGCGGTCGCGACCCTGCTCATCGACGTCGACCACTTCAAGCGGGTGAACGACACCCTGGGCCACCTCGAGGGGGACCGCGTATTGAAGACCGTCGCCACGGCGATCGCGTCGGCCATTCGCCAGTCGGATATCGTCGCCCGGTACGGCGGTGAGGAGTTCGTCGTGCTCTTGCCTCGGACGGGGATCGAGGGCGCAGCCGCCGTCGCCGAGAAGGTGCGCGCGGCCATCGAGGCTCAGTGTGCGCCGGTGACCGCGAGCGTCGGTGCAGCCGCGCTCAGTTTGATCTCCGAGGACGGCACCGGATGGCGCGCCGCCGGGGACGTGGTCCGGGAAGCCCTGAGCCAGGCCGACGCCGCTCTCTACGAGGCGAAGGCCGCCGGTCGGAATTGCGTCGTCGTCTCCGAAACCGACGATTGAACGGCGTGGCCGACGGGCTGTTCAAATGCCGTACTTCTTGCGCTTTCTCCACAAGGTCGCCCGGCTCATGCTGAGGCTGTCGGCAGCGCGTCCGAGGTGCCCATCGGCCGCCGCGAGAGCGCTCCGGATACGCTCCCCTTCGTCCCCAGACCTCGGTCCGAGGGCGCGGAACTCGGCCGGGGTGTCGCTCAGGGTCAGCTTCTGGCCCCCGGCGACCGACACGGCGTAGGACAGGACGTCCCTGAGTTGGGCGACGTTGCCCGGCCAGCGGTGCGCCATCATCACCCGGAGCAACTCCCCATCGACCTCCCGGCCCGGCCCCGGGGGCACCAGGTGCGACAGGAAATGCTCTGTGAGTGGGCGTACATCCGCTCGGTGTTGACGAAGGGGCGGCACGTCGATGATTAGGCCACCGAGGTCTTCCCACCCCTTGTCACTCAACACGCCCTCCTGCTCGTCGGAGGTCGTGATGAGCAGGCGAAAGCGGACCTTTCGGGGGCTCCCGCCGTCGATTGTTGGGACTTCTCCCTGCTTCACGGCGCGGACGAGGGCCTCCTCCGCCGCGGCCCCGAGGCTGCCTACGTCTTCGAGGATCAGGGCCCCGCCGTCGGCTCGTTCGATCGCGCCGGCCATCGCTGGGACCCGCGATCCCGCCACCTTCTGTCCCGAAAGCTCCTGGTGAAACGACTCGCGAGAGTACGCATCGCTCTGGACGACCACCGGGGCAGCCTCTGGGCCTAGGCTGAGGCGGCAGATCGTATCGGCGATTGCCGATTTGCCGCACCCTGCCTCGCCCCGAATCAGCACCGGCCGGCCGCTGTCGACGGCGACGTGGGCGAGTCGGCA
>QMMC01000444.1 GCA_003647065.1 Deltaproteobacteria bacterium | reverse complement strand
CGTCGACTCGAGGCCCGGCCCGGGCCCCCCGCCTCCGTCGTCGTTGATGTAGTCCACGCCCCAGATCTTACTCTCACCAAAGGCGCACGCGTCGGTCGCCGCGCTGATCGACACAAAGCTACCGAAGTAGACCCGACTGTCGAAGAGCTCGAGGGGGCCCGTCACCTGTTCGCCGGGCGCCAGGTCGAGCTCCCAGTTGAGCGTGCCCCCGACGGCGGTGACGGCGCCGTCTGTATCGAAGGTCAGGTTCTCGGTGAGGGAGACGACGCGGTTCTCTGCGACGCCATCGAGGATGTCGATGTCGCCGGTGGCCTGAATGACCACGACATTGCCATTGTCGTCCACCGAGATGATCGGCTTGTTGTAGGCAGGCTCGCCAACATCCCAGCCCTTGTCGTGGAAGATGTCGTGGAAGGCCTCGACAGACCAGTTGGCAGGGTCGCTGTCCGAGAGGTCGAGGCGCCAAATGACGCCGTCCGCGTCGGTCATGAAGGCGCGGTCCGCGATCTGCCCGACCCCGCCGGGGAACGCCGCGGCAGCGCCGACCATGGGCGCCGTGAGAGTCGTCGAATCGAACTCCGCAAGCAGCCGCCCGGTCGCGATGTCGACCACGTAGAGCGAGCGACCGACGGTGTCGTGGTCCCTACGCTGGAGCCGCGGCGCGGGTACGCCCGAGATCGAGTCGGGCAACTGGTCCCCCGTGAGGGCCGCCGAGGCAGCACCGGTCGGGGTGCCGAGACCGCCGGGGATGATCGCCACGGCGCGAGAGACGAGAGTGCCCGACTCGTCTACGAGGACCTGGGCGATCGCCGGGTTGCCGTAGGTCGGCCCCATGTTCGCATCGGTGAACTGCCACAGGAACTTCGGCGGGGCGAAGGAGTGATCGCCATCCGATGACCCCGACGCCTGGGTAGCCGGATCGGTCACGTCGAGGGCGAAGACCCCCGAGCCCCCGTTGCGTAGGCCGGAGACCAGGACCGTGTGGTACTCGGTCGCCGTCGGCGTCGCGCCCAGCTCCCGGGCGTAGTACACGTCCTTCACGATCGGCGTGCCATCCACGGTCCATTGGTGAGCCGTGGTGGCGTCCTTGAGGCGATCGAGGACCATCGGTGGCACGAAGCCCCAGAGCTCTTCTCCGGCTTCGATCTCGTTGCTCGAGTCATACGAGTCGTGGTCGCAGGCCGTCGCGTCTTCCCGGCTTGCGGCACAGGCCGCGTCGACGTCATGGGCTTCGGTGGCAAAGGCGTGGAGGATGCCGTCGTTGGTGCCGACGTAGAGCACCGTGGGTCGGGCGAGGACGTTGCCGATCCGGCGGAAGAGGTTGAACGCCTCGTCACTGCGGTCGAGGGTCGGGGCGTCCACCACCTGCGGAGACGAGTGATAGAGGTCGCCGAGGCGGTTCGCGAGGCGGTCCGCGTCGGCGCCGCCGCGGGCGTAGACCCAGTCGAGGACGTCATCGGCATCGGTGATGTCCGCGGCGTTCAGGGCCGCGAAGGGGACCGTACCGCCGCCGTTGCTCGTCTCGAGGACGACGATGTCGAGGTTCTCCTGGGTCGGCGTGCCGAGGGCAATCCCGGGGACCCGGCCCAGGGGGATGTCCGCGTCGGCGTCGTTGGTGAGCCAGCTGTTCTCGTTGCCGGCCGTCGGCACGACCGTGTAGAGGTTTCGCGGCGCTACTCGGTTGTTGAGCACGATGTGAAAGCGGTCGTTCTCGGCGTCGTCGATGGTCTCCTGGACGACCGTGAGCCCGCTGCAGGTGAACCGGCGGCGCTCGATGATCCCGCTCCAGGGACGGTCGATGGTGTCGTCGCCGACGATGAAGCCGGTATTGAACTGATACTTGGCAGTGGTCGAAGAAACCGACGCGCTCGACGCAAAGGCCGGCACCGTTCGAGAGGTCGCCCCGGGGGCCGCAGCGTCGAAGGCCGCCGAGAGGGCGGCGACGAGGGTCGCCCGGTCGGTCGCGTAGTAGGCGGTGGTCGTACCGCCGGCCGCGGCGATGGCGTCGAGCTCGGTCGACGCCGCCGGGTCCGAGACGTTGAAGCCGACGACGAACATGCCGTCGATTTCGCCGGTGCATTCACCGCCGCTCGCCGAACAGAGGTCGGCGGCGATGTCCTGGGGCAGGTCGTAGGGGCAGTCGTAACCCGGGGTGTCGCACTGGTAAGGCAATCCGCGCATGTCGGCGTTGGGATACCCATCGCTGATGAGCACCGCATAGTGGTCACGGCAACCCGAGTAGAGGTCACCGCTGCCCCCGGCGAACGTGACCGGAACCTGGTCGGGGTGGTTGTTCAGGTAGAAGCGAAAGTCGTCGAGCATGCCGGCAATCGGCGTCGGTCCGTAGGGCCGGGCGTTCAGGAGCGAGTCCTGGACGTTAGCGTTGATCAGGAGGTGGTCCGCCGAGTTGTCGCCCATGGACACCAGGTTTCCGGCGATGATGGTGCCGGCGTCGGTGGTCTCGTTGCGGGCGCCGTTGTCGAGGGCGTAGGTCGTCGCGCACCCGGGGAACGTGAAGGGCTTGTAGTCGCCGTAGGAGTACATGCCGAGAGCGGACTGGCTCTGGGTGACGAAGCCCCCGGTCCACGCCGAGGACGGGACCAGGGCCGCCTGGTTCGAGAGCGTCGCGACGCCGTCGAAGGTCATCAGGCTGAACTGGATGCGCTCGAGGTAGGAATCGAGCACACCGTTGCTCTGTTGCGTCGAGATGCCGACCGGCGCTTCGTAGTGGGGGATGAAGTAGCCATGATCGAACTCGCCGACGTAGCCCGAGCGGTCGTTCTCGGTGCAGCTCCAAGTGTCGAAGGTCCCGGTGAAGGCCTCGAGGAGGATGGCCCAGCGGTTCTGGTCGCCCGCGGTGCAGTCGGGCAGGCACTCAGAACACGAGGTCGTGGTGCAAGTGCAGGCGGGCATGCGTTCCATGGAGCCCGAGCTGTCGACGAGGAGCGTGACGGACGGACGGATATTGCGCACGTCCGGGAAAGACTGCGCCGCGGCCGAACCGGCAAAGCTCGCCGAGGCGGTGAGCATAGCGGTGAACGCAAGGGCAAGCGCCAGCACCCGGGGGGCCCTCGGCGTGGTCTGGGGCACGTTGCGATCCATTCTATCCATCCAATCCATCCTCGGACTCCTCCGAATCATCGCGCGAACGGTCCTGAGACGCCGTAAGCCCGGGAGCTGCTGGCGGTCTCGTGATATTCGCGGGTATCGGGGCCCGAGACCGTGGTGTCTCCGGCCGTGAGCCGCATGCGGCCCCGCGACGTGTAGGTGGCGTGGAAGAAGCTCAAGCCCCCGCCATCGGCTGGGTAGCCGGCGACCGGGCGTGACGACTGAAACTGGTCGTAGATGTCGACCGTGAAGGTCGGCGTGTAGGGCTGCCGCGCGCCGAGGGCGTCGATGGTCACCGGCTCGGTCCCGCTCGAGGTGAGGGCCGACAGATCCGTGCTGTAGATGCGGTAGCCCTCGGCGTGGTCGTCGAGCTCGGGCTCGAAGGGCGCCATCACCGGCTTGGCGACCCCCGAGGCCTGTTGCCGGGCGACGGCGAAGAGGATAGCCCGGGGCCCGACCGAGTCGACGATGCTCAGGGTTGTCGTCAGGCCCGCCTCGGAGACGTACTCGGACTGCATCGCCTGACGCGCGAAGCCCGACGCGCGGACCTCGTAGCTGGTGCTGTGCACCGCGAAGACCGCGAGGGAGGTCGTCGACAGGAGGATGAGCATGACGATGATCATCGCCGCGCCCTCTTGGTCGGGGCGACGGGGGGCGCCACCACGGCGTTGGCGGGTGCGAGGTTTCATCGGATGTCCTGCATGGCGACGTTGGGGAGGAGGACCTCGAGGTTGGTCGTGCGCACGCGGGCGGCCCCGACGATGGCGGTGTTGATGTCGTAGCGGGTGAGGGCAGCTCCGACGGCCCGGGCCACGTAGGGGAAGCGCTGGTCCTCGGTCGACGTGCGCAAGGACAGGCTGATGATGGCGCTACGCACCAGGTGCGGGTTGGCGGTCGACACCGTCTCGGCGTTGGCGTCGTCCTGAAGTGCGAGGGCCAGCGGCAGCCCCGCGCCGAGCTGCGTATTGCTGATGAGGTCGACGTCGAAATCGGCCACATACTCGGCGACGATGCGCTCACTGTTGGGGACGAGGACGTTGGCGAAGGTGAGCTCGCGCCGGACGAGGACCGCGCCGGTATTGCCGAGGACGGCGAGGGTGCCCGGGTTGAGGGCAGTGATACCTCCCGCCGCGTCGCTCATGCCGATCACCTTGTATTCGATCTTCGAGAGCGGCGAGAGCGTGCAGCCGTCGACGCAGCGCCGGAAGCAGTCCGGGAGCCCGCGGTCGATGGTGATGGTCTGGGGCGTGGTGGCCGCGCTGACGGATGTGATCGCGGCAAACCAATGGCCGCCGTTGCCGTCGTTGACGATGTGTACGAAGCGCCCGACCTTCATGACCGACGTGAAGAGCGCGTCGTCGTAGGGCACCCCGAAGGAGCGCCGGAACCCCTGCCAGGTGGTGGCGAAGTTCAGCGTCGTCGACGTCTGCGTACCCGCCACCTTGTAGGCATCACCGCTGGCGAAGTTGCCCGTGAGACGCACCGTGTCGGCCTCGACCCCGTTGGTCGCCGCCTCGGCGAGGACCCCCGTCGCGTCCCCGTCGAGGACCTCGATGGCCCCGAAGTCGGTCGCCGACGCGTCGACAGAGCCCGTCGCATCGGGACACACCGTCTCCTTCACCGTATTGGGGCTACCGAGGTACCCCGCCCGGGAGAAGTCGCGGCGAATCTGGGCCGCCGCTGTCCGGAGGTTCATCTGGGACTGGGCAATGCGCTGCTGCTCGTGAAAATGCCGGCTCGACGCCGAGCTCACGAAGTAGATCGACGTGATCGCGATGGCCCCTGCGACGAGGGCGACCATCAGCTCGAGGAGCGTGAACCCCGCCGAACTCGCCCTCGGGCGACTGCCACGAAGACGATGACGACGAAGACGGCGCGGCGCGGAAGATTGAATGGGGCGGCGGATAGACATCAGTCGAGCCCCTGCCAGCGAACGACGGTAGAGCCAGCCACCGACCGGATGCGGGGAGCCGCAGCGGCGAGCTCGGCCGTGATGGCCGTCGGATTCGAAGCGCAGTTGAAGGCGACGCGGTTGGTATTCGAAGCCGTGCGATGCCACCACACCCGGGTATCGACGCGAATCGCCTCCTGGCCGATGATCCAGCTCGCCCGCAAGTTCGTGCAGAAGTACATGTCCGCCACGGTCGCCGTATCGCGACCCGCATAGTCGAAGTGCGAGTCGCCGATGGTGGGAGCCGGGATGAACCAGTCACCGGTGACCGCCGTCGACGTCGGCACGTTCACCAGCAGCTCCGTATTGGTCACGTTACCCGCCGCCGTCCATAGCAAAGCATCGCGGCGCGAGCGCTCGAGATAGAGCCGCACCAAATCCGTCGCCGTCGACATCTCGCGGGCCCCGCGGTTGCCGTTGGTCGTCGCCTGATGCAGCGACAGGATGCCCACCGAGCCGACGGTCATGATCGCCACCGCCATCATCACCTCGATGAGCGTGTAGCCCGCGCGGGTCGAGCGGGCCTGGTTGCGGGTCCTTTGGTGATGCTTGCCCCTCATCGCATCACCCGCGCGTCCCCACCGAGGGGCACCACCACTCGCCGGGTGACCCCGACCGTCGAGCCGCTCTCGTAGCGCATGAAGTTGAAGATCAACCCGCCGTTGACCGTGTTTTGGTCGGAGAAGACCCCGGCGGTCGTGAAGCGATGGAGCGTCCGACCGTAGGGCTCGAAACACAGGTCGACCGCCGCCCTCGCCCCGGATTCCGTCGCGCGAATATCGAGGGAGCCGTTGGAGTAATACGAATCGCTCAGGTCGAGCTCATCGACGCAGAGCGACCCCGCCGCCCCGCAGGCCCCGGCGGGGATGATCGTCGTAGCCCAGGCGTTCGCCGAGCAGCTCGAGCTGACCCCGCGATAGACCGTGAACACCCCCGGCGCCGTCGCAGAGAAGCGCAGCAGGTGAGCGCGCCCGTAGGCCTGGGCCTCGGAGCGGGCCCGGCGCACCACCCGGACCAGGTCGATGGGCGCGGACGCGATGCGGTTTTCGGCGAACGTCCCGTACATCGAGGGTGCTGCCAGCCCGGCCGTGACGGATATAATCGCCACCACGACCATCATTTCGGTGAGCGTGAAGCCGGCCTTGTGGGGCGCGGGTCGACGCTTCTCTTGTGGACGGAGCATGTCGGGCACCCCGAGGTGCAATGCCCGTACCGCCAACAGACCAGTGAAATCACGCGTGATCTCCCCCCCCGAGCCCCGTCACGGCCCCCCCGGGTCCGCACGAGGTTCACTCCTATGCATTTTTTTCCGATCGGCCGATGACCCCAACCGTGCGGAATGAAAGGAGCAAACCGCCCTCCAAGGCCCCTCCGGGAGGGCGAGAAAAACGCAAACGGCACCCCTCCGGAACATTGACAGCCGGCCCCCCAGGGCCTATTTCAGCGCTCCCCAGCGGAAGTGGCGGAATTGGCAGACGCGCAGGATTCAGGTTCCTGTGAGGTAAAACTCGTGGAGGTTCGATTCCTCTCTTCCGCACTAGAATGATTTCGGTGACTTAGATCAGCCCCGCCTCGGCGGGGCTTTCTTCGTTTGGGGGCCCCGTGACCGGTTGGTGACCGGAACAGGTTTTGGCGATCTTCTGAGTCGCCCTTCCCCGCCTCTTCCCGGGCTTCTTCCCGTGCCTCCAAAACCCTCTCCGCCTCCCGCTGATGCGCGTGCACGTACTTGGCTGTCGTCGTCACGTCCTTGTGGCCAGCCAGGAAGGCCATG